>CAOKPI010000038.1 GCA_948470605.1 uncultured Clostridium sp. | reverse complement strand
CTAGAAATAAACAAAAATAAAAAACAAATAAGAAATAAAAATCTAAACATAAAATGATAAAAAGAAAATGCAATCAATAGAATAGAAATAAAAAATAATATATAAAAAGATAAAATATTAGATGTGAAAATAAAAATAAAAATTAAAACTATAACTTACAATGGATAAGATTGAAAGTTAAAAATGAATTTAAAAATAATAAATAAAAAACTAATAAATAAATCAATAAAGTTAAAAAATAAAATCAAAAAATAATAAATTAATAAAATAAATTAAATAAAATAATAAATAAAAAATACAAGAATATTTAACAAAATAATAAATAAAGAAAAAAATAAATGAAAAAATATAAAAAAATTTAAGTCAGTTTAGCAAAAAAATAAAAATGAAAAAAAGGGAAATATAATTTTTTATAGTAAATATCAAAAAGATAGATAAAATAAAATTGGAAAAATCATTAGGCAACTAAGGGAAGGACTAGTAGAAGAGAAAAGAAAAAAATCAGCCAAAACGGTTTACATATAACAAAAAAATAAAGAAAAGAATGATAAAAAAACCAGTATTAACTTAAAAATATGAAAATAGAGGAGAAAATTATATGAAATTAGAATTAGCTCAAAATGAGACAGTGGAAGACTTACAGTTTAAAAATCTAAAAATAATTCAAAATAAAAAGGGATTTTGTTTTGGAATAGATAGTATTTTATTATCGGATTTTGCTAAAAACATAAAAAGAGATACAAGAGTTTTAGATTTAGGGACAGGAACAGGTATTATAGCAACTTTATTATGTGAAAAGACGGAATTAAAAGAGATGATAGGAGTGGAAGTTCAAAGGGAAGTATACGAGATGGCTAAAAAAAGTATACGATTAAATAAGTTAGAAAATAAATTTAAGATAATTAATGAAGACATATTAAAGTTAAGTAATATATTAGAAAAAAGCACTTTTGACGCCATTGTAACAAATCCGCCTTACAAAAAAAGAGGTACGGGAATGAAAAATGAGGAAGAAAAAAAGATAATTTCAAGACATGAGACAACAGCGACCTTAGAAGACTTTATTAGGGTTTCAAGTGATTTCATAAAGGATAAAGGTGAATTCTATATGGTACATAGACCAGATAGAATAGTAGATATTTTAAATTTGATGAGACAGTATAAAATAGAGCCTAAAATCATGCGTTTTGTTTATTCCCATGTAAATAGTCAGCCTAAGTTAGTTTTAATAAAAGGGATTAAGAATGCAAACCCCTTTTTAAAGGTACAGAATAATTTATATATTTATACAGAGAATGGAGAATATACAGAAGAAATTAACGAAATATATCATAGAGGAAAGGAATCATATAAGGATGAAAAGAAATAAAGGAAAATTGTATATTGTGGCTACTCCAATTGGAAATTTAGGAGATATTACTTTAAGGGCAATTGAAATACTTAGAAAGGTGGATATAATTGCAGCAGAAGACACAAGGCATACTTTAAAATTGTTGAATCATTTAGGGATATCAAAACCACTAATCAGTAATCATAGACATAATGAAGAAATGAAAACAGAACAATTAGTAGAGAAAATATTAGAAGGACAAGATATGGCTGTAGTTTCAGATGCTGGGACACCTGGAATTTGTGATCCAGGAGAGTTTCTTATTAAAAAATGTATCGAAGAAGAAATTGATGTTATTCCTATTCCTGGTGCATGTGCTTTTATCAATGCTTTAATTGCTTCTGGCATAGACACAAAGGAATTCACTTTTTTGGGGTTTTTGCCATTAAATAAAAAATTAAGAAAGGAAAAGCTACATAAAATTGAAAAAAGTAAGGAAACGGTAATTTTGTATGAAGCACCACATAAAATTATGTCTACATTAAAAGATTTAGAGCAAATTTTGGAAGATAGGCAAATTGTGTTGGCTAGAGAGTTAACAAAGCTTCATGAAGAATTTATACGAGGAAATGCGAGAGAAATCATAGAAAAGGCAGAAAATCTAAAAGGTGAAATTGTTTTGCTAATCGAAGCAAACAAAAAAGTAGACATAAATAAGGGCTTTGAAATGATGAGCTTAGAGGAACACTACAAGCTGTATGAAAAACAAGGATTAGAAAAAAAGGAGATTATAAAAAAAATGGCAAAGGATAGAAATTTAAGTAAAAATGAAATCTATCAAAAATTTTTATCAACTTAAACCCAGGAAAGTATACATAAAACTAAATAGCGTTTACAGGAAATGTATCTACGTTTTTTTTCACAAAAAAAGAAAATCAATCAACTTTCACGTAAAATCTCTTACATCAATGTTGATTGATTTTTAATTTTATTCTTTATCTTGTTCTTCTTCTGGTTCTAATGAAGCTATTTTGTTAGCACATTTTGTACATATTAATTTATCATTGTAAGATAATAAGTCTTGGTTGCTATCACAAAAAATGCAATTAGGTTCATATTTTTTCAATATAATGGAAGAACCATTTACGAATATCTCAATAGGATCCTTCTCAACAATATTAAATTGATTTCTGATTTCTATTGGAATAACAACTCTACCAAGCTCATCTACTCTTCTGATAATTCCTATTGATTTCATACTATCCATCCTCCTTAAAAGTTATAATTTAACAATCCATATATAATATATCACAAATGAAAGTGTAGGTCAATTATATTGTAATAAAAAGTCAAGTATAGAATAAAATTATTTAGGTGATAGATATGTTAAATAATATATGGCCTGTATTTATTATAGTATCATTTTCTTATGCTATTTTTTCTGGCAATTTGGAACACTTGAACTCGGCTATTTTTCAAAGTACGAATGATGCTATTATCTTGTCCATTGATTTACTTGGAACAATATGTTTATGGAATGGAATCATGCGTGTTGCCAATAAAACAAGTATCATTGAAAAATTGACAAATTTACTAAGTCCAATTATAAAGATATTATTTCCAGAAATGAGAAAAAATAAACAAGTTCAGAAAGAAATTTCGATGAATATGATTGCTAATATGCTAGGATTAGGAAATGCAGCAACTCCTCTAGGGTTGAAAGCGATGAAATCTATGCAAAAAGAGAATAGGGAAAAAGACACGTTATCCAATTCTATGTTAGTATTTATTGTTTTGAATACAGCATCCATTCAGTTAATACCAACAACAGTAATTGCTATTAGAAATTCATTAGGTTCTGCCAATCCTACTGGAATCATTTTACCTGTTTGGATTGCAACAATATGTGCGGCAATTGCACGGAATAACTGCCATTATGTTAATTATTAAATTTGGCAAAAAGGAGTAATGTTATGACAATTGTTAATTTTATATCAAATTTAGCAATGCCACTTATTATTTTATTAATTGTTACTTATGGTTTAGTAGAGAAAAATAAAGTTTTTGATGACTTTTTAGAGGGTGCTAAAGAAGGTATTGAAATTGTATTTAGTATTTTGCCTACTTTAATAGGGTTATTTGTTGCCATTGGGGCATTAAGGAATTCAGGAATTTTAGATATGATAATACGTGTTATCACCCCTCTGTTAAATGTAATACATTTTCCAAGTGAGATTATGCCATTAGCCATGCTTAGACCTATTTCAGGAAGTGGCTCTATTGCTGTTGCAACAGACATTATGAAAACTTATGGAGTAGATAATAGTATTGGAATGATGGCATCTGTTATTATGGGGTCTACAGAAACCACTTTATATACAATTGCGATATACACAAGTTGTGTTAAGATAAAAAAAACAAGGTTTGTTTTACTGGCTTCTTTAGTAGCTGACATTGTGGGAATGTTGGTAAGTGTAGGAATATGCAGAATTATGTCGTGAAGTTTTTGTTGACAAATAAGAGATAGTAAGATATAATTTTTCCATGATAACAAAACTATTATTATTTATGTCAATTTTTTTAATCGTTAGAAAGATAATAATTCTTAGATTAGTAAAAAAGATTTTAGAAAAGATTTCAAATTAATTAAGTTTTTATTTTTGTAGAGAAGATAATCCCCCATAAAAAATAAATGTTGAATTATGTAACTTTTTCAGTTCGCCCCTAAAATTTTGATACCTTGTTTTTTTCTTTTATTTTCTCTACAAATCCAATAAAATACTATCTATGATAGGTTTCTCCATTGGCTATCTTGAAAGCTCTAAATAGTTGCTCTAAAAGGAACACTCTAATTAGTTGATGAGGAAACGTCATTTTAGAGAAGCATATTTTTTGATGACATTGATTTAATAAGTCATTTGTTAAACCAAGCGAACCACCAATGATAAAAGTAATATGACTTGAAACCATAGATAACTTTTGTATTTCAGAAGAAAACTCCTCTGATGTATATTGATTTCCCTTTAAATCTAGTGCAATAACGTAAGAGTCTTTTTTGATATGGCTTAAAATATTACAACATTCTTTTGCCTTAATCTCATTCATTAATTTTATGTTTACTTTTTCAGGTATTCTTTCATCAGGCAGTTCTAGCATGTCTAATTTACAATATCTAGACAATCTTTTTCTGTATTCATCAATGGCTGATTTTAGATATGTTTCTTTTAATTTTCCTATACAAATAATTTGAATGCTTAACATAATTCACAATCCTTTTATTTTTATATATTTTTTGAAAAAGTTTAATTTGATTTTTATGAAGTGACAATTCGGGGGGACCAACAAATTATAAACTGTTACCAAATTTTTATGAAAATTTGGTTTACAGTTTATTATGTAGTTGGGAGTCACAAATAAAAATTAAATTAAACTTTGCTATCCATATTAAATTTGAATTATTTCACTATGTACATCTCTACTAGCCACGTTTAAATGAATGGTAGCTGTATCAAAAGAATTTTCAGAAATTAATTCATCCATAACGGTTTGATAAGCAAGTTCAGGAAAATTACTTTCTTTACTTAAATGACCAAGCATAGCATTCTTTAAACCAGAAGATAATAAATGAGATATGGTTTTACCTGCCATTTCATTTGATAAATGACCAGTAGGACCTGCAATTCTTGATTTTAAAGGAAAAGGATAAGAAGAACATCGTAACACTTCTGGGTCATAATTTGCCTCTAACATAATAAATAAGCTTTCTTCCAGTTGTTTGAAAATATCATTTGACATATGTCCAATATCGGTTGCAATACTTATCTTTTTATTATCTCCCCATATATTGAAGCCACAAGGATTAATAGCATCGTGAGGAATAGAAAATGGTTTAATCTCTAAATCCCCTATGGAGAATTTGTTAGATATTTTAAAAGTTTTGATATTGTTACTTGCTATTTTATCTCTTTGTTTTGGCATAGCATCTAAGGTTTCTTGATTGACAAATACAGGTAAATCAAATTTTCTAGAAAAAGTTCCTAATCCTTGTACATGGTCAGTATGTTCATGGGTAATTAAAATACCATCTAAAGAATATGGGTCTACATTAATTTCAGTTAAAGCCTTTTCAATTTTTTTACTACTTACGCCAGCATCAATTAAAAGTTTTGTATTGGAAGTTTCTACAAACAAACTATTTCCGCTACTTCCACTATATAAACTACAAAAATTTAACATAATTTTTCTTTCCTTTGTTATTCATCTACTCTTTCGATTTTAGCACCAATACTTCTAAATTTTTCTTCTATATTTTCATAACCTCTATCAATATGTTCTAAATTATAGATTTCTGTGATTCCTTCTGCTGCTGTTCCTGCAATAACAAGAGCAGCACCTGCTCTTAAATCAGAGGAATAAACAGGAGCACCAGATAGTTTTTTAACCCCTTCGAAAAATGCTGATTTTCCTTGTGCCGTTATCTTTGCACCCATTTTATTTAATTCGTCTGTATATTGAAATCTGGAATCCCAGATACTTTCATGAATCATGCTATTACCATTTGCTAAAGATAATACAACACCCATTTGAGGTTGTAAATCTGTAGGAAATCCTGGATAAGGTAAAGTTTTTATCGTAGCCTTGCTTGGTCTTTTATTACACCAAACGCGAATACTGTCTATGTTATCTTCTACATTTCCACCTACTTCAATAATTTTAGCAGTAATGGATTCTAAATGCTTGGTAATACAATTTTTAATGACTAAATCACCTCTTGTTGCTACGGCAGCAAGCATAAAGGTACCAGCTTCAATCTGGTCAGGAACAACGGAATAAGTTGCATTTCCATGTAATTTTTCGACACCATTGATTTTAATAACATCTGTTCCAGCCCCTCTAATATCAGCACCCATCGTATTTAAAAAGTTTGCTACATCTACGATATGAGGTTCCTTTGCAGCATTATCAATGATGGTTGTCCCTTTTGCTAATACACTAGCTAACATGACATTAATAGTAGCACCAACTGAAACAATATCCATATAAATAGGACATCCATTTAGTTTTTTTGCTTTTGCAAGAATTGTGCCTTTTTCAACTGTAACGTTGGCACCTAATCTTTCAAAGCCCTTAATATGCTGGTCAATTGGTCTAGCCCCAAGTTTACAACCACCAGGCATTCCCACTTCAATTTCTCCTTTTCTACTTAGCATAGCCCCTATGATGTAATAAGAAGCTCTAAATTTACTGGTTAAATCGAAAGGTGCTTTTGTAGTTGTTATATTTGATGTATCTATGGTAATACTATTTTTGTTATTCCAGGTTATTTTAGCACCTAATTTTTCTAATATTTCACAAGATATTTTAATATCACTAATATTTGGTAGATTTTCAATGGTACAAATTCCATCAATTAAAAGTGTAGCTGGTAAAATAGCGACAGCTGCATTTTTTGCACCATTGATTGTTATTTCACCTTTTAAAGGTGTTGGACCTTTTACGACTAATTTTTCCAAATGAATGACCCCCATTATTGTTTGTTTCCATCAAAAAAGAGTGTGTAATAAAAATTAACACTCTTTTACTCATAAAAATATATCATAAAGTTAGAAGGATTGCAACTGTTTTTCTACTACTTTTTTGCAGTTATCAAACCATTATTAGCAAAAAATTCTAATAATTTAAATTTAAATTGGATTTCATTATCAGATTGATTTGAGACAAGAGCGAATTCTTCTTCTGATAAGCTATTTTTCATGAATTCTTTTGATTCATCTGGAACTACACCAGAAGAAACATCAACAAAGCATAGAGGTGGAAACATTACGCACCACCAGTTTTTGCCTTTTGCTTCACCAATTTCAACGCGTAAAGCATCATAATAGCCAGCAGGTAAAGAAATATCGCCATAATCTTTAGTAGGAAATTCGAAATTACCAATATTAATTTTAATAGAATAATCGTAACCTTGTTCTTTTATTGTATTCATAGCTATTTGTTCAAAAGCTGTTTTGTTTTTTTCAACCATAGCAATTGCATCTTCTTTTGTTTTACAATTTTCACAAATTGAATTCATATATTTTAATAAATTATCACGAACGATATATTTTAAATTTTGGTCTTCTTCACTATCACTATTGGCAATAACGTGTAATCTAAAAACGCTATTAGCAATATCAGTAGAAATGTTTTGTGCGTAAGAAATGGCACAAATAGAACTATATAAAAAAAGAAGAAAAGTTAAAATAATTACCATTTTTAAATTTTTTTTCATTTGTTACCTCCAAAAATAATAAATTTCAAAAATATTCTTTACTATTAATTATTAACAAATTAGAAAATTTTATACTAAAAAAGGATAAAAATTCAATTGTCGAAAAAAGTAGATGAAATTTATTTGAAATATTATTGACATATTTGTAAAGAAATGGTAAAATTTACCAGTAGTCTGATAATGGCAATAAACAATAATAATTGAAAGGGAGAAATTCAAATGAATAAAGGTAAAAATACGAAAGAAAAGATATGTGCATTTTATGCAAGTGATTATCATTTTGAGATGATAAGTTTACCATATATAGATAAGAAAATAGAGGATAAAAATGAAATTATCATTCTAACAGAAAATAATTTAGAAGAAACAATGAAAAAGGTTTTAGCAAATACAAATTTAAAAGAAGAAAAAAGAGAAAAAATATTAAAACTAGATTGGAAAAATAATGATGTAGAAAAGCTTGAAGCAATGAAAGAAAAAGCAGAAAAAGATAAGAATGTAATTGTTTTTATAAAAGGAAACGGACAATATATTCATAACACGAATCAAAATATAGAACAATGTAGGAACAAAGAAAATCATATTAAAATTATAGATTGTTATAATCTCGAAGAGGTGGGAGAAAATTTAGATGAAGTAATGGACCAATATCATAAGGTTTTAAGAGTTACAGGGGAAAAAGAAATAGAGAAATTATAAAAAAAGTAGTTGCCAATTTTTTTAAAATGGTGTATAAATAATTAAACAGATAATATATATTATCTGTTTTTGTTTTTAAGTAATATAAGAAAGGAAGATAAGTATGGAGGAAAGAGTAAAAAAAATACAAAATATTTTAAAGAAATATGGGCAAGAGCATATATTAAATCACTATGAAACATTAGACGACATATATCAAAAAGAATTGTTACATCAAATAGAAAGAATCGATTTTGGATTAATTAGTCAATTGTACCATCATACCAAAAAACAAGAAAAGCAAGAAAAAGATAAAATTACGCCAATTGATTATCTAGATAAAAGTAAATTATACGATGATTATAAATATTATGAAAATATAGGAAAAAAAGCAATTAAAGAAGGCAAATTAGTAGCTGTAACAATGGCAGGAGGACAAGGAACAAGATTGGGACACGATGGACCAAAAGGAACCTATGATATTGGTTTAGAATCTCATAATTCGTTATTTGAATTATTATCCGATAGTTTAAAAGAAGCGGGAAAAAAATATGATGTTACGATTCCATGGTTTATTATGACAAGTCGAGAAAATAATGAAGCTACCATTGCATTTTTTGAAAAAAATAAATATTTTGGTTATCAAAAAGATAAAAACTTATTTTTCTTTATGCAAGGTCAATTACCTATGATTGATACAGAAGGAAAGATATTAATTGGAGAAGATGGGTTAATTAAGCAAGCAGCAGATGGGCATGGAGGAATTTATGAATCGCTTGTAAAAAATGGTATGACTCAAAAAATGAAGCAAATGGGAACAGAATGGATATTCATTGCTGGTATTGATAATTGTTTGGCAAAAATGGTAGATCCTGTTTTAATGGGGATTGCCATTGATAAAGGGGTAACCGTTGCTTGCAAATCTGTGGTAAAAGCAAGTCCACAAGAAAAAGTGGGAGTGTTTTGTAAAAGAAATGGAAAACCAAGTGTTGTAGAATATTCTGAAATTACAGAAGAAATGGCAGAAGCACGAGATGAAAATGGAGAGTTGCTATATGGAGAGTCACATATTTTATGCAATTTATTTCATATAAATATAGTAGAAAGGATGGGAGAAAACCCATTGCCTTATCATATAGCTTACAAAAAAGCAACTTATATTAATAAAGATGGAAATTTGGTAATTCCAGATTCCCCAAATGCGTATAAGTTTGAGGCATTTCTATTTGATGCTTTTGGACAAGTAGACGACATGGCAGTTCTTCGTGTAAAGAGAGAAGAAGAATTTGCACCAGTGAAAAATGCAGATTCCGCGGGAGTTGATTGCCCAAGTACAGCAAGAGAATTATATAAGAAATTTCATCATCTAGATTAGAAAGAATGATGATAGGATAAAAAGAAAGGAAGGGAAAAATGAACTATTTAGAAGAATATAAAAAATGGTGTGAAAGCCCAGAATTTGATAAAGAAACAAAACAAGAATTATTAGCCATAAAAGGGAATGAAAAAGAAATTGAAGACAGATTTTATCAAGAACTAGAATTTGGAACAGCAGGATTAAGAGGAATCATTGGTGCAGGAATTAATCGAATGAATCAATATACAGTAGGAAAAGCAACGCAAGGTTTAGCGAATTATATTGTGGAGCAAGGAACACAAGATAAAGGTGTCGCTATTAGTTATGATTCTAGAAAAATGTCAAAAGAATTCAGTATGCAAACAGCACTTATTCTATGTGCGAATGGAATTAAAGCTTATTTATTTGAAAATTTAAGACCAGTACCAGAATTATCTTTTGCCGTAAGAGAATTAGGATGTACAGCAGGAGTTATGATTACAGCGAGTCATAATCCTCCTAAATATAATGGATATAAAGTATATTGGGACGATGGAGCACAAATTGTATCACCAAGAGATAAAGATATTATTAGCAAGGTAAGAGCGATTGGGAGTTTTTCTGAAATTAAGCAAATTTCACAAGAAGAAGCGATACAAAAAGGATTATTACAAATCATTGGGACAGAAATGGACGATAAATATTTAAGTGTTTTAAAAAGTTCTGTTTTAAATCCAGAGATTATGAAAGAACAAGGTAAAAAACTAAAAGTGGTTTATACCCCATTACATGGAACAGGAAATACGGTAACAGAAAGACTATTAAAAGAATTAGGGTTAGAAAATGTATATGTTGTGCCAGAACAAAAAGAGCCAGATGGAAATTTTCCAACCGTTGATTATCCGAATCCAGAGGATAAGAAAGCATTTCAATTAGCCTTAGAATTAGCTAAAAAAGTAGAGGCAGATGTAGTTTTGGCAACTGACCCAGATGCTGACCGTTTAGGAATTTTTGCAAAAGATGCTAAAACAGGAGAATATATGACCTACACAGGAAATATGTCAGCTTTATTAATTGCAGAATATAGAATTTCACAAATGAAAGAAAAAGGAATATTACCATCTAATGGAATGTTGATTACGACGATAGTATCTTCTGATTTAGCAAAAGCAATTGCAAAATATTATGATTTAGCATGCCCAGAAGTATTAACAGGATTTAAAAATATAGGTGCTGTTATGAAAAAAGCAGAAGAGAAAAAAGACAAAACTTATGTATTTGGTTATGAGGAAAGTTATGGCTGTTTAATTGGTGATTATGCAAGAGATAAAGATGGAATTGCAGCCGTTATGGCGCTATGTGAAGCAGCATGTTATTATCAAGCTCAAAATAAAACTTTATGGGATGCTATGAATGACATTTATGAAAAATATGGATATTACAAAGAGGAGCAAGTATCTATTGTAAGAGAAGGTGTGCAAGGAGCACAAGAAATCAAAGAAATGATGACGAAAATGAGAAATACAGATATTCAAAAAATAGGAAATTATCAAGTATTAACCTTTAAAGATATCCAAAAAAATATTGTAAAGAACATGCAAACAGGAGAAATAAAGGAATCAGGCTTGCCAGAATCAAATGTGTTATATTATGAATTAGAGGATAATGCATGGTGCTGTATTAGGCCATCTGGAACTGAACCAAAAAT
The DNA here is from genome assembly GCA_948470605.1 of uncultured Clostridium sp. Classification (GTDB taxonomy): domain Bacteria; phylum Bacillota; class Clostridia; order TANB77; family CAG-508; genus CAG-269. The sequence continues at coordinate 4,996 of CAOKPI010000038.1, read as the reverse complement.
CAAGTTATATATGGGAATAAAGGGAACATCAGAGGAAGATGCCAATAAAAAATTACAAGAATTAAAACAAGCTATGATGGACATTGTTGAGAAATAGGGGTAATTGGGGACGTTTCCCTTTTGCTCCAGTGGGGCTATCTATTATTTTATATCATTCCTCGGCTTGTTCCATAATAAAGAACATCTAATAAAATCAATCAGCGCCCTCATGGCTGTGAGATTCCCTAATTGATTTTTATAAGATGTTCTATTATTATTTCACTGGCACATTCGTCATTTTATAAAATAATAGATAGCCCCACTGGAGCAAAAGGGAAACGTCCCCAATTGCCCCCTCATTTTTTCCAATCTTCCAAATTTCTTTGAATGGCACCAAATAAATTAGCGCGAAGCATAGGAATATTTTTAGTTAAAGTAAAAATTAGTTGTTTCATATCTTCTCTTTTAGAAATGCCATCCATTGGGCAAACCTTAGACATTACTTTTAAATTATTTTTTCGAATAAAGCTTTTCAGTTCTTTTTCTGGCGTGTATATCAAAGGTCTAATTAATGTTATTTGAGACCTATCCATATAACTAGTGGGAGAAAAAGTATGAATGCTTCCAGTATAGAATAAATTTAGTAAAAATGTTTCTAAAACATCATCTTGATTATGACCTAAAGCAATTTTGTTACAATTTTCTCGAATAGCAATAGAATTAATGATGCCTCTACGCAAATTAGCACATAGAGAGCATGGATTTTTTTCTTTTCGAATATCAAATACGATTTCTTTTGCATTACTTTTTTCGATAAATAAAGGGATTTTTAAATCATCACATATTTTTTGTAAAAATTCTGTATCAAAAAATTCAAATCCTGGATGAATACTAATAGCGATTAATTCGAATTTTTTAGGATAAAATCTTTGGAGAGCCTTTAATGCATGTAACATTGAGATAGAGTCTTTTCCTCCTGATAGACATACTGCAATTTTATCTCCTTCTTCTATCATTTTATATTCCTCAATTGCTTTTCTCATATGACTTAAGATTCTTTGCATTTCCATAACCTCCTTTAGTTGTTGGTTTCATCAAAGCCATGATATTGATTAAAATAATAATTAATACATCTAGCCATATAAGGAGCTTCCACGTCATAATATTCCGCTAGTTGGGACACAGTTGTTAATCCCTTTTTCATAAGAGATTTGATTTCTTCATAAGGAAAAAATTCTTCCCAGGCTTTTTTATCTGCTTTATGTTCCATTTTTTCTATCAACTCATACGGACTGTTCGTGCGATAATAGGCGCCTGCCATATAATGTCCCAATTCTTGAATTAAGACAGTATTTTCTGCAACTTGTCCTTTGGCTTTTTTGTCATCCACTACAATTGCTGTTATATCTTCATAATGAGCTATCATTCCACTGCTAGCGTACAAGTCATGATTGATATAATGAATGTTTTCGTTTTCCATTTTTTTATATAATTCAGATGAGTCCATTTTTTCTCCATTGTATGTTAAAATTAATTATTATTTTTTTTGTTTTCTTCATTTTTTTGTTTGGCTAATAAACCCTCTATGATATTTTTAGCGATTTCTTGGTTTTCCTTGTTTAACCCTTTTATACCAGTAGCAAATGCGATATCTAAATGGTCTAAATCTACTTTTTGAGAATTACGGTCATCTGATAATCCCATTAAATAGTCAATAGAACAATGGAATAATTTTGCCATTTGTAATTTAATGTCATCGCTAGGACTTATCGTGCCTTTTTCGTAATTAGCAATACTAGATTTTCCTTTTAATCCTAATTTTAAAGCTAATTCCTCTTGTGTTAATTTTAATTCTTTACGGAGCATTTTAATTCGATTTCCCACTATAATTTTATCTATTTCCATAACTACCTCACTTAATTTGTTTGAAACATTATATCATAATGTTCAACAAAAGTAAACGATTTCATTATTTAAGTTTTGGTTTTTTATGGATTTGTTGTTACTACTACGAAAACCAAAACCCAAACTTAAATTTAATAAGTTCAAAAACAAAAAACTTTTTTCAAAAAGCTATTGACAGTTCAATTAAAATATACTAAAATAAAGGTAGCAAAAAGAAAAAGGGAGGTAAAAAGATGAAAAAACAAATAATCATAAAGATTGAAGAAGAGACCAAAAGAACAAACAGAAAAAATTTTTACACAAAAAGTTCAGTAAAAATAAACAGGAAGAAAATAGAAAATCGTATTGGTTTAGGAATCAATACTAGTAAAAATAAGAGGTATTAATATTCATAGTACATACCATTTTTCACAATAATGTGATAAACAATTAATAAAATAAAATAAGGTTGGTTGAAACTAATGATAAGTGATTTTAAAGAATTAAGGGAAAAACTACATAGAAGTATAGAAATGTCAGGGTTACATTCTGAACGAACAGAAAAAATAAGTAAAAGATATAATGAATTAGTAAATCTTTATTATCAAAACGAGAAACAATATCATAAAAATAATTCCATGCATGATAGTTATTTAAAATCAATTAAGAGTTTAAAAAAGATAACAAAAGATTTTGTGAAATTTCCTACTATTAAAGAATGGAATTATTATGCCAGAGAACATAACTTATTAAGTTCAGAAAGCTTAAAGTATATCAGTGGCAATAGCTGGCATGATTTAAGAAATAGAATTTCATCTAAATTATAAGAAAGAAGAAAAAACTTTTAAAAAGATTTCGCAGTATTTTCAAGGTGTTGCGGATTTTTTTGTCGAAAACGGGTTTTGTTTTTTGTTTTAATGTATAGTATAATACAAAGCAAAGAGATAGCTAGACCGCTAAACCTTGCTATCTCTCTAAAGTTCACACACTCGAAAGTATGTACAATGTTAGTATAACCTTTTTGAGTGTGAAAGTCAAATGATTTTTATACGAAAGAGAGGTTTTTCTTTATGAAAAATGTAACTTTACATCGTTTTATAGAGGATAGAATAAAAGAAAATGAAAAATTATTTACAAAAGAGGAATTGGAAGATATAAATCACAATAAAGGATATGTTAAGAAGATATATTTATTGGGGTTTATTCATGGAAAGGAATGTTACGATAAGTAAGATTGAGAGATTTTTGCGTTGACAAAAATATAAAAATAGTATAATATATTTTCAGAATTTATGTGCTTATAGCTCAACAGGATAGAGTAACCGCCTCCTAAGCGGTCGATGGTGGTTCGAGTCCACCTAGGCACACCAAACAATCAAGAAGAACTCTCTCTTTTTTTGATTATTTTTAATATATGCATTAATGATTTCATTAGTCATAAACGTAGCCTTATTAACAATTATATACATAAATTGGACAAATAAGAAATAAATAAAACAACACTACATTTTGCTTAGACAGGCAATGTAGTGCTGTTACTATTTTATGTGGCAACATACATTTCTGTATGCTTATTTCCTATTTTTATTATACACAGTTTTAATAGCTTTGTCAAATGAAGAAATTTTTTCAAAATTGTCTTGAAAAACAAATTAGCCTCATTTGCAAATTTATCATCAGTATGCTAAAATAACAAAGAAAAGCAACACATTTTAAAGAAAGAAGAAAAAACCATGTTAGAACATAAATTCATGAAAGAAGCCATAAAAGAAGCGAAAAAAGCAGCAGACAAACTAGAAGTACCAGTAGGCTGTGTCATTGTAAAAGACGGAAAAATAATAGCAAGAGCACACAATCAAAAAGAAAGCAAAACAGACACAACCAAACACGCAGAAATAATAGCCATACAAAAAGCCAGCAAAAAATTAGAAGCTTGGAGATTGTTGAACTGTGAAATGTATGTTACCTTAGAACCTTGTTCTATGTGTGCAGGAGCCATGATACAGGCAAGAATTAAAAAAGTATACATTGGAGCAATGGATGAAAAAACAGGAGCATGTGGTTCTGTTTTAAACTTGTTACAAGATTATCCATTCAATCATAAAGTAGAAATAGAGACAGGAATTGAAAAAGAAAAATGCGAAAAAATCCTAAAGGAATTTTTCAAAAAATTAAGGCAAAAAAAGTAACATAAATGACAAAAATTAGAGTTTATAGTACGTTGCAAGGTATACAAAAATCTTAATTCTGATTTTTTACAACAAGGAGGAAATATGATAAGAAGATTAAAAAATATAACTCATAAAAAATATTTTCATATTATTGTCATAATCGTAATCATTGCTATCATTTTATTTGCACTAGGAATTATTGTATTAAAATACAGTGTAGAAGGCGAAACCAACATGCCATTTCAATTATCAAAAATATCGATTATCAGTTCATCAGAAGGAATTGATAAAGAAGCTACTGATACAAGATGGGCATTTGACGTTTATCAAAGCAATGATATATTTTTATATATTGATAAAAATGATGGTTATGCCAAAACGGAGGCCATCAAATCAGTTGAAATTAGTAACATACAAATAGAAGCCAAACGAAAAGATAATATAAAAATATACAAACCAGATGAGCAAGAAGAAAAGTTAGTTTTCAAAAACAAACAAGAAAATATCGTGGAAAGCATTGAATATAAAGGAGATATGGAATCCAATTTAAAACAGCAAAAAATCTCCAATCAAGGAGGGTTAGTTGCCTTTCGATGTTCAAACGATAATTTAGCACAATATCAATCCAATGACGAAGAAATAAATCATCATGAATTATTAAAAAAAGCAGGCATAAAAAAAGAGGACTTAGAAACAAAATTGACCTTTGATTTAACCATCAAACTGGAAGAAAGAAAAGAATATAAAACAACCATTAATTTGAATTTTCCAGTAGATAATGTAATTGAAAAAGGAACAACATCTACGGAAATAACAGACTTGAAAAAATTTATTTTTAAAAGAGAGAATAATTAGTATAAATTACTTGATAAAATTGAAATTTCAGTATATAATACAAATGGTTGTGAGCTTAATCTTTGTATGGAGAGAATCCAATAAAGACCTATGAATCTTGTCAGGTC
>CAOKPI010000037.1 GCA_948470605.1 uncultured Clostridium sp. | reverse complement strand
TGACTAACGAGATTATATAATCCCCCAAAACTAGTTATAGATTTATTTTATAGCTGGTTTTTTTATGTGTAGTGGCGGAATAGGTAGACGCTGTGTGAGGAGGAGATAATTGTCTTAGTATCGGAAGTACTTTGACTAGATAAGATACGATAATAGATAAAGAAATGCCTCTCACTTGAAGTCAAATATAGAGTGTAAAAAGAATTATCATGCTAGGTGCAAATCCTAGCCTACACAATAAATTCAACAACATGCTAGGCACTGTTATATATAAATAATCCTTTTATCTTTTGTTTAAATTACTTAGAACTTTCCTAGTGAGTTCTTTTATATAAGTAGTATGTAGGATATATAAAAAGAGAAGGCGGAGAAATAGGTTCGAATGTGTAACAAGAAGGCAACAATAAAAAAGCACATTACTTCTTCGGTTTTGTTGTAAGAAGAATAGGATAGCGTCCTAGGAAATCCTTTATATCTTACATAGTGTTTATAAGGAATAGAGGAAAACATGAATACAATAGGAGAAATAATAAAAAACAAAGATTTAGAAACATATAAAAAATTAGAAGAAATGTCAAGAGGTAAGTATGTTAGATGAAATATTAGATTTTATAAATAAATATTGTTTTACAGAAGAAGCGATAAAAGCGGCAGGAAAATACAAAACTGTTTCAGCAGGATTATCTAAACTTATAAATGAGAAATTTTATACAGTTGATGAGTTAAGAAAAGAATTATCTAAACATCTAAAAAGAATATTATCAGAAAAAGAATTTAATAGATTATTAGATTATAACAGAATAGAATACGAACCACTTTTACATAGTTAGAAGGTGCTAACATGGAAACAATCTATGAAACATATATAAGACAAATATGTAGCAATTGTAAAAATAGAAATGCAGATTTGTGTGACATAAGAAGAAATATAAAAGGAACATTAAAATGTATTTATTATGATAGAAAAAAGCAAAATCAAGGTTACAAACAATTCAAAGGCAGAACAGCAAATCAAGAAAAGCCAATTATGAGGTTAAATAGATAGAAAAAGACTAACAAATGTTAGTCTAATACTTTTTAAGAGTATCTTCAACGATATGAGAAACTGCTAATACATCTTGATTCTCAGATTCTATATAAAAGAAGCGAGAGTTTGTTTTAGATTCTTTGTAGACGTGAATAGAAACAGTTCCAACTTTCTTTCTGATGATTTCGTCGTTATCCATAAAAACACCTCTTTTCTTTGGTATGATTATAAAAAAATACAACAGAAAAAAGTATAGCAGAAATAAAAAAAGGAAAATGTCAAAACATGTCGAAAAGGGAAAACAACATAAAGCACAATTACATAAATAAGCAGTAAGGAGAAGAAATATGAAAATCAAATGCAATAATGCAAGATATGAAATAATAGAAAAGGAACAATTAGACAACAAAGAAGATGTAGGTTATACAGATTATCAAAGCAGGCAAATAATATTAAAAAAATTGGATAAAGATTTTATGGTAAAAACATTAAAACACGAATTAACACATGTGTGGTTATATGAGCATGGACATAATCAAGATGAGAAAGAATTTAATAACGAAGATGTGTGCGAAATAGTAGCAAGCAGTAATGATTTTATAAATGAAGTAGTAAGTCATTATATAAAACCAATTGCTCAAACAATACCATATCCAGAAAATGTAATGAAAGGAATATTGAAATGTTAATAAAAGCCAAGAAAATAGATAATCTACAGACCAAAGTATTAGAATATAAAAATAAACAAGTAGTAAAGTATTTGAAACTAAGAGGATATGAATGTGATACATCTAAAAAGAATATGATAAAAATAAAAAGTCTACTAAAAACACAAATGAAAAAAGTAGTGATTGAAGTTAACAATGAAAGAATAGCAAAAGTAGGCTCATACTATACATGGGAAGCTAACATAAAAGTAAAAATTATAGATGTAATTACAGGAAAACAAGCATAAAGTTTAGATTTTTTTAGATTAAAAAAGGGGGTGAACTAGAATGAATGAAAAACAGCAAAAGTGCATAAATCTAATGATTGCAACTAATAAAACACAAAAACAAATAGCACAAGAAATCCAAGTAAATGAAAATACTATAACAAATTGGAAGAAAGATAAGGAATTTATAAAAGCAATAGAACAAAATATAAAAGAAAATTTTAGTTCACTTGCATTAGATGCACAAAAAGAACTAAAAAAATTATTGAAATCAAAAAATGAATACATAAAAATACAAGCAGTAAAAGATGTTCTTGACAGAGCAGGATTTAAACCAATCGAAAAACGAGAGATAAAAGATGATACAGAAAAAACAAAGAAAATAAATGCTATATCGGAAATATTAAATCAAATGCAAAGCGTAGATGATGAACAATGATAATATTAAGCCCTAAATATAAGGAGTTTTTGCAAGTTAAATGCAAAAGAGAGTTTTTAGAAGGAACAACAGCAGCAGGAAAAACCACAATAGGAATATTTAAGTTTATGTGTTTAGTTGCTGATTCTGACAAGAAATTTCATGTAATAGCAGGAGACGATGTAGGAACAACAGAAAAGAACGTAATAAACTCTGAAAATGGATTACTAGAACAATTTGAAGGTATAGCAGAATACTATCCAAAAGGAAAAGATAAGACAAGACTACCTCATATAGTTTACGAAACGAATAAAGGTGAAAAGATAATATATGTATGTGGATATGGAGACCAGAAACGCTGGAAAAAGGTTTTAGGTGGACAAGTCGGCTGTGTATATCTTGATGAAGTAAATCTAGCTAATATGGAGTTTATGAGAGAGATTACACATAGATGTAAATATATGATAACAACATCTAATCCGGATGACCCAAACCTTGACATATATAAAGAGTTTATCAATAAAAGTAGACCATTAAAAAAACATGAAAAAGACTATCCGTTAGAATTACTAAAAGAACTAAAAGAACCTCATGTAAAAGGTTGGGTACATTGGTATTTTACATTTAATGATAATCCTAGTTTAACAAAGGAAGATATACAAGAAAAGATAGATGCTACACCAGTTGGAACTAAGATGTATAAAAACAAAATTCTAGGGCTAAGAGGTAAAGCAACAGGGCTATGTTTTGATTTGCAACCTAAAAACATAATAACAGTAGGACAAGCTAAAAAAATGAAATTTCAAATATTTTCAGTTGGTTGTGATACATCATACTCAAAAGAAAGTCATGATAAAGTAACACTTGAAGGTATAGGTATAACTATAGATGGAAAATGTGTACTACTAAAAGAGAAAACATTCAATAACAAGGACAGAACAATACCATTTGCACCATCAGACGTAGTTCAATGGATTGTAGAATTTATGGAGGAGTTCAAAAACGAATGGGGTTTTGCAAGAACATGCTTTATAGATAACGCAGACCAAGGAACTATAATGGAAGTAAGGAAAGCCAAAAGGCAAAACAAGTTAATATATAATTTTGAAAATGCATGGAAAAAGACAAAAATAATCACTAGAGTACAACTACAAGAATCGTGGTTGGGAACTGGTGATTTTTTAGTTGTTGAAACTTGTAAAGATTATATAGACGAATGTAATAAGTATTCATTCGATGAAAATAATCAACCAGAAGACGGAAACGACCACAGCATAAATGGTGGACAATATGCTTGGTTGCCATATAAAAAGAAAATAGGCAACTGGGAATTAATAAAGAAAATAATTAAAGATGAAAGTGAGGAACAACATGAGTAAAGTTAATGATAAATTAAAAGATATAGTACGAAACTGGTTAAACATACAACCATCTCCAGGAGACTCAATAACAATACAAGAAACAAACACATTTGAAGGAAGTTGTTTTAGAAATCTATTATGGTATAGAGGAGATGCGTCAGAATTACATCAATATTATACACAAACAGATGACATGATGGGAAATGCAAGGTTTTGGGCAGCTCAAAATACGAACGGAATAGACTTTAGGAAAATACATACAGGATTACCAGCGATGATAATTGATATACTAGCAGATATAATTGTAGATAGTTTTAATAAAATAGCAATAACTGACAACGAACAAGCACAAAAAGACTGGGAAAAAATAGTAGAAGACAATGATTTTAAAGAAATATTAAAACAATCAATAATAGATGTATTTGTGGAACATGATGGAGCATTTAAAATAAGTTACGATACAGATATAAGTAAATATCCTATAATAGAATTTTACCCAGGAAGTAAAGTGAAATTTGAATATACAAGAGGAAGAATAACAGCTATAATTTTCAAGAACTATTATTATAAAAAAGATTGTACTTATGTACTAAAAGAAAGATACGATAAAAAGGGTATAACATATAAACTATACAAAAATGATAATGAATGTAAATTATTAGAACTAGAAGAAACAAAAGATTTAAAAGAAATAACAGACAATACGTTTATGATGGCTATTCCTATGATGTTCAATAAGTCAAAAAAATTCAAAGGTAGAGGTCAAAGTATAATTGAAAAGAAAATTGACGCATTTGATAGTTTTGATGAAATATGGTCACAATGGATAGAAGCATTAAGAGATAATAAAACACAAACGTATATTCCAGAAGATTTATTACCTCAAGATAATGATGGTAATACCTTAAAACCTAACGCATTTGATACTCGATATGTTAAAGTTGGTTCAGGTTTACAAGAAGATAAAGGAAATCAAATTACAAGAGAAAATAGCAATTTTGATTATGAAGGAATGTTGCAAAGTTATATAACGGCATTAGATTTGTGCTTGCAAGGATTAATAAGTCCATCCACATTAGGGATAGATGTTAAAAAATTAGACAATGCAGATGCACAAAGAGAAAAAGAGAAAGCAACACAATATACTAGAGGAAAAGTATTGGATGTATTGGAAAAAGTTATTCCAAAAGTAGTATGTACTTGTTTAATGGCTTATGATAAAGCACAAAACAAGACAGCGGGAAAATATACAGTAACAGTAGATTTTAAAGAGTATGCAAATCCAAGTTTTGAAGCAATAGTAGAAACAATATCAAAAGCAAGACCAAATCAAAATATAATGAGTGTAGAAAAAGCAGTTGATACAATATATGGCGATAGCTTAAGTAAGAAAGAAAAAGAAGAAGAAGTAAAACGATTAAAAGAAGAGCAAGGCATAATAGAAAAAGAAGAACCATCTCTGATTTAGGTGGTGATTAAATGCAAGAGAAATATGATATAAAATCTATAATGGAAGAAATAGAAAAAGATTTAATTGTAAGAATGAAAAGAACATTATGGAGTCATAAAGAAGATGAAAAAACAAAAGGATTTAATTGGCCACAATGGCAAGCATTAAAATTAAAACAATTTGAAGAATATAAAGAAGCTAATAAAGAACTATTTAATGAAAAGACAAAACCATTAAATAAATACTTATATAAACATATAAAAGAACAGTTTAAAGAAGGTGCTAGTAGAACAAATAAAGAGGCAATAAAAGCAGGATTTATAAAAAAAGAAGATTCACAATTAGGCGGGTCTTTTTTTGGATTAAATCATAGAAAATTAGGTGCATTAATCAAAAGTACTAAAGAAGATATGGAAGACATAAAATATGCGACATTAAGAATGGCAAATGACCAATATAGGCAAATAATATATAAGGCTCAAGTATATGTAAATACTGGTGTAGGAACAGTAAAACAAGCAATAGATATGGCAACAAAGGATTTTTTAGCAAAAGGATTTAATTGTATAGAATATAAAGATGGTTCAAGACATAATATAGCAGATTATTGTGATATGGCAATTAGAACAGCTAATAAAAGAGCAAATCTAATGGGTGAAGGAGAAATGCGAAAGAAATTAGGCAATCCATTAGTATATATTTCTAAACATGGCGGAGCTTGTGACAAATGTACACCGTGGGAAGGTAGAGTTTATATTGATAATGTATGGTCAGGTGGAACAGAAAACGATGGAAAATATCCAATGCTAAGTACAGCAATAGAAGGAGGATTGTTTCACCCTAGATGTCAACATGGTTCTAGTACATATTATGAGGGAATAAACGATGAACCAGAGGAAGTGATACAAGCAAAGCACAGTCACAATGAAAATGATAAGTATACACAATATTTACAACAAAGACAGAAACAATATGAAAGGTTAGCTTTAGGTAGTTTGTTACCTGAAAATGTAATAAATTATCAAAGTAAGGCTAAAGAATTGCAAAGGCAGATAAATAATAGTAAAATAGAAGGTGCTACAGAAATTCCAACAGATATAAAAGAGTTTTATGATTATTACAAGAAGCAGACAGATAAAATATTAATACCGAGAAATTTAAACAAAATATTAGAATATGACCAATTACCTATAATAGTTTCAAAAACAGATTTTAATAAATTAGCAAAAAATAATAAATATGGAATATTAGAAAGGGGATTTAAAACTGGCAAAGGAACATTATCAATGGATACAATAATTGATAACTATAAAAATGGAGATTTCTATGTAGGTGAAGGAATCTATGGAAGTGGAACATATACTGCATATGGAAAAAATGCTCATAAAATAGCTTTAAGTTATGCAAACAATGAAGAAAATTTAAGTACAGAAAAAAATGTAATACAATACTTATTAAAAGACGATGCGAAAGTAATTAAATATAGTGATTTACAAATTATGCGTGACAAAGAATTAGATAAATTGATTGAAGATAATGGATTTAAAGATTATTTTGATGTTATTGATAATGGATTTAAAAATATAAAAACAACAGAAGTATCTCAATATATTATGGAAATGCAAGATGTAGGAGTATATGCTTCTATTAAAGGTTATGATGCTATAGAAGTAATACAAGAAGATAGTATAATGGGAGAAGGTTTTAATTATATTGTTATATTAAATAGAAAGAAGATGATTATGTATGATTGATCCAGAATTAAGTAGGATTTTTGGAAAAGCAATGAAAGAAATAAGAAAAAGGGGAAATTTTAAAGAACTAGAAAATGAGCTACTTAATGCAAAATCTATAGATGATTTATCAGAAGAATGTAAGAATATTGTAAAAAAAGTCAATAATAAGACATGAAATTACTGCGAATGACAAGTTTCGACAGTATTCGACATTTGAAAAATGCTATACTCTTTTTATAATATAAATAGAAGGAGATGTATTTAATGGAAGAAACACAAATTAAAACTAAGTTTTGTAAATATTGCGGTTCAAAAATACCAGAAGATGCAGTAATGTGTACATATTGTGGACGACAAGTAGAAGAGTTAAAAAGTAGCAAACCAGACAATATAATAATAAATAATTCTTCTTCATCATCAGCGTCAGCATCAAATATGAATGGTGCACCTATAAGAAAAAAACATTCGATATTATTTGATTTGTTTATGATATGCATAACAGGAGGATTATGGATAATTTGGATGATATTTAGACCTAAATATTATTGAATTAAAGACACTTACAGAAATGTAGGTGTTTTTTATATGCAAGTTTAGTGTAACGGTAGCACAACAGTTTCCAAAACTGTTTGTAATGGTTCAAATCCATTAACTTGTGCCATTTTTAGAATTAGAGCTTTTGAAAGGCTCTTTTTTTAATGAAAAAAATTATAGTCGACGGACTTTAAACGGGGGAGGTTCCAATATGGAAGACGAAAAAAAAGAAAATGTAGATACTCAAACTACAACAGACAATGCTCAAAAAGAGCAAAAATCTGAAGATAAAAATGAGGGTGAGAAAACTAAAAAACAAGTAGCTCAAAAAGGCGAAGATGGTTCAATAGTTTTCAAAAATCAAGATGAGTTAGATGGATTTATTAGAAGAATGTATGCCAAAGGAGCTGAAAAAGCAGAACAAGGTGAAACTTCTAAGCAAGTTCAAGAAACTCAAAATAAGCAAGAAGAAAAAGTGCAAGAAGAATCAAAAAAAACTATTTCAGAAGACTATACGGACAAAATAGCACTTGCTATGGCCAAAGCAGGGGTTGATGTTCAAAAAGTTGAAAGAGCAGCGAGATTGGTTGATATGTCAAAAGTTTTAGAAAATGGAGTTATAGACTCTAAGAAACTTGAAGACGAAATTAACGCAGTAATTGCAGAATTTCCAGAGCTAAAAAACGCAAAGGAAGAAGAAAAAGAAGGAAAAGGTTTTAAATTTGGAGCAACAGATAGCAATTCAAATTCAAACCAAGAACAAAAAAGACCTGTAGCCACTAAAAGATGGAACAGGTTTAATTCATTTTAGGAGGTAATTAATTATGGCATTAAATTATGCAGAGGTATGGTCTCCAGACCTATTAGAAATTATGGAGCAAGAAAGTTTAACAAGTCCATTTATTACAAGCAATGTAAAATGGTTAAACGCAAAAACATTTCATTTTACACAAATGAGTACTAGTGGTTATAAATCACATAACAGAAATGGCGGATGGAATAAAGGAACATATGCTCAAACAGATGTACCTTATACAGTTACACATGATAGAGATATTTCATTTATGGTTGATGTAGCTGATGTAGACGAAACAAATCAAACAGCATCTATTAAAAATATTTCAAAGGTATTCCATAAAACACAACAAGTTCCGGAAATGGATGCATATTTCTTCTCAAAAGTTGCTACAGAAGCACAAAAAATAGAAGGATATCACAGTTCAACAGCTGAAAGTACATGGACAAAAGCAAATGTTTTTGGAAAATTAAAAGGAATGATAAAAACAGGTAAATTGAGAAGATATGTAAAAAATGGTTCTTTAATTTGCTATGTTAGAAGTTTCATAATGGATTTATTAGAAGAATCTACAGATTTTACTAGAAAAATAGAAATGACACAAATTGCAGAAGGTGGAATCGGAATTGAAACAAGAGTTACTGATATTGATGGTGTAACTATCATGGAAGTAATTGATGATGAGAGATTTTATGACAAATTTGATTTTACAGAAGGTTTTGAACCAGTTGCGAAAGTTACAGCAGATGCAACTAAGGATATAGCAGCAGTCACAGGTTCTCATAAAATCAATGTTTTAGTTGCATCTCTTGAAACAGTAAAAACAGTTCCTAAAATTGCAAACATTTACTATTTTGAACCAGGAAGTCATACAGAAGGAGATGGATACTTATATCAAGACCATTCATTATCTGACACATTTGTATTTCCGAATGGAAAAGATGGTAAAATTGATAGTATTTATGTTGATGTTGATACAGAAGAATATACAGAAGCGGAATAGGAGGTATTGAGATATGGTAAAAGTACAAAAAGATAACGTAGTATTAACTATTAAAGAAGAAGACTTAACTCAATATGAAACTAGAGGGTATAAAAAAATAGAAGAGGTTTCAAAAGAAGCCTCTTCTACAAATAAAAAAGCAGTAAAGAAAGTAAAATAAGAGGTGTTGCAAATGATTAATATATATGCAACAAAAGAGGATTATTCTAAGTATGGCTCGAAAGCATTAGGAGACAACGAAATAGAAACATATTTAGAATTAGCCTCAATAGATATTAACAGAGCTACATTAACAAGAATTGAGAAAAGAGGTTTTGGAAATTTAACATCACAACAAAAGGATTTAATAATGAAAGCAACTTGTTACCAAGCTGAATATATAAAAGAAGAAGGTTTATACGATGATTCTAGTATATCAAGTTATAGCATAGGTGGGGATTTAACAGTAAATGAAAAAGACTCACAAGATATAAATGATAGATTAAAAATATCAAAATTAGCCTTCTTTTATTTAAAAAGAACAGGATTAACAAGCAGAATAATATGATTAAGAAATTAAACCCAAATCATTTAAAAAGATTATTAAATAATAAATGTGATGTTATTGTGTACCAGGAAGGCTTGTCTGAAGAAGGTGAGCCTTTAACCTCGTTAGATTTAAAAGACCAAAAATGTAGATTTGTTGAAAAAACTAAGATTATAATTAGTCCAGATGGAAAAAAGGTAGAATTAGTTGGAAAAGTAATATTGCTGGGAGATATAGCACCCAATATTAAAAAGATTAGTGGCGGAGAAGTAATAGTGAACAATAGCAAATATGAAATTTACCAAGCAAGTAGACCTAGAAACCCAGATGGGACAGTCTATATGACAATGTTGGAGCTGATGTGATATGAAAATAACTTATAATACTAAAAATATTGATATGGTTAATGAAAATGCAAGATTAGCATTAATAGATACGGCAGAGGCAATAAAAACTGATTTGGTGCAAAGCCAGACAATGCCTTTTGACACTGGTACAATGCAAAACGACAGCACTTTTGTTGATGATAAAAGGTTAATAAAAGGTGTTGCCAAAATTGTAGTAGATACGGTATATTCAAGAAAAGTGTATTTTGACCCAGAAATACATATTAGACAAGAAAAGAATCCAAATGCTAAGCAGTATTATTTTGATGACTATATATCAGGAAATAAAAAGGATTTACCAGTAAAATATTTTAAACAAATGTTGAAAAGGAGAATGACGTAATGGTAACTAAAATAAGTACAGTAAAAGTAAAAGATTATTTAAAAACAATTATTACGGAATGTCCAAAATGGTATATTGGTCAAATGGACGAAAATCAAGAGCAAGCAATCAGCTTGTATGCTAATCGTAGACAATTAGAAGATAACTCAAAATATAAGAGTTTAAAAAGTTATGGAATATTACCAATTACATTATTGTTAAGATGGACTAAAAATTATAATAAAGCCGAAACAGAAGCAAACAAGATATATGAACTACTAGATTGTAGTTCTTTTTTTATTGACGATTATAATTGCTCAATTGAGTGTTTATATAGTGGTCCTATTGACTTAGGAACAGATGAAAACAATGTTTATAAGTTTTCAATAGAATTAAATTTATTATATAGAGAAGGAGGACAAGAAAATGTCAACTAAAACAGGAGTATACCCAGTATATGAAAATCAATTCCAAGTGGGAGCTGACAAAGAGAATTTAACAAATATTGCTGATATGGAGAGTTTTTCTGTTAAATTAGACAATGGAGTAGAGGAATGGAATCCAATAGACCATAAAGGCTGGGTTAGAAGGTTAATGACGTCTAAGTCTGTTACGATTTCAATCTCTGGAAAGAGAAATTTTGGTGATACAGGAAATGATTATGTAGCAAGTAAAGCTTTGAAAAATGGTAGAGATGCCGAAGGTTGTTTACAATGGACTTTCCCAGATGGTGCAAAATTGCTGTTTGAAGAAGCAGTTATTAATGTTACGAATTGGGGTGCTGGTAAGTCAACAGAAGTTATTCCGCTTGAATTTGACATGATGTCAAATGGAAAACCAACATACACAGAAGCAACAACACAAGTAGGAGGGTAGGATTTTCCTACTCTCGAATTTATTTTAAGGAGGATTTAAAATGGCAAATTTAGATATTAGTTCAAAATTAGGTCATGAAAAACAAGAAATAACAATAGCAGAAGGAAAAACATACGAAGTAAATTGTGGAGCAATCTCTATGTTAAAAACAGAAGAATGCTTTAAAAAAGGTGAAATTTTAAAAGCGATAGAATTATTATTAGGAAAAAAAGCAATTAAAGATATTGAAATTATGAATTTAACAGTAAAAGAAATGCAAGTTATTATCATTGCAGCAGCTGCACAAGTGAATGAGATTTCTTATGAGGAAATGGAGAAACGATTTCAAAACAAGTGATAGCATAGAATCGTGGTATGATTTGGAAGAAGACTGGTCTTTAATAGAAGCTAGTCTTGCAAAACAATATGGAATAAGAATTAGAAAAGAAATAGATAGTATGGATTATGCAGAATTATGTAATCTAATATCTGGATTAATGCCAGATACGCCACTGCGGAAACATTATTCAAATCCGTAGTGAAGAAGATGAGGAAATTTTAAAAAACTTTACACAAGAACAAAAAGAAATTAGAAGAAAATACAGAAATAAACTAGCTAAAAAAGTTAATAAAGAAGAGTTTGAAAAAGTTATCGCTGAATTTCAAAAAGCTTTTAAAGAAATGGCTGGTGGTAACGCATGATAGAAGTAAGATGCCCTAATTGCAATCAACTTTTATTGAAAGTTGAGCAATGCAAGGGTGAAATAAAATGTATACGATGTAAGAAAATAATTGAAATCAATATAGATGAAAAAGATAGAGTGAGCAACACGACTATTATTAGTGAGTAGTTAGCCAATACCTACTTTTACCTTGAAGGAAAGGAGGAGTAGGTATGAGCACTAATGTTGGAGCCGTAGATTTTGAGTTGTTGTTAAATTCGAATCCATTTAATAAAAGTCTTAAAGGTACTACTAACACAATTAAAAGTTCTGGAATTGAAAATTCATTAAAAGGTATAGGAAAATTAGCTTTAGCAGCTTTTTCTGTAAAAGCTATTGTGAATTTTGGAAAAGAGTGTATTAATTTAGGTTCTGATTTAGCAGAGGTGCAAAATGTAGTAGATGTTACATTTGGAAATTTAAATAAAGAAGTAGACAAATTTGCACAGAATGCAATAGAGCAATTTGGATTAGGACAAACAGTGACTAAGAAATATGTAGGTACCTTTGGAGCGATGGCTAAAGCTTTTAATTTTTCTAGTCAAGAAGCTTTAGATATGTCTAAAACTTTAACAGGATTAACAGGCGATGTGGCTTCGTTTTATAATTTAAATCCAGATGAAGCATATACAAAGATGAAATCAGTCTTTACTGGGGAAACTGAAACATTAAAAGATTTGGGTGTCGTGATGACACAAAACGCTTTAGACCAATACGCTATGGCAAATGGGTATGGAAAGACTACTGCAAAAATGTCGGAACAAGAGAAAGTTGCATTAAGATATAAGTTTGTACTTGATAAATTAAGTTTAGCCAATGGAGATTTTGCAAGAACAAGTGATAGTTGGGCTAATCAAACAAGAGTTATGAGTTTAAGATTTAATGAATTAAAAGCAACACTAGGTCAAGGCTTTATTAATGTATTTACACCTATAGTAAAGGGGATAAACTGGGTACTTTCTAAATTACAGGTTTTAGCAAATGCTTTCAAAACTTTTACAGAAATGATATTTGGTAATGCTGGAGGTGGAGACGAAGGTTCAACAGCTATATCGGACTTAGCAAGTAACGCAGATAGTGCTAGCAATGCAATAGGAGGAATTGGAGATAGTGCTGACAAAACAAAAAAGAAATTATTAGGCCTTAGGGGTATAGACGAAATAAATAATTTAACAACTTCTGATGATAGCGATTCAGGTAGTGGAGGAAGTGGCTCTGGTTCTGGAATTGATATGGGTGGAATGGCTGAGTCAACAAATTCTATCATGGATAATGCTAATATGCAAATGGATTCTTTTATAAACAAAGCAAAAGAATTGTTTAGTATATTTAAGCAAGGATTTAGTGAAGGATTTGGAACTTTTGATTTTTCTAGTATTATAAATTCAATAGAAGGAATAAAAAGAAATCTAAAAGAAATTTTTATGTCTCCCGAGGTATTAGGCGCTGCAAACAATTGGGTGAATACTGTTGCTTTAAATTTGGGAAGAGTAGCAGGAAGTATTGCAAGTATAGGCGTAACTACAGCAGATAATCTTTTAGGAGGATTTAATTTATTTCTAGAGCAAAATAAAGAAAATATAAAAAAACATATAGTTAGATTATTTGACTTGTCAAGTAGAAGGCAAGAAATACAAGGGAAATTTGCAGTTACATTTGCAGATATTTTTAGTGTGTTAAGAACTGATACAGCTAAACAAATTACAGCAGATTTAATGGCAATATTCACAGATAGCTTTCTAGGTGTAATGGAAATAAAATGGCAATTTGCGAACGATCTTTTATATATTATTACAGAACCAATTAATGAAAATAAGGATTTAATAAAACAGACATTAGAAGGACTATTTGAGCCCATTTCAAAAATATTAGGAACTGTAAAAAAAGGAATACAAGATACTTTTGCTAAGTTCTGGGAAGTGTATGACCAATATATAAGACCAGCGGTAGAGAATATAAAAAATGGTTTTAGTAGTATCTTAGAAACAGTAATAAAGGTTTGGAATGAAAATATGAAACCTATTTTAGATGAGTGGGCTACTAAATTTGATGAGCTATGGACACAGCATCTTCAACCAATGGTTAATAGTTTTCTTGAGTTTATTGGAAAGCTTATCAATGGAATTTCTGAATTATGGAATCAGTGGTTAGTACCAATCATCAATTGGATTGTTGAAAATGTAGTGCCAGTTATAGCACCAATTATACAAGAAATTGGTAATACCATAATGGCTGTATTTGGAAAAATTGGAGACATATTAAAAGGATTTTTGGATACTTTAAGTGGAATTATAGATTTTATTGTTGGTGTATTTACAGGAGATTGGAACAAAGCGTGGGAAGGCATTAAACAAATCTTTAGTGGGATTTGGCAAATGATAAAAGGGCTGTTTGGGGCTGTATGGGAAGCAATCAAAGGAATCGTAAAAACAGCAATAGAAACAGTAAAAGGAGCAATTCAATTAGGTCTTAATACGATAAAGTCAATATGGGAAAGTATTTGGAATGGAATGAAAGGGTTTATTTCAGCTGTATGGAATGGTATAAAAAGTATTATATCAAATGTAATTAATGGAATAAAAGCTACAATTTCAAATATTTTGAATACTATAAAAACAATTTGGCAAAACATTTGGAATGGGATAAAGTCCTTTGTTTCTAATATATGGAATGGAATTAAAAATGTTTTTTCAGGCATTGGTTCGTGGTTTTCCAATAAGTTTCAACAAGCGTATAATGGAATTACAAGAGTGTTTAGTAATATAGGTGGTTTTTTCTCAAATATATGGAGTGGGATAAAGAGTACTTTTAGTAGTTTGGGTACAAGTATAGGAAATGCGATTTCAAGTGCAGTAAAATCTGGTATTAATGGTGTAATAAAGTTAATTGAAAATACGATAAATGGTGCGATAAGGCTAATTAACGGAGGAATTGATTTAATTAATTTGATACCAGGTGTTTATGTAGGGCATGTACCTAGATTATACTTACCACGACTTGCACAAGGTGGTTACGTAAAAGCCAATACGCCACAATTAGCAATGATAGGTGATAACAGACATCAAGGCGAGGTTGTTGCACCAGAAGATAAGTTGCATAGTATAATGGCAGAAGAATTATCTAAATATAATGGGGCAGGAAGCAATAATGAAGTGGTTTCACTTTTGAAAGAGATACTTAAATATTTAAGAAATTTAGGTGGAGATACGGTATTAAATGTAGATAATATAGAATTAGCCAGAGCAGTCATAAAAGGCATGAAAGCCTTACAATCAAAATCAGATAAACCAATTTTAGATTTTATTTAGAAAGGGGCTGATAAAATGTCAATCATACAGATAAATGGGGTAGAGATACCTGCTCCTAAACCATTTAAAGTTACAATATCTGATATTGATGTAGATTCGGATAGTGATGCAAATGGAAATTTACACAGAAATAGAGTAAATGTAAAAAGGAAAATACCTTTAGAGTGGGGCCCTTTAAGTTGGAGTGAAATAAGTGAAATTTTAACATCTGTAAAAGATGTTTTTTTTAATTGTAGATATCCTGACCCACAAACTGGCAAATTTGAAACAAAACGAATGTATGTTGGAGACAGAACGGCACCACTTTGTATTATGCAAGAAGATGGTTCTTTAATATGGGAAGGTTTAACAATGGATTTTGTTGAAAAGTAGGTGATATAGTTGTATGTAAAAAATCCTTATTATTTAGAAGCAGTAAAAGCAGAGGATAGAAAAACACAAGCTAGAATTAAAATAGGTGATTTAACCTTAACAAATGAAAATATAAAAAATATAAAATACGATTTGAGTATAAATGATAATGAGAAATTTAGCATAGGTGGAGCTTATGGAGCGACTGTAACACTTACGCTATTAAATCAAGAAGGCGAGTTTAACGACATTAGATTTGAAAACAAAGAATTTATTATAGATTTAAAAGTATCTATGGAAGATTTATATACGGTGTCTAAGTTTAATGCAGAATTGGTAAAGATTATTAATGCATTAAAAGTGAAACATATAACGTCTTTATGGGTACCGCAAGGAAAGTTCTATCCAACTGAAATAGTAAAAAATGAAAATAAGACAATTACGATTAAACTTTCAGATAAGACAAAATATTTGGAAGATGAGTATGTTTGCACTTTAATGCCACCATTTACATTAAAACAACTATATGATGATGTTCACGAGCAGTTTCAAATAATTTCAAATATAATGTCATTTTACAATCAAGATAAAATAGTAGAAAAAATACCAGAACGGATATACAGGAAAGCAAATTTTAGGATATATAGCAGAATGTGCATGTGGATTTTATACTATATATAGAGATGGTAATGGGGAAATAGGGCAATATGGAACGGAAAGTGTAAAATCTATTTTAAAGGGAAAATACAAAAGGTTTTTACCAGCCGAAAACTACATAACAATACAAAAGATAAAATATGGAGGAAACAATATTATAGGAGCTGAAAGAGGATATGTATTAGAAATAGACGAGAAAAATCCATTTATAAATGATGAAATAGCACAAAGTATTTTGCTTAAAATGCAAGGGTTTACTTTTGTTCCATACACATATCAAACTACTGAGTCTGATTTTGCAATAGATGTGGGTGATATGTTTGATATATCTAATACCAACGATGTGAAATATCAAACTTTTATAATGGGAAATTCTTGGGAATTTACAGGAGCCGTTTCTCAAACTTGGCAAGCAAAAGGAGAGAATGAATTAAATAATAGTTATACATCTAAAGGCCCAATAAGCAAACAATTAGAAAACACAGCTCAACAAATAGAAAGCATAGTAAAAGAACAGATACCAAATGCAAAACAGGAGGCTATTAATAAAGCTACTGAATTATTAACTGATTTTAATGGTGGTTTTGTTGTAAAGAAAGATGGGGAATTGTTTATATCAGACAATGAAGATATTGACAAAGCTCAACATATTTGGAGATGGAATATAAACGGATTAGGTTATTCAAGTCATGGAATAAATGGACCATATGGATTAGCAATTACAATGGATGGAAAAATAGTTGCTGATTTTATAACGACAGGAACTATGAGTGCAGAACGAATTAATGGCGGAACATTAAAATTAGGGGGGAATAACAATACGAATGGCTCTATTCAAGTGGTAGATGCTAACGGAAAAAGTCTTGTAAATATAAGCAAGGACGGGTTGGTGTTAAGCAATGGAACTAAATTAATTGGAAATGGTGGAGTGTTGTCTAACTTGTCTTTTTCTGCTATGGATTGGAAAGACATAGGTTACTCTATATGCGTGCCATACATGCCAGATTATGAAGTAATCAATGTAAATGCATTTATTCCAAACAATTTTATTATCGTAAGTGCGTATTTAGTAGCACAGTTTATGCCTGTCAATTGGGGTTGTGGGACAAAAAAGCAATTGGGATATTGTAGAGATATTAATTTATATTATGAAAAACTTGATTCTGGAAAAGTAGATCCAGTCAATATTCAACTAGCTTCAGAGTATTACGATTACGAACATAAATGGTTAAATAATAATACAAATGCTTTTGTACATAGTGGTTCAGCTAATTCATTGGTGACATATGTAAGCGGAAATCTATCAGGCTTTTTAGAAAAGGGAAAAGGTACGTCATTTCAGTTGCGAACATCTAAAGGCGTTAATACATTTCCAGCAGATAGTGAGTGGGAAATATATACATGTGATAAAAACAGAGCCGCTCGTACAGGATATGGTAGGGCAATGCTAAATGTTTATGGATATTTACAATAAGGAGGAAAACATATGAGTAGTTTTACAAATTTTTTAAATTTATTTAAGTGGAACTCAATTGAAGATGGAGAAGAAGAATTTGACATCGACAAAGCATTAAATGACAATTGGGATAAGATAGATACCAAATTGGAAACACACATAAAAGGAGTAAATAAAGAAGTAAATGATTTTAAGACGGAAGTTAAAAGTGGTTTTGATACTTTTAAACAACAAACAAATAATACGGTACAAGATTTGGCAGATGGCATAAGCAGTACGCAAGTTTTTCATAAGTACAAGCTAATAATAACCGAAAATATAGAGTTAGAAGAAGGAATAATATTGCCTTGTAACTACAAGGTAGGACAAGACGTTTTAGACGTTTTTTTTAATGGAGAAAGACTACTCTTAAGTTCTAATGAAGAAGGAACAGATGGGAATTATGTTGAAATCGGGGAATTAAATAGCATAAGCAATAAAATTAAAATAACAACAGATTGGAACTTGAAAATAGGAGATGTATTAGAACTAATTGTAAGGGGGGAATATACAAATGATACCGAATAAAGATGGAATTATCGTAAGTCCAACCGAACCAACCGAAGATAGAAGAAAGATTTGGTTTCAGAAGGGGAAGAATTTGTTTGATGGGAAGATT
>CAOKPI010000036.1 GCA_948470605.1 uncultured Clostridium sp. | reverse complement strand
AAAAAATAGCAAGAATTTTTTACAATTTATTGTATAAATATTTCATATGATTATAAACACCATTTGCCCAATTTTTATCTGTTGCATATTTGGTATTAATACCACTTAAAGTTGGACCATTATAATAAGTTCCTACTGCCTTTTCTCCTCCATAAATATTGGTTCCTTTTGGATTAATATAATATTTTACAAATACCCTAGCAATTAAATCAATGCACTCTGCATAACCAGAAAAGTGGTAAGCACCATTGTATGGATTAGAATCATAAGCACCATATCCAAACAAATTTCCTTTATTTTTAGCAATTTGAGAAGTTCCCCATGCACTTTCATGAATTCCTACTGCTGCTACAAAAACACCATTAATATGATATTGCTGTTCTATGTAATAAAAATATTCTGCATTGTTTTGAAATATTTGATTGGTGTCTTTTTTATCGGATAAAATCTTTTTAAATTGTTCTAATGTTAAACCACTTGGTTGATTCAAAGCCATATCAAAGCGTAAATCAGCCATTAACTCTGTTTTACTTTTTGCTGTTTTTACTCCCTTTTGCTTTTCCTCTTTTGCATTTGGATTGATATATGTAGTACATTCTGATTTCACATAACCAACTGTGCTTGAACAAGAAATTTTAAACCAGTCATCTTGTATGCCTAATAATTTTAATTCATTTCCTTTTGATAAAGTAGCTATTTTTTGTGATTGTTCATTTGGCTCCACCATAACAGACAATCGGTCTGATGTAACATATACAGTATCCCCTACTTTTGCTTTGTAATTACTGGTATAATTCGCTGTGCCAATTTCAACAATTTTATTCACAGAGGCTTTGGTTATTTTACTAGCAATTTGCTCCTCTGCAACTAATTCCTCTTCTTGGTACGTTTTTTTGATGGTAAGTTCTTGTTTCCCTTCTCTTCCTTCTTGGATTACTTGTATCGTTCCTTTTGGTAAACTTGCATTATTTCTATACTTTGTTATGTATTCTAAAGTTGCTTCTTGTATAGTATATTCCTCTTTTTTTCCTTCCTTCTTATTTTGCATAATTATTTTTTCTATATCTATTTTTTGTGCTTTACTTATTCTTATTTTCTCTGGATTGGATACGGTTTCTGATGCATATACATTATTTTTTGCAAAATATTGGTTATAAATGATAAGTATACCTAATAAAATAATGATAAAAGCTAAAAAAATACCTGTATTTTTTAGCCCATTTTTCCTATGTTGTTTTTGTACACCTTTCGTTTTATCTTTTGCTTTCATTCGCTTGCCTCCCTTTCTTATGGACAAACCTAGCTTAAAAAATTGTTTTTTCAAACTTACCTATTAATATTTTACCTTTTTCTATTTTTTTTGTCAATGGGAGAAAATTATTTAAGTTTCGGTCTTTTTTGAGGGGTACGCTCCTTAAAAAACCAAAACTCAAGAAGAAAAAAAAGCAAACAGTCAAATCAGTATGTTTAACTGTTTACTTTTAAATCAACTATAAGTTAAAAAACAATATTAATCCTCCTATAATAGCCAATATAAAACCTAAAATCTTCAAACCATTAGAAGCCTCATTTTGGTCTCCAAATCCAAAGAATTTCTTTGTTAGAATTCTAGCATCATATATCATAATAACTCCCATTAATACCATTAATACTGAAATTAATTTTATAATAATTTGCAACATATTATCAACATCCTTTTATTTTCTCTATCTATATCTTAATCTCTTTCGTAAAAAAAGTCAAGCACTCATATCTTTTATTGATATGAGTACTCGACTTTTGGAAGGTATGTCCTATTTATCCAATAGCATGTAAACCTCTGCATAGTATGTCTCCACTACATTGACCACGATATCTCCCCGAGCCAATTCCTCCGAGAACTGGTCAGAACAGTTATGAAGTTCTTCCTCTAAGCGCTTCCTTTCTGTACCTACCGCTACTTTCATACAATTTTTCCCTCGCTTTTTATATTGCTTAGGAACTGTACTGTTTGTTGCATGGTCAATTAGCTCATCAATTCCTTCATTTGGGTGCTCCAGTTTTCGACATATCATCTCTATCAACAAAATTTTTTGATAAAGTGGCATATCTAAACTATTACACCGAGATTCAATCTTTCTTCGAAACTTTTTCTTGTCCATATATGACCCTCCTTTTAGTTGTAGACAATTATCCTCATTGCCTTGCCTCTACTACATGTCAGAAATTCCAACATTATCTATATTGTATCACAATTTACATAATTTTGCAATCTATTTGTACAAAAGGGTGTAATTAATCTGTGATAATATTACCCTAAGAAAATATCTCATGAAAATGATACCCTATGGAAATAATAAGGAGATGAGATATTTAATGAACAAACAAGAACAATTAAAAGAAAATGTTATTAAATGCTGTATTGAAGGTAAAATGACAGTAAAACAAGCAGCTAACCGTTTAGGACTATCAGAAGGTCATATAAAAAAATTGAAAGCGAGGTGTAGAAAATTTGGACCTTCCTCTATGTTACATGGAAATTGTGGTAGACAACCTAAACATACCTTAGATATACAACTAAAACAAAAAATTTTAGAAATCAGAAATTTACCTGAATATGATACTGTTAATGTTTCCCACTTTAAAGATTTATTAGAAGAACTTTATTCTATTAAAATTAGTTATTCTGCTCTATATCGATTACTACAAAATAATAATATCAAAAGTCCTAGAAAACATAGAAAATCAAAACAACATCATAGACGTAATAGAAGAAGCACTATGGGAGAATTAATTCAAGTAGACGCAACTCCTCATCCTTTCTTCCAAGGTGATAATAAAAGTTATACTCTTCATGGATTTATGGATGATGCAACTGGCAATATTACTGGATTATATATGTGTAAAAATGAATGTATGCAAGGATATTTTGAAATAACTAGGCAAATGTTCAAAAATTTTGGTATACCTGAAAATATTTATGCTGATGGATCTAGCATATTTTTTACTACTAGTAAGAATAAACTAACAATTGAAGAAGAATTGAGTGGAGTCGAACGACCTAATACACAATACGGAAAAATCATGGAACAAGTTGGTTGTCACTTAATAAAGGCTGGAAGTTCACAAGCTAAAGGAAGAATAGAAAGATTATGGAATACTTTACATGATAGATTAATTACAGAATTTAAAATTCATCACATTACAAATATGGAAGAAGCAAATAAATTTCTTATAGATTATGTTAAAAAATATAATAAACGATTTGGAGTAAAAGCTAAAAGTAAAAAGAACTCTTTTATTCCATTGTTAAAATCAGTTAATCTTGATACTTTATTAACAGTAAAATATTCAAGACAAGTAGATAATGGAGCATGTTTTTCATATAAAAATATATTATTTAAAATACAAAATATACAGATATTACCAAGAACAAAAGTAGAATTATTAATAAGCAAAAGAATTGGTATGAAAGTTAGATACAAAGATAAACTGTACTCCATCATACCAATCCTAGACAAAAATAATATAGCAATTGATAATACTGAATCTGTTAGTAATATCATAAATGAATTCATATACTTTAATTGCTTAAAGAATGAACGCATTGCTTAAATTATTCCTTCGGTAATTATATATTACCCAACACAAAAAATATTATTCCTGAGGTTGGGTTTGGGCAACGCCCAATAAAAATATTTTCCTTCCTCAGGGTATCATTTTATAGAGATAATTTTATGCATTTAGGGTATCATAATCAAAAATTATTGACATCTATTTGTACAAAAGGGTCTATTTACTGTATGAAACGGTATTTCATCTTTATATTTCTATTCTTTTCATAAACTTATCTTTGATTAATTCTTTCAGCAAACGATTCTTCTCTAACGCTAACTTTGGGTCCTCTTGTAAAATCTTCATAGCAACACTTTGAGCCAACTTTAAGATTGGCATATCCTCAAATAAATTGGCAATCTTGAACTCAGGCAATCCATGTTGCATGGTACCAAAGAAATCGCCAGAACCCCTTAACTCCAAATCCTTTTCTGAAATAATAAATCCATCATTTGTACTACACATTACCTTCATTCTCTCTTTTACGGTTTCGCTCTTGCCTTCACACTTTAAAACGCAATAAGATTGGTAATCTCCTCTTCCTACTCTTCCTCTCAATTGATGTAATTGTGCCAAGCCAAATCTCTCTGCATTTTCAATCACCATAATATTAGCATTGGGTACATCCACACCAACCTCAATAACAGTTGTCGAAATTAAAATATTAATTTCCCCTAATTTAAATCTTTCCATAATATCATCTTTTTCTTTTGGTCTCATTTTTCCATGAATATATTCCACTCGATATTGTGGGAAAATCTCTTTTTGATAAGCCTCATACAACCTTTCAACCGATTTTAAATCTAATTCCTCATTTTCCTCTACCAATGGGCAAACAATATACGCTTGACGTCCTTCTTGGATTTGTTTTTCTATAAAACCATTTACTCTTTGTGTCATATTTTTAGGGACAGCAAAGGTTTCAACTTTTTTTCTATTAGGAGGCAATTCATCGATAATTGAAATATCTAAATCTCCATATAAAATGAGAGCTAAGGTTCTTGGTATAGGAGTCGCTGTCATGACTAATACATCTGGATTTTTTCCTTTTAGTGCTATTTTCGTCCTTTGTTTCACACCAAAACGATGTTGTTCATCTGTTACCACCAATCCCAAATTCTTAAATATGACATTTTCTTCTAAGATAGCATGTGTCCCAATTAAAATATCAATTTCTCCATTGGCTAATCTCTCTAATAATTCCTCCTTTTTCTTTTTGGAAATACCAGAAATTAATAACTCACATTTCATGCCTAGTGTTTCTAACATATTTTGAAAATTCTCCAAATGTTGTGTAGCCAGTATCGCTGTTGGTGCCATGATTGCTACCTGATAACCACTTTTTACAGCCTTGTAAGCAGCACACATAGCAACTACCGTTTTTCCAGAACCAACATCCCCCTGTAATAATCGGTTCATTGGCTTTTCGGATTCCATATTCTCATCAATTTCTTCTAATACTCTAATTTGTGCTTTTGTTAATTGAAAAGGTAATTGATTTATCACCTCTGACATTTTCACATTTTGGTCAAAGGCAATCCCTTTTTCTTCATTTAAATAGTTATTTTTCAATTCTAATAAAGCAAGTTGGGTAGATAACAATTCCTCAAAAACTAGCCTTTTTCTTGCTTGATTAAAATCTTCAAATTCATGAGGAAAATGTATTTGCTTGGTAGCTTCATCAATTCCTTGTAAATGATATTCGTCCAATAAGTAATCTGGTAATGTTTCCTCTAATTTCCCCTCTATCTCTGCCAAACCATTTTCCATGATTCTTCTTAACACATTTTGTGATAACTGATAGGTCAATGGATATAAAGGAATAATTTTTCCAGTATTAAATTTTTTCTCATCTTCATCAAATACAGGAGAATTCATCGTTATTTTTCCATATATATTGGTTATTTTTCCGTAAAATTTGTAAGTTTTCCCTATTTCAAACTTATTCTTCAAATAACTCTGATTAAACCATGTAATGGTACAACTTCCCGTTTCATCTCTAACCAACAATTTTTGCATGGTTTTTCCTCGTAATCGATTATCTGAAAGTTTCCCACAAGCAATTGCTTCAATTAATACTTCATCACCATTGACACATTCTGCTATATTTTTAGGCTTGCTTCTATCTTCATAAGTTCTTGGATAATAGGTGATTAAATCTTTTAATGTGAATATACCTAATTTGTTTAGCAATTGCACTCGATTTGGTCCGACTCCTTTGATATATTTTACATCTTTACTTAAATCCATTTTTCTCTCCTTTGAAATGGGACAAGGACATGGGGACGTAGATAATGTCCCTAATTATTCAAATTTTCTAACTTAATGTGTTAAATATTATTTTTTTACACCTTGTGTGTCGCAACCTTCAGATTTTCAACATAGTGGGTTGCTCCAATCGCACTCGCTTTCGCTCGTTTTGCTGTCCACTGTTAAAGCTTTGCTTGTTACAGTGGCAGTATGCAGTGGCTGGTCGCTTACGCGGTGTTGCAAAAATAATATTTAACACATTAAGTTGATAGCTTTATATTAAGGACATTATCTACGTCCCCATGTCCTATGTCCCATAGTCTAAAATCTAGAGCATCTGCACTAACCAATTTAAAATCGATTCCGTAATGCTGTCCTTCTACCGCTTCTCTAATAGCATTACTATGCAAATGTGCATAATAACATCTTTTTATATTATATTTTTTCATTACTTTTACAAAATCACTCATCTCATTGTTTAGTAAATTATTTTGTGTAATAGGTGGATAATGAAGAAATACGATAATTTCTTTTTCTTTGTTTTCCTTCAATTGAGAAGCTTTTTCTAGTGACAATTCTAGTCTACCGATTTCCCTTTTTAATAGCTTTTTATCTTCTCCTTCTTCATTTTGTCCCCAACCTCTCGTTCCTGCTATAATACAGTTCTCAAATTCATAGGCTGAATTATAAAGAAAATCTATGCTATCAAAATGGTTTTCCTGTAAAAATCTCTTCATGTTGGTAACGGTTGTCCACCAATAATCGTGATTTCCTTTTAATAACAACTTTTTTCCTGGCAATGCATTTAAATAGCAAAAGTCTTCGTAAGTATCTTTTAAGTAAGTTGACCACGAAAAATCACCTGGTAATACTACTAGGTCATTTTCTTTTACTTTTTGCTTCCAATCTTTTCTTATTTTTTCTTCATGTCCTTCCCAATTCTTGCCAAAAATACTCATGGGCTTATTTTCATGGAAAGATAAATGAAGGTCTCCTATGGTATAAATTGCCATTTATTATCTCCATTTCTATTTTTTATGATAGGAAAGTTGTCCAAATCCCCTATCACGAAAGTATTTCCATTACAATTTTAAATTTGGTACAGCATTTAAGCTTAAGTCATCTCTGTTTCCTGCTATATAATTGTAATAACCTGCTGATGCTATCATAGCTGCATTATCCGTACATAATTTCAAATCTGGCATATAGACTTTTATTCCCTCTTTTTCCAGTTCCAAAAATTCCTTTCTCATATAAGAATTAGCAGATACTCCACCTGCTAAAGCAATGGTTCTTATATTGGTTTTTTGAATTGCTTTTTTTACATTTTCCATTAATGTTTCTGTTACTGTTTTTTGAAAACTAGCGCACAAATCTGCATGATTTATATTGGGATTTTTATGGTGTAAATTAATAACTGCTGTTTTAATTCCACTAAAGCTAAAATCTAATGTATCTTCTTCAAAATGTGTTTTGGGCAATTCGATATTGGCTTCTCCCTCTTTAGCCAGCTTGTCTACTTTTGGTCCTCCTGGATAGCCCAATCCTACTACTCTAGCCACTTTATCAAAAGCCTCGCCAATCGCATCATCTCTTGTTTTTCCTAGCACTTCAAATTCCGTATATTTTTTCACATAAATAATCTGTGTATTTCCTCCTGACATCATAATACATAAAAAGGGAGGTTCTAATTCTGGATAAGTAATATAATTAGCTGCAATATGTCCTTGAATATGATTCACTCCTACAAGAGGAATTTTATTAGCAAATGCCAATGCCTTCGCATAAGACACACCTACTAGTAATGCTCCCACTAATCCTGGACCATAAGTTGGTGTAATGACATCTATCTCTTTCATCTTTACCTTTGCCTCTTCTAATGCTTTTTTCGTCACTCTTGAAATAGCCTCAATATGATTTCTAGAAGCTATCTCTGGTACTACTCCCCCATATTTTTCATGAATTGATATCTGGGTATCAATCACATTAGAAAGAACCTCTCTACCATTTCTCACAATGGCTACAGAGGTTTCATCACAACTGGATTCAATTCCGCATGGTTAAAATCTCTTTTTTCATTTTTACTCCTTTTTCGTATTTCGTGACCAGTTTGGGATAGGTACAAACTCGCCACACCTATGCAAACCTTACTTAGACCTGTCCCAAAACTAGCCAAAAGGGGTATGTTAGTGCCTGTCCCAAAACACACCTAAAAACCAAATATCATTTGGATGATTCTCATAATTCCTGATGTTATCCCACTGATAGCTGGTGATATGATGATGCCTGCTATTCCTGTTATCCATATAATTACAAATATGATATAAAATATTTGCTCGTTGTTTCTAAACCATTGTTTTGCATTATATGGTAAAAATGGCATGATGATTTTTGAACCGTCTAATGGTGGTAATGGTATTAGGTTAAATACTCCTAACCCTATATTGATAGTTATGGTTGCTCCTAAAATTAGTTGAATGATGTTTCCTACTGTTGATAGTAAAAATGTACCTGAAAATTTTATAAGTGCTCCATATATTAGGGCAAATACAAAGGCTAATACGATATTGGTTAATGGTCCTGCTACCGATACGATGGCTTCCCCTTTTTCCATTGACATTTTTCTGGTATAGTTACTAGGATTGACATGCACTGGTTTTCCCCATCCAAATCCTGCAAATAATAACATAAGTGTTCCAATTGGGTCTAAATGGTCCAACGGATTTAAACTTAATCTTCCTTCATTTTTGGCTGTATTGTCACCTAATTTGTAGGCAGCATAGCCATGTGCAAACTCATGGAATGTGATGGCTATTAATACGCCTGGTATACTTACTAATAGAGCAAATAAGGCTCCTGGATTTGTACTGTATTGTACTAGTGTTGATATTACCATAATGGCTATTATAACGTATATCATTCTTTTATCAAATGAAAAATTAAACATAATTTTTTCTCCTTTTTTCTAATATTTTTATATGTCTTTTATTTTACGATAAATATCATACCAACTATAACATGTAGTTATTTTATCACCAACACACTCTTTGTTATATCCAGTATCATAACAAATGACAGGAACAAAATCTTTTAGTTCATTTATATTATTCGGATTATCTTCAATCAATAAATCTATTTTATTTTCCATGATTTCCTCCGATTTTCTTTCTTGAGCTGCTTTCGAAAAAATTAATTTGTCATATATTATTTTATTTTCATCTAACCAATTTTTAACAATTCCTCTCATTCTTTCTCCTATGTCATCTTCTCTATTGGTTTGCCATCTAGCAGTTATAATATATATTTCATGCCCATCTTCTTTTAGCTTGCCAATAATTTCGGAAGCAAATGGTCTAGCTTTTTCATTTATTGCGTAATATTCTAGATTTTCCTTCCAAAAATCATTTTCTATCTCTTTGCTAATATGAAATGTTTTACAATGGTCATAATTCCTATTTTCAATATGATAAGCAATATTATTTTCAACACAGTATTTACTAATGTAATTCATGGCAAATTGTTCTACATCGGTTAAAACTCCATCAATATCTATTCCGATTCTCATAGTAAAAACCTCTTTCATCAAATTTTTATTACCCTACCACTACAACTCCTCTATCTTGTATGATACATATCCCTCATATAAATAGCTATTATCAATACCTTTCATAAACATTTCTCTATCATTTATTTTATTCGTTAAACTTTGTTTCAGTAATTCTTTAATTTCAATGTCTTTTATAGGACTACGTTCCATGGCAAGTATGTAATCTGTTTTATCGACTTTACTCCAATCAACTACTAGATTCAATTCTTTTTTTAAAATTAAATCAAGCCAAATTCTTGTACTTCTTCCATTACCTTCTCTAAATGGGTGGGCAATGTTCATTTCTACGTATTTTTCTATTATTTCTTCATAAGTTGATTGTGGCATTTTTTCAATATTTTTAATAGATTCTTCCAGATAAGTAAGAGGGGTAAATCTAAAATTTCCTTTTGCTATATTTACTTTTCTTATATTTCCAGCAAATTCATATATTTCTTTAAATAAATATTTGTGGATTTTCTTTAATGTTTCAAATGTCCCTGGTTGTAATGTATTCAAATATCCTATTTCAAACATTTCTTTTGCACGTGTTTTACTGATTCTTTCTTCTTCCCTTGCTAGTTCTGCTTGATTCGTAATATTTAATTTATTTTCTAGCATTATTTTTACCTCCTACCATTTTTTATTTTCAAGTCAATCATTCCAAGTCCTTCACTATACACTCTGCTAAATTTCTCATATCCCACACAATTGTATTTTCATTCACATCATACGGATTCCCAAACTCTTGTGTAAAATCTATTATTTTAACTTGTATCCTATGCTTCATAATAAACTCATCCACTTCAAACTCTTTCAAATTATCTTCTTCTGTCTTTGCATAAATTAACATTCCTGATGTAACAACATTTTGTTCATCTAATGCTTCTTGTTGATTCATCACATAAGAAAACATCTGATACCAATTTTGGCTATTCAATTTACTTTTATCTTTATTTTCATAACCGTGATAGCCAATTGAATGCAATATATGCCCATAAAATTTTGCATCTATTATTTTTACTTTTTTCTTATATTGAATGCTTATATCTGTATGCATACTAGGGAGTTTGGTATTTTCTATTTTACTATCTGTCTGCCATTTTATTGTTTTACTCTTTAATACTATATCTTGAATTGGTTCCTCTCTATATTCATGATAATATTTTTTAAAATAATTTTTTAAAAATTTTTCAAATAACTTATGGTAGGCTTGATTATCGTCAACCATTTTAATTTTTTCTGTTTTTCCTTCTTTATTTACGATTAAGTTATTTAAAATATATTTACAAGTATGTATGATTGGTCTATATTTCTCGCTTAGTATATTAAATCTAATATCATCCCATTGTATATTAGGATAGTCTGCTATTATTTCAATATCTTCTAAGCAATGGAATATCTTTCTCAACTTATCTTTCACTTGTTTTATAACATCCATTTTCAATAAGTAATATATCGTTGTTTTAACAATTTGATTCAATCTATTATTAACCGAATATTCATCGTAATCACATACCAACATATTTTTAGTTTTCAGAGTATGAAAACGTATTGTACTTTTTATATCAATTTTTCCCTTTATATAATGCAATGGTTCGTTATAACTAATATATTCACTATAAAGCCCTTGTTTTAGGATTTCTCCCATATACATGTAAATCAATATGGAAAATAGGTCATACATATTTTTGAAATTTTCTGTTCCAAATTCTTTTTCTTCTTCCCAAAAAATTTTATCATAATCAAATGCATAAGCTAATAAATAATAAAAATTTCTAACTTTATTTTCTTGCTTTCTACTCATGATTTTCCATTTCCTCTTCATGATAGCTTTCTATCTGATTTTCCTCTAATAACATCCTCTTTGCTTCCTGATATTTATTAGAATCCCCAATAAAATATTCCCTTAATTGAGGTAAGATTTCATAGTTTACAATTAAATCTAAATTTTTGTCTATCTCTTCTACAGAATATTCCTCTAGCCTACATAAATAACTATGCCCTATTAATAAATCTCCAAATTTATCGCAAGAGTTTATCTTTTCAATATTTTTCCATATTTTTCTTAATTTGTCAGACTTTAAATCTTCTAAATAGCGTTCTATTTCCTTTTGAACTTTTGTATCTCCAAAACATGGTTTAATTTCATACTTTGCAAACCTTCTTTTTAAGGCAAAGTCAAATGGAGCAATCGACCTATCCACTGTATTCATCGTTCCTATAAAATAAATATTATCTGGAATTGAAAATTCTTCTTGTGAATAAGGCAATTTTACAGAATAGCCATTTTTCGTTCTTTTATCTTTTTCTATTAGCATAAAAGCTTCGCCAAAAATTTTACTAATATTCCCTCTGTTAATCTCATCTATGATAATGACAAACTTTTCATTCTTGCTACGTTCGTCTTTCTTTATCTTATCACACATTGTTTTTAGAATTCCTGGTTCTGCTTCAAAAGTCCCATCTTTTTTTGGTCTTAGTCCTTCTATAAAGTCCTCATAAGAATAGCTTTGATGGAACTGTATGATTTCTACATTTTCTTCCTTTCCTTCTCCTACTATATCTAATGCTATCTTTTTAGCAATATAAGTTTTACCAACTCCTGGTACGCCTTCTAATATGATATTTTTATTGAATTCTAATAATTCTTTTATTTCTCTTATGTCATCCTCACTTATAAAATGATATTCCATTTTAGATTCCTTATCTTTGTTTTCATTTACCTGAGGTTCTTCGTTCGAAATATTTTCATTTCCATAATCCCATATCGCTGCTGTTATCATATATCCATTTTCATCTAATCCTGCTTGTCTAAATTTTTCTCTTATTTTTTCATTTAGTTCTTTGAATTGGTTTACTATGATTGCTTTTTCTTCCTTTTCATTGCCACTTTCCAATTTTATATCTAAAAGCTCAGCTATCTGGTTAATCCTTTTTTTGGTACATGCTCCTATAAACTTTTCTGGAAAATATAAGTATGCTAAAAAAAGAAAAATATTAATATGAATATGTTTTTCTTTTTTTACAATATCGAAACCTTCTGTTAGTTTGCCTCTTTTAATTAACATCAGAAAATCAAAAATATTTTTTCTTGATGTATTCCATTCTTTGTCTATATTTTCTTTTGAAATATCTTCATAATATCTTCTATTATAACTTTGTCCATTTTCTATTTGATATATATTTCCTGGTGCAATTTTATAGCCATACGCACGTTCATTTCCAAGAATAATTGGAATGGCAGGCTCCCATATTTGTTTTATTTTATTTTCATAATGATAAGCAAATGTTTCTTCATTGTATTCTTTTCCTGGTCTATAGTATTGTTCTAATTCTAAATCTTTCCATTTTTCAATTGGCCAATTTTCATTTACTATACTGGTAAGCTCCTCTATTTTATTCTTGAATTTCTCTCTATATTTTTTATAGTAAATAAGAAAATCTTTCCAATCTTTTTTACCTTGATATTTTATTTTAAATCCTCTTTTCATGTTACCATCCTTTTTGTACTCTATAACTCATCTGTCTTGTATGATAAATATCCCTCATATAAATAGCTATTATCGATACCTTTCATAAACACATCTCTATCATCTATTTTATCTGTCAAACTTTGTTTTAATTTTTCACCTCTACAAATTACTATTTGTATAATCTAGATTATGAAACGTTATTAATTGGCTTCATCGTTGGAAATAATAAAACATCTCGGATAGATGGGCTATCTGTTAATAGCATGATTAAACGGTCAATTCCAATTCCTAATCCACCT
The DNA here is from genome assembly GCA_948470605.1 of uncultured Clostridium sp. Lineage (GTDB taxonomy): Bacteria > Bacillota > Clostridia > TANB77 > CAG-508 > CAG-269. The sequence goes on along the minus strand of CAOKPI010000036.1, from coordinate 7,857 downwards.
GTTGGAGGCATTCCAATCTCTAATGCTTGAATGAAATCTTCATCCATCATGCCTGCTTCTTCGTCTCCTGCTTCCCTTGCCTCTACTTGTTTCTTGAATCTTTCGTATTGGTCAATTGGGTCATTCAATTCAGAGAAGGCATTTCCATATTCACGTCCACCAATAAAAACTTCAAATCTTTCTGTCAATCTAGGGTCTTCTTTCTTCTTCTTTGCCAATGGTGAAATTTCAATTGGATAGTCATAGATAAAAGTTGGTTGTACCAATGTTTTTTCTACATATTCATCAAAGAATAAACTGATAACATCTCCTCTGGTCTCTTTTGTTTTATCTGGTATCTCAATATTTCTTTCTTTCGCAAGAGCCACTGCCTCTTCGTCTGTATTAATGGTATTAAAGTCCACTCCACATGCTTCTTTAATAGCATCTATCATGCTGATTCTCTTCCAACCAGGTGTTAAGTCAATCTCTTGTCCTTGATAAGTTACTATGGTAGTTCCTCTCACTTTCATCGCACATTTTGAGAATAATTCCTCTACCATGTCCATCATATCATGATAATCTGCATATGCTTCATATAATTCAATAGTTGTAAATTCTGGATTATGACGGATATCCATTCCTTCATTTCTGAAGATTCTTCCCATCTCATATACTTTATCATAACCACCAACTATCAATCTTTTTAGATTTAGTTCTGTAGCAATTCTTAAATACATATCAATGTTTAAAGCGTTGTGATGGGTAATAAATGGCTTGGCTGTTGCTCCTCCAGATATGGTATTTAACATTGGCGTATCAACCTCTAAGTAACCTTTTTCATCTAATATTCTTCTAATCTCTGTGATGATTTGGCTTCTCATTTCAAAGGTCTTCTTTACTTCTGGATTCATAATTAAATCCACATATCTTTGACGATAACGTAAATCGACATCTTTTAATCCATGAAATTTTTCTGGTAATGGTCTTAAAGACTTAGAAAGTAAAGTTATCTCTTTGGCATGAACGGAAATTTCTTCTGTTCTCGTTTTAAAAACAAATCCAGTAATACCAATAATATCTCCAATATCCCATGTTTTAAATGCTTTGTAACTTTCTTCTCCTAAATCATTGATACTTACATAACTTTGGATTTTCTCATCACTATCTTGAATGGTACAAAAAGATGCTTTTCCCATAATCCTTTTGGCAATGATTCTTCCACAAACGGTTACATCTTTTCCCTCAAATTCATCATAATTTTCTTTAATTTCTCCAGCTGTGCAATTCCTGTCAAATTTCGTTATTTGATAGGGGTCTTTTCCTTCTTGTTGTAATTCTACTAATTTATCCCTTCTAATTTGCATCAAATGATTGATGTCTAACTCTTCTGTTTCTTTGTTTTGATTGTTATTTTCTTGCATTCAAATCTCTCCTCTTTTTTTATTTTATATGAAAACGGGCTTTGTCTATTTGATAATTCATTTTTATTTCCTCGTCTGTCAATTGTCTATTAAATACCCTTATAGCGAATATTTTTCCATAAAACGGTCTGTTTTCTCCCATATGTTGCCAGGATCTTCCAATCTCACTTTTTTTATTTTGGACCGTACTAGCAGTTTGTGAAATTTTATTCGTTTTATATAAAAACTCACCATTTTTATATATACTTGGACTAATAGTTTGATTGGTTGTTTGTTGCCTATATGTTTCTACTGGAATTGTACTTACTATCGAAACATTATTTCCTCGTACTATTGTATTATTTTGTGGAGGAAAATAAGATGTATTCATTCTTCCAATATAAGGACTATTATAGGTATTATTCGTAACTATTACCATTACGCTCGTACCATTTATTGCTTCTGTGGTTCCAAACCATATTGGAATTTGACTAGCATACGGATTTCCTACATAAGGATTGCACACTACCTCAATTGTGTTTCCTTGTTCTGTATTGATTGGAAATCCTTTTGATATTTCCATATAACTTGCATTTTCTTTAAATACATAACCATTTTGTTCATAATATCCATTATCAGTATTCATATTATGCATAATAGTATCATTTTGATTTCCGCTTAAATCTTCCCAAGCAGTTGCATTCGGATTATTTCCATTTCGTGTATTATTAATTCCATCATAGTAAAGGGCTAATCCATCCTTAACATATCCTAAATATTTTGTTTGTTCTTCAGAAATCACATTTCCATTTACAATTTGGATTTTATACGTTCCATCTTTGTTCACTACAAAACTTAAATCTTCACTAGTATGCCAAGACTCTTGTCCTTCTAATTGATATTTTACCTGCCATTTTTCAATATAGCCATTATATTGAATATTGGAAATCGTAATTCGCCATTTCTCTACACCAATGCACTCACCATCTATTTGAAAAGTTGGCTTTTCTGCCGTAGGTTCTGTATATGATACATTATACAATCCATTTGGCAATTGATTCAAAGTATAATATGTTTTTCCTTCGAATCTTAACCCTTGATAACTAACAACGCTTCTCTTTTCCAAATTGACAAAAAATTCTTGCCTTACACCTTCTATTCCTAATTCTTTTATTTGTTCTTGATTCCAATATCGATACCCCTCTTGAGATGTAATTCCAGATTCTGATTCCGTAAATACAATATTGGCTTGTGTTTGAATATCTCCTGTAATTTCTTGTCCAATTGGTTCTTGCTTATTTTCTTGGTAAATCGTATTTACCTGTGTTTGCATTACTTTTAGTTCTGCGGTAAATGTTGTTAGTTTAGATGAATTAACTACATTTAATCCACTATACGTTGCTATAGAAGCTAATATTAATAATACAATAATTGTTATCACTAACGATACTAATGTAATTCCTTTGCTATTCTGCATTCAGTACCTCCTTGCATGATTAGTTCAGGTTACTTATCCACTGTTAAAGTTCTGCTTATTAATGTGCAATATTCACCAAAACAACTACTATAACTTCATTGGCTGGGGTAGTAGGATTCGAACCTACGCATGTCGGAGTCAGAGTCCGATGCCTTACCGCTTGGCGATACCCCAATATACATACTATTATCTTATCACTTTATTTGCCTTTTGTCGAGAGTTTCAGTAAAAAGAAAATAAAAAAACTTGTAATTTCTTTGTTTTTCTATTTCTTTTTTTTATTTTTTATAATATAATTTCAATATAATACAGATGTAACTACATTTGTATGCCAATACTCTTTTGGAGTGTGATTTTAATCATGAAAAAAATTTTATTTAAAGGCTGTGGAACAGCCATCAGTACACCCTTTGATGAAAATGGTGTCAATCTAAAAGAATTTGAAAAACTAGTAGAAAATCAGATTCAAAACAAAGTAGATGCTATCATCGTTTGTGGAACTACAGGAGAATCTTCCACCATGACAACAGAAGAAAAAATAGCAACCATTACATGTGCTGTAAAAACATCACGAGGAAGAGTTCCCATTATTGCTGGTACAGGTGGAAACAACACCAAACAAGTCATAGCATATTCTAAAAAAATAGAAACTTTAGGTGTTGACGGACTTTTAATTGTTACTCCCTATTACAATAAATGTACACAAAATGGTTTAATCGAACATTATAAAGAAATCGCTAAAAATGTTTCTTTGCCTATTATTTTATATAGTGTACCAAGTCGAACTGGTGTTAATATAGAACCCAAAACTTGCTTCGAACTATCTAAAATTGACAATATTGTAGCCATCAAAGAAGCTAGCGGAAATTTATCGCAAGTAGCGGAAATTGCTCATTTATGTGGTGATAATCTGTCCATTTATTCTGGTAACGATGACCAAGTTTTACCCGTTCTTTCTCTTGGTGGAATTGGTGTAATTTCTGTTTTATCTAATGTAATGCCAGAATATACCCATAATATGGTTCAAAACTTTTTAGACGGTAATATTAATATTGCTACTCAAATGCAATTAAACGCACTTCCTTTGATACACGCTTTATTTAGTGAGGTAAATCCAATTCCTGTGAAAGCTGCCTTAAATATTTTGGGTTATCAATTCGGTGCTCCTAGATTGCCCCTTACCCCAATGAGTAAAGAAAAAGAAAATAGATTAAAAGATGAACTATTCAAATTAGTAAATTAGAATTTATTGTCAAGTTTATTCTATTTTTTATTGTAACTCCCAACCACATAATAGGCTATAAACCAAATTTAAGTTATCCTTAACATAAATTTGGTAACAGCCTATAATCTGTTGGTCCCACCGATTTGTTACTTCATAAAAAATAGAATAAACTGTATCATAAATTATATTGAAAAAGAAAGGATTTAAAAATTATGATAGAAATAATGGTAAATGGATGTAGTGGAAAAATGGGACAAATTGTTTGCGATTTAGTTGAACAAAATGAGAATTTCGTATTAAAATGTGGATTTGATAGAAATGTAACTGGTGGATTTGCTTTTCCTGTCTTTAATCATATTGAGGATATTAAGGAAAAGCCTGATGTGATTATTGACTTTTCTGTCCCAGCTGCTACTTTTAAAATTTTGGAATATGCCATTGTTAATAACGTACCAATTGTTATTGCTACTACTGGTTTCTCAGCAAAAGAAGAAAAAAAGATAGCAGAATATAGTAAACAAATTCCTATTTTTAAATCAGCTAATATGTCTTATGATATTATGATTATGAAAAAATTAGTACAATGGCTTGCTCCTCTATTGAAAGATACTGACATCGAAATAACAGAAACACATCATAATCGAAAAATCGATAGTCCAAGCGGAACGGCTCAAATGCTTGCTGATTCTATCAATTCTTCACTTGGCAATAGCCTTCATTGTGAATATAATAGACATGATAAACGCGAAAAAAGAGACAAAAATGAAATTGGTATGAATTCCATTCGTGGTGGAAATATAGTAGGAGAACATGTTGTTCAATTTTTCGGAGAATTTGAAACTTTTGAATTAAAACATACCTCCTTTTCCAGAAATGTATTTGCTGAAGGAGCCTTAAAGGCTGCTAGTTTCCTTGTTGACCAACCTAACGGTTTGTATTGCATGGAGGATATGTGGGACATGGGGACGTAGTTTTTGTCCCTACTGACTAAAAAAAATTACCAAAAAGTCTCTTAAAACTCTCTGGTAATATTTCATTATTTATTTTCTTCTTTGCTAGCTGTCTCTGTTTCAGCTGGTTCAGCTTTCACATCTTCTACTGCTTCTTCTTTTACCGTATCCACTGTTTCTTGAACAGTAACATTTTCTGTTTCCACAGCAGGTGCTTCTTCTGGTGCACTTTCCACTGGAGTAGCCTCTTCTGCTTTTTCCTCTACTACTGGTGCTTCCGTCTTTTCCTCTGTAGCTGTTGTTTCTTCAGCTACTGGAGCTTCTGGTACTGGTGTTTCAGCTACATTTTCTACTGTTTCTGTAGCAACTTGTTCTGTTGCTTCTTCAGCTACTGGTTCTTCTACTAAATCTTCTTTGATAACAATTTCTCTGTTTTCAATTCTAGCACCTACTTGTTCTTTTGTCTTAGCAGCCTTACCAATTCTATCTCTTAAATAGAATAATCTAGCTCTTCTTGCTTTACCTACTCTTACTAATTCTACCTTTTCCACTAATGGTGAATGAACTAAGAAAGTTTTTTCAACGCCTACTCCATAAGAAATCTTTCTTACGGTAAAAGTTTGATTCACTCCTCCACCTTGTACTTTAATAATAATACCTTCAAATACTTGGATTCTTTCTTTATTTCCTTCTTTTATTCTTACGTGTACTTTAACAGTATTACCAACTTTTAATTCTGGTATCTTGTTTTTTAATTGTTCGTGTTCAATAGATTTTATAATATCCATTTTCGAATTCCTCCTTCTTCTTTTTTTTTAGTTCTAGGAAAGTGCATTTTAAGTTAGCTATTGATTTCTTAATAGTAGTATTTTAATGTATACAGTAACTCTTGTATAATTGCTATGCACTTGACATAGAAATAAAATATGCAAACATTACAAATTCTTAATAACTTTGTTATTTAGAATTTGTTAGTCTGTTGAATTCATGAGCGGTGCTCTTCTTTTACAGCACTTCATTTACTTTTTTTAATAAATCTGGTCTTTTCTTTTTGGTGATTTCCAAAGACCTTTCTTTTCGCCATTTTTCTATGTTTTCATGATGACCCGACAATAATATTTTTGGAACAGCTTTCCCTTGGAATATTTCAGGTCTCGTATATTGTGGATATTCCAAAAAACCATTGGAAAAGCTTTCTTCTTGAATCGAATCTTGTTTTATCACACCTTCGACATATCGGCTAACACTATCGATTAAAACCATAGCTGGAATTTCTCCACCAGTTAATACATAGTCGCCAATTGATATTTCTTCCTCCACAATTTCATCTAAAACTCTTTGGTCAATCCCTTCATAATGTCCGCAAAGTATGATAAGATGGCTTTCTTTACTTAATTTTTCTACGATTTGCTGATTTAATTTTTTTCCTTGTGGCGACATGTAAATAACTTTAGCTTGGTCTTGTTTGACTGATTGATAAGCCTCATAAACTACATCTGGTTTCATCACCATTCCTGCTCCGCCACCATATGGAGTGTCATCTACTTTTTTATGTTTGTCTTTTGAAAAATCTCTAATATTGACTAAATGAATATCTATTAGCTTTTTTTCTACTGCTTTCCCAATTATACTTTGTTTGATTGGTTCAAACATCTCTGGGAAAAGAGTCAAAACATCAAATTTCATTTCTTCCTCCATTTATTTCTTTCATTTTTTCAAAATCTGTAACTCGTTCCATTGGAACAGCTTTAGCAAAATCGCAATTATTTTTCAAATTTCTAAACCAGCAATTAGATGAACCGTAATCCTTCCCTTTTCCAAATCCACATCTTTTAAAACATCTGGAATACCTGGCAAAAGAACCTGTTTTCCCAATTCATCTTTCACCACATATACATCATTACTGCCAGTATTAAAAATATCATCTACCTTTCCCAGCAACTGACCCTCATCTGTATAAACCTCTAATCCTAGCAAATCTACTATGTAATACACACCTTCTTCCAAGGGTTCTTCCTTCTCTCTATCTACCAATAGATAACTTTGACGTAACAAATCTGCCTCTTCTATTGTGTTAATACCTTTGAGTTTCATCAATACCATATTTTTATGATATTTCACTTCTTCGATTTCATATTCTTTTCTACTTTTCTTACTTTCAATATATATGGTTTCTAATCTGTCAAATCTGTTAATATCATCTGTAAAAGGTTTGATTTTCACCATTCCCTTAATTCCAAATGTATTCACAATTTGACCTATTTCAAGATACTTTGTCATATTTAAAACTCCATCTATCCAATAAATTCAACCGAAACTTTCTTTTGTTCTTTCAAAGCTACAGCTTTCATAACCGTTCTAATAGATTTCGCAAGTCTTCCTTGCTTTCCTATAATTCTTCCCATATCTCCATCTGCAACCTTAACCTCAAAAACAATCGTCTTTTCGCCATCCACTTGTTTAATTTCAACAGCTTCTTTATTTTCTACTAAGTTTAAAATAATCATTTCTAAAATATCTTTCATATCTTTTTTCCTCCATTCGAAAAATGTTACGTTTTAATCTGTCCCAAAAAACACCTATGCTTTTTCAATTAATGCTTTTACTGTGTCTGTTGGTTTTGCGCCATTTTTAATCCATTTTTCTACTTTTTCCTTGTCTAGTACAATAGTTGCTGGTTCTGTCATTGGGTCATAAGTTCCTAATTGCTCGATTATTTTACCATCTCTTGGACTTCTTGAGTCTGCTACTACAATATGATAAAATGGAGCTTTTTTCTTTCCTTGTCTTTGTAATCTGATTTTTACCATTTTTTTCACCTCC
>CAOKPI010000035.1 GCA_948470605.1 uncultured Clostridium sp. | reverse complement strand
CGAAAAAGTTATTTTTTTCCAATAAAATGTAGCGAAATTTTATTTATTTCACTACTTTTTTTCTTCTATTCAGTTTCATTCGTTAGTACTGGGTTTTTTGGGAACTTTTGGTTTATAAAAGTTAACAAAATAATTATGGGTGATTTGAATGTCTGCTTAATTTTATAATCACCTCTGTTTACTTGTTAAATAAATTTTTAAAATCAATTTGTAACACATTTTCCCCTACCACATATTATATATCATACAAAGGATACAAACAAAAGAAAACATATTTCTTTATGGAAGGGGGGCTAGACTATGCCAGAAAATAGAGGATGCGGATGTGGATTCGGTTTCGGTGATGACTGTTGCTGGATTATTATCCTTATATTATTAATCTGTTGTTGTTGCGGTGGTAACAGAGGCGGATGTTGCTAATTTTAACAACATTCCAAAAAACATGTAAGTCCAATGACTTACATGTTTTTTTATCCTTTCAATCCACATTTCTCTCTAATTCTTCTAATTTCACCATTGATTTCTTCTATATTGACTGGTTCTATTTCAGTCTCATCCGAAACACCATATTTCTCTTTCATCTTTAAAATTCTTTTAACGCTTCGATTAATTCTGCCTTCCTTTAATTTTCCATTATGAACCAAATGTATTATTTTTTCTATTGCTTGTCTTTCTTCTTCCTTTTGGAATCGGAACACAATCACATCATTTCCTGCCTCAAAAGCTTTTCTTACTGCTAAGTCTGGACCATAAATAAATTTAATTGCTCTCATTTTTAAGTCATCTGTCACAATCAATCCATTGTATCGATATTTTTTTCTTAGATATTTGGCAATAAATTTTCTAGACAGCGAGGCTGGATACCAGCCTGTCACATTTTTAATCAATAAATGACCCACTAATATTGCATCTGCTCCATTCTTAATTGCTTCTTCAAATGGAACCATATCTTCCTTTTCTATTGTTTCCATTTTTTCCTTCACAATCGGCAAAAAATAATGAGAATCTTTTTTCGTGGTTCCATGACCTGGAAAATGTTTAACAATAGACAAAATCCCTTGTTGTTGAAGTTTTCTCATAAATGCTATCCCATACCTTGTCACATCTTCTTTATTTTCTCCATAGCATCGGTCACCGATGGCATGGCTATTTCCAAATCTTTTTATATCTAAGACAGGAGCAAAATTCAGATGATAACCAGAGTGTTTTAATATCTTTCCTATAATTTCAGCAGATTTCTCTATTTCTTCTATGCCTCCCTTTGTTGCTATTAAATTCGCTGATGGTAAATTTAAAATTTCCTTTGGCAAACGATTTACTCTACCACCTTCTTGGTCAATGCCTATCCACAAAGGTATTTTGTTTTCTTTATTTAATGCCTTTAATTGTTTAATTAAATCCAACATTTCTTGGTAATTCCCAAAATTTTTTCTGTATAAAATAATACCTCCTATTTTATACTCAACTATCATCTTTTTAATTCTTTCTGTTATATAATTCGTATCCATTCCAATGATAATCATCTGTCCTATCTTTTCTTGGATTGATAATTGTTTTATCTCCATGATTCCCTCTTATTACTTTATTTAAATCTTTTTCCTTTACGTTTTTCTTTTTTCTTCTTTTCTTTACTTCCTGCTTCATATTTTTCTTCATAATTTGAATAATTATTCAAAAACTTTTCTTTTATTTGTTCTTTTGGCATGCTTTCTATCTCATTTTCTTCATGTTCTAGCTTCTCTTTATTACTTTTTTCTTCCTCTTCTTGTGGCTTCTCCTCGTTTTTTTCCTCCAAACTATCAGATGTTTCGTCTGCTTTTTTCTCCTCCTGATGATTTTTTCCATACAAAGAAACTCCTGAAAATTCTTCCGCTACATTTTTATTTTTCCTTTTTACTACAATCCATACTATAATAGCTATTAAAATTACTACCGCTACTACGATTCCTATTATCGTTTTTTGTTGTTTTGCTTGTTTTTCAGCTTCCTCTCTTGCGATTGCTTCTTCATCTACTAAACTTTTATTTAGCGTAATTTGATAAGTTGCTACATTGTCACCATTTTTTTCAGATACTAAAACAGTAATAATATTTTCTCCTTCTTGTATATCTTCATTTCCAATTACTTCAACCTTATAATTTTCACTCGTTGGAATCGTTTCAATCTCTAATTTCGTATTCTCCCCAATATATTTAGCAGTATATTCATAAATGTCAGTTTTAAATTCTGGAGATAGGTCTAAATTCTTTATTTTTAACGTTGATAACCCATCGGCATCCTCTGGCTCTTCTAAATTTTCATCATGTTCCTTTTGTTCACCACGAGTAATATTAATTGTATAAGTCTTTTTCGTTCCATCCTCTGCTGTTACTACCACTTCTAATTTACTGTCTCCACTTTCTAGTGTTTTCTTCCCTGTACCAGTAACGGTTGCTTTCGCATCCTGTGTTTTGGCATAAATTTCTATTGTTTCAGTATCTTCTGGAATAATGGCTTGATACGAAGTCGTTCCAGATTTAAAACCAGTAAAATCATATGGTTTAATTCCTAAATTACTTAAATTGGCATTACTAGATTTTGTCTTCGTGGTATTAGCCGTATTAGCAGTATTATTAGTATTGTTTGTATTTTTTGTCGTTGTATTTTTGGTAGCAGTTTGATTGGTATTATTACGATTTGTATTTTGATTAACTGCTGTATTACTAGAAGATGTTTGATTGGTGTTGTTATTCCCCTGATTCGTTGTATTAACAGCATTTGTTTGAATTGTCAATAAACTAAATAAGATACTAATACTAAGCATCATCACCATAATTATTTTCTTTTGCATTTTCATATATTTTCCTCCTATAATTCGAATTTCTGCTTTTATTTTATCATTTGCCTTTTTGTTAGTCAACTAAATTTTGCCATAATTTGACGAAATGTTTTAATAAGAAAAAATAGTTACAATTTATTACATTTTATGATATAATAAGCAAGAAAAGAGGAATAATTATGATAGAATTACTTTCACCTGTTGGTGATTTTGAATGCTTAAAAGCAGCTGTACAAAATGGTGCTGATAGTGTTTACTTTGGAGCAGATATGTTTAGTGCTAGAGCCTTTGCCCATAATTTCAATCTAGAAAATCTAGAAAAAGCCATTCAGTATGCCAAAATTCGTGGTGTTAAAACCAATTTAACATTAAACACACTTATCAAAGACGATGAATTCGAATCTGCTTTACTTTTAGCAAAAAAAGCTTATGAATATGGAATTGATGCCATTATTGTTCAAGATTTAGGTCTTGCCACCAAATTACTAGAACTTTTTCCTGATTTACCTCTCCATGCTAGCACACAAATGACAGTACATAGTTTAAGTGGTGCTTTAGAACTACAAAACCTTGGTTTTAAAAGAGTCATTTTAGCACGTGAACTTTCTATGGATGAAATTGATTATATCAGTAAAAACACTGACATTGAAATTGAATGTTTTGCTCATGGTGCCCTATGTATCTCTTATTCTGGACAATGTTTATTTTCCAGTATGATTGGTGGGCGCTCTGGCAATCGTGGAAAATGTGCTCAACCATGCAGACTTCCTTATGAATTATTTGAAAATGATAAAAAAATTAACAGTGGTTATCTACTTAGTACCCGTGACTTATGTAGTTTAGACTATATTCCTTCTTTTATTAAAATCGGAATAAAATGTTTAAAAATTGAAGGAAGAATGAAATCTCCTGAATATGTAGCAACTGTCACTAGAATTTACAAAAAATATATGGATTTGGCTTTATCCAATCAACCTTATGTAATAGAAAAAAAAGATAGAAAAGAATTAATGCAAGTATTTAATCGTGGCATGTCTTCTTCTGGTCATTTAGACAACGAACCCAATAAAAATTTAGTTTTTAAAGACAAGCCTAATAATATGGGATTGTGGCTAGGAAAAGTGCAAAATTATAACAAAAATAAAGGTTTGATTACCGTAAAATTAAAAGAACCGATTAAAATTGGAGATACCGTATCGCTAGAAAATGAACAAGGGATTTATACCATTTCCGAATTAATGGAAAATAACAAAAATATAACAGAAACAAAAATTGGTCAAACCGTTACCATTGGAAGAATGAAGGGAAATATAGCTTGTAATGATAAGATTTATAAAATGTCCTCCAAAGATTTATGCTCTTTTGCCAAAGAAAGTTATCAAAAAGAAAATCGACAAATCCCTTTAAATGGTAAAATCACAATAAAAAAAGGAAAACCTATCTCCATTCATATTACGCCAGCTAATTCTGTGTCATTCTATAAAGATTTAAATATTCATTGCGAATTAAATGAATTCCCTATTGAGGCAAAAAATAAACCATTAGAAAAACAAACTGTCATCCGACAAATAACCAAAACCTCCTCAACTCCTTATCAGTTTAAAAATATAACTGTTATTTTAGATGACAATGTATTTATTCCTAAGATAAGTACCTTGAATCAGCTTCGTAGAAATGCTTTACAACAAGTCGAAGATTATGCCATTCATCATTGTTCTCGTAACTACCAAGAAACGGTATCTTCTGAGGCAACTTCCTATCCTATCAAAGATACTGTACTATCTGATATGAGAAACTATGCTAAAAACAATTTTTATTTAGACAAACCCAAAATTTCTGTTTTGCTAAATTGCTTAAACCCAAACTTTGACTATACCAAATTAAGCCAACAGATTGATAATTTATACATTCCTTTGAAATACTTTATCTATAGAAAAAATGATTCTATCTTAAAAGTATTGAGTCAAAATTTCAATACCTATATTTATATGCCAACCATTATCAAAGGAAATTATAGAAATTTATTTTATGCCAATGCAGAAAGCTCCGTTAAAAAATACGATATTCGAGGGTTTGTCATCTCAAACATTTGTAATATCGCGCTTTTAAACGAGTTATTTACAGATTTAGATAAATACTTTAAATTAGTAGCCAATTATACTTTTAATGTTTTCAACTCTAACACAGTACTAACACTCAAAGAATTAGGCATTAGTCGATTTACTATATCACCAGAATTAGACAAAAATACCATTCACTCTTTATGTCAATATAACTATCTTCAAAAAGAATTAATGGTATATGGAAGAATTCCTTTAATGAATATGAAATACTGCTTACTTCGGTGAAACTGATAAGTGCTACCCTGAATGTAAAGCTCGTTGTCAAAATGAAAAAAAATATTATTTGAAAGATAGATTAAATATGAGTTTTCCTATCATTCCTGATAATATTCAAACAGTAACTACTCTATTTAATAGTAAAATAACCTCAATTTCTCCCCAAGACTTTCCTATTAATTACGCCAGAATTGATATTTTAACAGAAGATATTTCGCAAATTAATACCATTGTGCAAACCGTAAAAGATGGAAAACGATTAGAAGGAAAAAACTATACGAACGGAAACCTGAATCGAAAAATTTAAAAATGTGACAAGAGGGGCGCCCCTTTTTGTCACATTTAGTTTTGGATGATTTTAGGTGATTTTGGGGACGGAGGAAAAAATCATGATAACTGTTATTAATTTTAAAAATAGTATATTAAAAACCATATCTCATGATTTTTTCCTCCGTCCCCAAAATCATCATTTCAAATTTGTTTACTACTTAAATCAATCATTAACTCCATATTATCATCTTTTGCTGCTTTGTTTTTTCGAATAGCACCACATTTTCTGCATCGAAAAATAATTACATATCCCTTTTTGCTGTCAATTTCTAAACTGACTGGTTCTAAATCTCCTTGACATTGTTCTTGCCTATCTCCTGGATTTTTATCCACATGTTTAGAATGCAAACAATAAGGGCAATGATTTCTACAAGAATACCCTAATTTTGGTACTTGCTTACCACAGTTTTCACATATAAATTCTTCATCAATTTCAATAAAATTTCGTGGCATTATTTTTATCTCCTTTGTGGGTACTTTGTGCCTGTCCCAAAGTGCCCATCTAATATTTAAAATTTCCTCCCCCTAAGAATTCCTTTAGTAGTGAGTTGGTTGGTACATACTCTGGCGGGATGGTTTCAAAATATTTTAACATGTCGATAAGTCTTCTTGCTTCGGCATATTCTGGTTCTTCTTGTTTGATTTTTTCTAATAATGGCATTACTACGCCTTTTAGTACACCTAATTCATAAATAAGAGATGTATTAAAGATACTATTAGCTTCTTCTTGGTATGGAAATATGTTCTTTTCTTCTCCATTGTTTACTTTATGCCAAGTAGCTATGGTATGTTTGGCATCATACCCTCTAAATTGATAATCTCTTACAATCCTTCTAACAAGCCTTGTATCTGTTGTTGATATTCGATTATATCGGTCCATATTTAACACAGTTAAAGCACTGATATAGATTTTATATTTTTGGTCTTTGGCAATTTTACTCGTTAATTGGTCATTTAAACAATGAATGCCTTCAATCACTAGTACGTGGTCTGGTTCTAATTTTAGTTTTTTGCCATTGTATCTTTTGGTTCCAACATGAAAATCAAACTCTGGCATTTCTATTTCTTCACCATTTAATAAACGAGTTAGATGATTATTAAACAACTCCAAGTCAATGGATTCAATACATTCAAAATCATATTCACCTTTTTCATCTCTTGGCGTATCTTTTCTTTCCACAAAATAATTGTCAACAGAAATAGTAACTGGTTTAATTCGATTAATTCTTAGTTGAAGCCCTAATCTTTGTGCAAATGTAGTCTTTCCTGAAGAAGATGGTCCTGCAATTAAAATCATTTTTACCTTTCTATTTTTAGCAATTTCATCTGCTATATTCGCAATTTTTTTCTCATGTAAGGCTTCATCTAACATAATAATATCTTTGATATTTTCCTCTTTAACAGCCTTATTTAATTTATATACAGTATTCACATTTAAAATTTTATGAATATCATCATATTCATCTAATGCCCAAGACAATTTTTTAGTTTGAATTAATTTAGGTAATTGTCCTGGTTTACTAGAAGTAGGATATCTTACTAAAAATCCATCTTCATATTTGATAATTTCAAATATTTTTGCAATTCCTGTTCGATTTGCTAAAGTGCCATAGCAATAATTATAGTAATCTTCACAATAATACATAAAAATTTCTTTGTTGTCTAGTAAATCTAACTGTAATCTTCCCTTTGATGTATCATCTTTTTGATAAAATGCTTCTGCCTGTTCACGTGTCATAATAACTTGCTGAATTGGTAAATCTGCTCTTGCAATTTCATGCATTTCCTCATTCAATTTTTGAATTAATTCTTCAGTAATTTGTATATCTTCAATCTCACAAAACATAGAATTTGGCAATTGATAATTCACAATCATTTTTTTATTGGGACATACTTTTTCTAAAGCTTTTCCCAAAATATAAATAATCGTTCTTCGGTATATTTTTGTACCTTCTTTAGAAGAAATGTCAATTAATTTGATTTCTCCCTCTTTTTTTATCGGATAGCCTAAATTGACATATTCATGATTAAAAATTGCACCTATCACAGGATATTCACTATTTCTAATCTCCTCCTTTAGTAACTCTTGTATTGTAATTGTATTTTCTATCTCCATTATTTTATCTTGGTATCGTATCTTCATAAATTTCCTCCTTACTTTGAGACAAAATAGACTTGCCCCTCTTGTCTCATTTTAACGTAAATCAATTCATAAGTCAATTGTTATAAATTTGATTTTTATGGATATACTTTTAATAAGAATAAATTGGGGAGGTTTGATGTATGGATTTAGAGAGAATGAATACCATTTTGAATAATGATTATAAATTTGACATTTATTATGATGAAAGACCTGTTTGGGTACAAGGTATTAATGAAAATGAGCAAATTGCTAAAATCGGTTTTGTTGATAACTTTGAGGAAAAGGATGTTTTTATCAAAGATTTATATGAGAGAAATTTATAAAAAGCAAATGATACAATTTAAAATTAGCTTGCATAAGCAGTGTTAAATTGTATCATTTCTTTTAAGTTTCTTTTTTTGTTTATGGACTTTTTCCTCAAACTATGATATAATCACAAAAAACAAAGTAAGGAGTGCTATTGAATATGGATTTGGCCGAAAATAAGGTATTAATCTTATATATATTAAATCTTATCGATGGAGAATTTAGACAAGATGGTTTATTTAAAATTATAACCTCTATTAATAACATCAATTACTTTTACTTTAAACAAGTATTAACAGATTTAATAGATTCCAATTTAGTAGGAACTTATACCAAAGAAGATGAACCTGTTGTTAAAATCACTTCTGAGGGAAAAAATGCTTATACTCTCACCAAAGATGTATTACCAGGAATCATGAAATTAAAAGCTGATAATATTTTTGCAAAAGAGTTTTCTATGATAGAAGAAGAAGCTTCTGTTATTGCAGAATTTATTCCCAAGAGTGAAAATGAATATATCATTAAATGTAAAATTGTTGAAACGAATGAAACTATATTTGAGGTAAAAACTTATGCTGGCTCTAGAGAGCGAGCTAAGCGTATTGTAGATAATTGGAGACAAAATGCTACTACCATTTATCCTCAAATTCTAAATTTACTGTTACAAGATAATCAAAAGGAAGAAAAACCAAACAAAGAAGAAGGTTAAATTTTTAAAAAATCCAACTCTTATTGAGCTGGATTTGTTTAAAGTATCCTATTTTATTATTTTCTTTATTTCTTCTGTAGTTAGTTCTGTAATTTCCTCTATCTCTTCTATTGACATATTTTTAAGTTGTTTTTTGCAATTTTAAAAATAATTGCATAAGCTTATTAAATCACATAATCTGTTTTTTCTCAATACCTTTGCTAGACTTTTCGTCGCATTTTTCGACATTTTATTCCTATCGTTAAAGAAAGATGATTTTGGGGACGGAGGAAAAAATCATGATTCATTTAAAAAGTGGCAAGTTGCTATTCAAACTTACCACTCATCATGATTTTTTCCTCCGTCCCCAAAATCATCTTTCTTAAAACACAAAACCTAATATTGCTATTATTAGCACTTTCACCATAATCTGCATAAAAAAAAGATAATTAATACACTTAATTCCGACATCATTAATTTTATCAAAACCTGCCACTAATTTCTTGATTTCCTCTGGTGAAGACAGCTTTTTCTCCTCCATATATTCTTTTGCCAAATATCTAGCTTTTATCATCGCATCATTTTCAAGAAAAACTCTCACCATATAATAAATCATGCTTAATATTAGAAAAATAGCCAAAAACATGATTTTATTCGGTAATACTTTAAAAATCATCATACCACAAATGATTAGAAAATAAATCAAATATAAATTAGAAAAAACAAAGTTAAAGAGCAAAAGCTTTCTACTTTGGATAGAATGTAAGCATTCGTGTGCAATTGTTTGAATTCTTGTATAACTTTTCTGTATATTACCAATCAAAATCTTATTGGTAATAGCAATATATAAACTTGCCTCTGCCCCTTGGTTTTCTTCTATTTGCACACCTTCGTTCTCTAACTTTTTTAGAAACTCTTGGCACATTTCTTGATTACTTGGATATATTTTCGCTAATGCATCCAATTCCTCATTTTTGCCAATATGCTTTAGTTCTTTTCTACTATAATCGAAAACATAAGCTAACACTACAATTCCAATGAAAGCAATGGCTCCTATTATCAAAAAATCCATTTATCTTACCTCTTCCTTTGTTACTGTATTACATCTCGAATAGCTTCCCCAATTATTTTATTCACATCAGCAATCACGATATTAAACTTGGTCTCTGCTTCAAAGAATTTTTTTGCTTCGTCTATTTCTATTAACTCAGCATACAAAGCTTGCATTTCTTTGTATTTCTCTTCATCTTGTTTTCCTGTTTGCATAACAGCCAATTGCGTCTCATATCTTTTTTGTTCAAATTGAGCCATCTTTTCTTTTAAACTAGTATTCAAATTTAATGTTTGCTTTGCCATTTTATAATTTACATACTCTTCTGATTGTTTTATTTCTTGTGCTAATTGGTTAGCTGTATCATAAATATTCATTTCTACTCTCCTTCTTTTCTAAAATCCTATTAAAAACTCTCCTTTTTATTCCAATGTAACTTTTGCATCTGTCGGACAAATGTTAACAAAAGTATTTCCATCATTTACCTCAATTTCGTTTCCTTCTAAGTCTTTGTAAATTGTCTTCTCATCTCTAGCACTTTTGGTACATTTTATTTTAATTGCTTTTCCATTGGTAATATAATAACCATCAAATGTTCCAATATTTTTTAGTCCTTGTCTTCCCTTATCTTCTACATCATCTAATGTATAATTATCACAAAAAGTTATCAGAATATTCTTCGTAGTAATAGTCTTTTTCGTATCCCAGTCTACTTGTTCTTTTCCTCTCGCCTGTCTTTTATATACTTTATTTTCTTCGTCATATTCATATTTTACAGTATGAAGCTGAGAATGTGGAATTGTCACACTAACTGCACTTTGCCCATTTTCCAAATCTTTTTCATCGGTTGTATAATTGAATACACTTTTTTCTCTAGAAATGGTTTTATATTTTTTATTTTTAGCCGATTCTAATAATTTTTTTGTACTTGTTACTGCATTATGTGGTGAAGCTTTATCTTTTGCTCTCCAAAAAGTCGTTCCATCTTCTGAAATTCCATTTATATCATGAATACTATATTTTTTAATATCACTACTTGCTTGAGGACTTTCTCCAAAATGAGCATAAATAGCATCATGTTCCATTACATAATCAAGAAAATAATGTCTTGCACTTCTTACTGGACCTATTTTTTCAAGATTAGCCCCTTTAAATAATGCCATTAATCTAGTTTCTCCTCCTTCAACAATGATTTCATATACTAGATAAGCTTCTTGTAGACCAGCTTGTGGCCAAGCTTCCTTATGATTATCTAGCATAACTGCTATTGGTCTATCTTTTCCTGAAAAGATTTTTGCTGTTTTTTCTTCTGTTTCGGATGGGATTATAGTATTTTCTTCTGACACAGCTGTTTCTTCGTTCTCTTTATCTTTTAAAATTTTAGAACCTAGTACCCCGCCTGCTACTATAATTAAGATAACTAAAATAGCAATTAATATTTTGGTTCCAACCTTTCCTCCTTCATTTCTCATACCTATTTCTCCCTTCTAATCTCTATCCATCTTAAGGTCTTTTAATATCTTCTCTTCTTTTGGTCTCATAATTTTCTTGTCTTCTTCTTGTATATGGTCATATCCCATTAAATGGTAAAATCCATGCACCAACATATAACTAAATTCTCTCTCAAAACTATGCTCATATTCCTCTGCTTGTTCTTTCACTCTTTCCATAGAAATGATGATATCTCCTAGCATATCTTCATACACAAAGTCACTTTCTTGTAATTTTTGGCTTAGCTCGTCCTTTTCAAATATAGGAAAAGAAAGCACATCCGTTGCTTTATCGACATTCCTATACTCTTTATTTATTTTGTGTATATTCTCTGGTGTTGTTAAAATAATCGTAATGGATAATTTGGTATTTTCCAATTGTTCCTCTTTAAAACACTGCGTTAGTACTTTCTTTATAATTTTCTCATATTCTTTTTTTTCTTCTATTCCTTGATATAGTATTTCATACATATTTATGCAACTTCCTTAATTTTTATGTATTTTCCTTCTGATTTACAAGAATCTTTTATCTGCTTCATAGCTCCATAGTCAACTAATTTTCTTTTATAATATTGCAAGATTTTTGAATAATCTGTTTTTCCTTCTTTTAGTTTTTTCATATCATTTTTTATAAATAATATTTCCTTTTGTTTTACATATTCTATAAAATTATTTTCTTTTAATTTTGCAATTTCCTGATAATGACTCCAAAATTTCTTGTATTCATCTCTAATTTTAGGCGAATCCCAATATACTTTTGTCGATAATAATTTGACATTATAATCTTCCATTAAATTAATTAACATAGAATAAGCTCGTTCTCTTCTCGTTGCGATTTTAGTATCTTGTACTAATATCCTAGCATCTTTTAATAATTTTTCATAACATTGCTCTGCTACAATTAATGGTAAACTATGTGTAAATAGCTTTCTACTAATTCCTAACAAAACCATATTTTTTTCTATATTGTCTTTAACATCCAATTTTCCTACTGCATAAGATTCATATTTTTCATATTCAGATACTACATCTTTTATACTTTCATCATAATTCATTTCTATTTTTAGAGCTAAGATATTTTGAATATATTCTTCTAATGTGTGAAATATCTTTGTATAAATCCATTCTTTGGTTGTATCGTAAGTATTGGTATTGTCTGCCACCTTAATCGAATAATTTTTTAAAATAGACTTGTATAAAGTATCCATCTTAGCCAAATAAAATTGGTTGTATCTTTCCTTTAACTTTTCTTTGCTGTCTACTTTGATTCCCTCATAATCTAGTTCAATCAAATATTTTTGTTTTCGATATTTGTATTCAATATACTCACTCTCTTTTAAACTAGTCACTTCATAATATTTTGATAAAGCTTCTTTTTCGAAATCTGAAGCTGTATTATTTTTTACTTTTTTATAGATGGAGTCCATCACATATTTGTCAAGTGCACCTAAATAAGCCTCATAAGCTATATCATATTTTTTCTCTGTTTCTTCTTTATTATAATTTTCATTATCTTGTCTATCATTTTCAAAGGCTTTCATGACATTATTTCTTTTTCTTGAAATTAACATCCCATTGATTCCTATTTTAGTAGGTATTAACATTCTTGTTAATGTGCTTGTTATTTTATTAAAAAATGTTTTATCTGCTCCCGTTATTTTAAGGCTTCTTTCTTCCATTCTAACTCTCATCCTTCCCCAACACTATACCTAGTTTAGAAAACAAAAGTCCTGCTAAAATACAAGCTTCTCATTCGTCCCTATATTTTCCAAAACTTCATAGGTAACATAAACATCAATACTATCCCCTTTTTCATAAGTATTAATATTTTTGCCTACAATTGCTTCCTTATCTTCAATTTCTTTATCCAATTCCTCTTCTAATTGTTCTATCCCTATGTTTTTAGCTTCCTCCATTTGATAGTCTTTTGGTTTTTCTTCTACCTCTTTATGCATCGTTTTGATAATAGAAATTGGTAAATAAAAGTCTGAAAATAATCTCATTTTGTTTTCCGCTTCTATTGTATCATAAATTTCGAATTTTGAAACCCCTTTATGCAAATTTATTTTAAAATTATTAAACTTTATCGTATATTGATTTTGGATATTCCCTGTTTCTTGTCTTTCCGTAGTATGATACGGAATATTTTTATATTTTGTATGCCATACTTTTGCTTGTATTTCTCCTTTGGCATGCACATAACGAATCCCTGTATATTTTCCTTCCATCCAGCCATTAATTAAAGTTTCTCCTACATTGACTGTATCTCCCACTTTTACATTCGCTGTTCCTGTTTGTGCA
Organism: uncultured Clostridium sp.; assembly: GCA_948470605.1. Lineage (GTDB taxonomy): Bacteria > Bacillota > Clostridia > TANB77 > CAG-508 > CAG-269. Next base: position 7,805 of record CAOKPI010000035.1, on the reverse strand, counting down.
TTCATTTTCGTGATAATTCCCACTTTATCAGAAATAATACTACAATATTCCTCGTCATTTATAATATCTGGCTTTTCATCTGCCTTGACCAGTTTTACAATCGCATTCGTTCCCTTTAATTCAATTCCCATCCATGCAATATCTTTTCTTTGTAACCTAATTTTATTGATAATTTCCTTCGTATTTACTTTTGCTTTCCACTCTCCTATCTTTAATCCAGCCTCTTCTATTTCCTTTGCTATATTTTCTAATTCCTGACCATTTTCTTCTCTAATATCCACATTCCATACAAAATTTGAGGATAACAAGGTTAGAAAAATCATGATTAACAATAACACAAAAAATATTTTCCTTTTTTGATAACGATGCAATAAAAATGGAAATCCTTTTTTGCTTTTTATTTTTAACTTACATTTTGTTTTTTTCGCTATCTCACAAATCTCTTTAAAATCATGAATACCAACTCTAAAATCTAACTGCACATCTTTTCTTCTTTTTAAGTGCCAAATAGCAATCTTTTTGTTTCGGCACATATTAATAAATCTTTCTATGTAATATCCTTCTATCGTAATTTCTAAATACCCCATGATATAACTAAATAATATCTTTATTATCATTTACTTAATTCCTCTCTTTTTGATTTCTAACTATCAACTTGAGATGTAAAAAATGATAGATTACCTCTCAAACTGACAGCAAGAAATTCTAATCCACGGTTCTCTCAATATCCATACTTTCAATCTTACCAGTCACTTTAATATCATCCTCCGTCATATTCTCCAAATTCAGATTAAACCCATTCACATTAACAATACCAACATGAGTATTAATCCTCACAAAATACTCCTCATACTCTAGAATCCCTTTAAAATTCTCAATTACCATTTCATCAAATCCTATCATTGTAATCTTAGGAATATCAGAATAAACCTCTTGTGGCATCTCCAATATTTTATTAATTTTATTGTAATTTCTATTCTTCATAACTTTCCTTTCCTGTTTTGGGATGGGCACTTTGGGACTGTGCCAAACTACCCATCAAATTCATCGAGTGACTTAAATTCATATCCCATATTTTTGGCTTCTTTTATGACTGCATCTAAAATGTTTGTATTCGTTTTTGAATTGCCATGTAACAACATAATTTCTCCATTGTGTAGATTATCTAATACTTTCTTTTTAGCAGATGTTTCGTCTGGTTGTTTGTCTTCATTCCAATCTTCGTAGGCAAATGACCACATAACGGTTGTATAGCCTAGTCGATTGGTTACTTGTAAGGTATTTTCACTAAATTCTCCTTTTGGTGGCCTAATGTATTTCATTTCATAATTGAATTTTTCGTTGATTACTTGATGTAAATCCATCACTTCTGTTTTAATTTTCTCTTCTGTTAATTCTGGCATACTTTTATGATTGACTGTATGGTTTCCTATGATATGTCCCTCATCTATCATTTGCTGCACTAAATCCGGTTGTGTATTAATAAAATGTGCTGTTATGAAAAAAGTAGCTTTTACTTGATTTTCTTTTAAGGTAGATAATAGCTGTGGTGTGTAACCCGCTTCATATCCCTCATCAAAGGTTAGATAAATACTTTTCTTTTCTTTATTTCCTAAACAGATTCCTTTGTTTTCTTCTAAAACTTTTTTATTGTTATTTCCTACATCTGGCTGTTCATGATTATCATTTCTTTTGATACCCCAACCTATTTTTTGATTACTTATGGCATTTGCATTGGTCTCTATTGCATTTTCTTCTGTGTTCATAGCAATTACACTGAATGAAAATATTGCTGTTATTAATATAAGAATAAACCCATAATGAATGGTTTTCTTTTCTTTTATCTTTTTTGTCATGATGAATCCGTCCTTTCACGGCATATTTTTTATATTTAATATATATTTTAGAGAATGAAAAGATATGAAAAAAAAATAACTATTGGCTTATAAAACCTCTAGTTATTTTTCTTCCTATAACTTATATACTCTTATTTTTCACTACATAGAGTTATTGGAATAAGGACAGGACAAAAAAACATCCTATCTCTTTGTGGTTTGCTTATTTTAGTCAATTCTCAAATCAATGGTATTACACCAAATTTTAATTCCCATATCTTTCCGAAAACTCACGTATAAATGTCGGATATATGGTTCATCAGGAGCTGGTCCTATAACAGTACCATTTCCAATGTATTGCTTCTTACTAATTTCTATGCAACACCCATTGACTCGAAGTATGGTACCTTTTGGACACTTATATTCGTCCGTCCATGCTATCTCCTCAAATAGAGTGTCAACATACAAAATGCCATTCACTGGAACTCCTAAAAATTCTGATGTGCATCTTTCATTTTCTTTTCTGCCCCTTAACTTTTGGAGTATTATGTTTTCATGAGACACTGTAATGTCATAAGGCGTAAAATTATACACCTCAACAACTTTGCCTGGATTTTTCAATGGATCAATCTTACATTCAGGTTTTACCCCCAAATTAGGTCCACAGTCATTACATGCTACTATTGTTACTACACCATTTCTAAAAACTGGTGCAATATAAATTTCTCCTTTCACATGTTTTTCTAATTTTCTTTCAAGCATAGTCCCCCCTCCCATTGTAAAATCGCATTCCAAATTCTCTTCTTCCTCTGCAGACACAAAAATGTATCCACGTATATTAATCTGAATCTGAATGATTCCCTGGGATTCTACTGTTGTAAAGTTGTCAAAACTATGGATTTCTCTTTTTTTGACTCTTAATGTGTATTCCGTATTATTGTATAACTCAAAAGAGAAGATACTTTTCCACGGAACAACCTTATGCATTTCGTCTTCAACATAGTCCATTGTTTCTCCAGAATATTCCCGCATATACAATTCCTCCTTTTTTAAACCACTTATGCGATTTTTATATTTTTATTATATTATATATCTTTATCCTCTACAAATACATTTTTGTACCTTTGGCATAACTAATAGTTATTCCAAAAAAAATAACTGTACCTATTCTTTCTATCACATCTACTCTGCATATAGCTTAACATTTTATATGTAGTCTTATTCTTAATTTTATTTATATTTTGTTATATACCATTTTTATTATTTCGTATCTTTGCCCAATCAGCTTTTTATAAAAATCTTTTCTTAACTTTGACATAACCTGTATTCCATCCATAAAACTTTCAATTTCATCTATTTTTATCTGGTTAAAAACCCTACCAATAGCTTCGTTGCATTCCTTATTACTCATTTGTTTAATATATGACATATAATTTATCTTTTTCCCATTTTCTTTTAAACAAGAATAACAATTAATGGCTAAATTTTTTAATTCCACATCATCTATTTCTTGTATTCTTTCATCTTCGTACATTGGATTAAAACAAGAACCACAATCATAAATTGGCGAAAAACTAGTTTTTCCTGTGCTTTTGTTTAATAAAAATCCCCAATTCCCATTATGTCTGTCTGTATTCCCTATTAAACTATCAACAATAAACATTTCCCAGAATTTTTCCCTTGTTTCTATTACATCAATCATTTTTTTGCTTTCTTCCAAAACTCCCATAATATCGTTTATTTCTGTTTCTATCTTTTTATCTGGATTGCTACTTAATGCTAAATTTTCAAATTCATATAATACCTGATTTTTATCTGTAAAATCCTCACAAGCACATACAATCTTTTCTTTTCCTTTATATTGATATTTCCCTAAAATTGTATTTTGCGTTTTAAAACCAATCATTTTAAATATATTACTTCCTACATATTCTGAAAACGCATTATTGATATAGGATATGTTTTTATTTTTTTCTCTTACTGGGTCTGGAAATTTTACTAAATATTTTTTATCATTATATATTAATGTTTTCTTTTTTTCCGAACCTTTGTAGTTATTAAATTCTTCTATACATTCTGTAAAATCTATCATGGTTTTTCTCCTTCTTATTTTATACGCTCATCATAGCATATTTTTTCAGACAATACAATAACATTTCAAGAATAAAATTCCATAAAATGATTGATTTTTTTCCTTTTCTATATTAGAATACATTTATCAATCATTTAAGACAAATAAATTTATAAAATAAGGAGCTGAAAATCATGAAAAATATTGACGTATCTATCATCATGGGAAGTGACTCTGATTTACCAATCATGAAAGATTGTGCTAAATTTTTAGAACAAATGGGAATTTCTTATGAAATGAAAATCCTTTCTGTTCATCGTACACCAGAAAAAGCAACCAAATATGCAGAAGAATTAAAAGAAAATGGTGTCAAAGTAATCATTGCTGGTGCAGGAGGTGCTGCTCACCTTCCAGGTGTATTTGCTGCCATGTTGCCAACCGTTCCAGTCATTGGAATTCCAATTCATACAAAAACTTTAGGTGGTGTGGATTCTTTATATTCCATCGTTCAAATGCCTTCTGGTATTCCAGTTGCAACTGTTGCTATCAATGGTGCTAAAAATGCCGGTATCCTAGCAACTTCTATTTTAGCCGTTGGAAATGAAGAGATAAAAAATAAATTAGCTGATTTTAAAAATTCTTTAAAAGATTCCGTATCTGCCAAAGATGAAAAATTACAACAATTAGGCTATGAAGCTTATTTGTCCAATTTAAATTAAATTAAGTTTGTTATTATTTTTCTTTGTAACTCCCAATATCGCACAGTCTGTATTAACAGACTGTAGCTCATTGGTCCCCCCGAATTGTTACAAATAAAAATAATAACAAACTTATCATATTAGTTAATAAAAAAATAATATAAAAGGTGGTTTTAAAATGAAAAAAATTAGTAGTGGAAAAGTTCGTGAAATATACGAAGTAGATGAAGATAAACTTTTGCTAGTTGTATCGGATAGAATCTCTGCTTTTGACTATATTTTACCAAGTCTCGTTCCCAACAAAGGAAAAATTCTAAATCAAATCTCTGAATTTTGGTTTAATTATATCAAAGACATCATTCCTAATCATGTCATATCTACCGATATAAAAGATTTTCCTAAAGAATTTCAAACAGAGGAATTTGAAGGAAGAAGTATGTTAGTCAAAAAATTAAAAATGGTACCTGTTGAATGTATCGTTAGAGGTTACATTACAGGTTCTGGATGGAAAAGTTATCAACAAGATGGTACGGTTTGTGGTATTACTTTACCAGAAGGATTGCAAGAATCAGAAAAATTACCAGAACCAATCTTCACACCAACCACAAAAGCGGCAGAAGGACATGACGAAAATATTTCTTTTGAAGAAGTTTGCGAGTTAATCGGGAAAGATTTAGCAGAAAATCTACGTGCCAAAACAATTGAAATTTATTCAAAATGTGCTGAATATGCGTTAACAAAAGGTGTTATCATTGCTGACACAAAATTTGAATTTGGTCTTGACGAAAATGGTGCTTTAGTCATCGGAGACGAAGTACTAACGCCAGATTCTAGTAGATTTTGGCCAGCTTCTGATTATCAAGTTGGTAGAGGACAAAAAAGTTTTGATAAACAATATATCCGTGACTGGATTAAGTCTACTGGTTATGACCCAGAATCTGGTACACCAATTCCAGATGATGTGATTGATGTAACGGTTAATAAATATAAAGAAGCTTATCAAATACTTACTGGAAAAAATTTTTAATAGGATATAAATCCCCCTAACCATTTCATCTAATATGGTTAGGGGAATTCTATTTTAAAACTGTAATTTTTCAAACTTATCCTTATCAATATTTTTAGGAACTTCAATTGGATACTTACCAGTAAAGCATCCATCGCAAAATCCCTTTACTTTACAATCCTTTGCTATCTCCTTTAAGCTATCCAAATTCATATATTCTAGCGAATCGGCACCAATCATTTGCCTAATCTCCTCAACCGTTCTATTATTAGCAATCAAATTTTCCTTCTTATCGATGTCCGTTCCAAAATAGCAAACATCCACAAAAGCTGGTGAAGCAATTCGAATATGTACCTCTTTGGCACCTGCATCCTTTAAAGTTTTTATAATTTTAGTAAGCGTATTTCCTCTTACAATCGAATCATCTACCAAAACTATCTTTTTCCCTTTTACGGTATGATGAAGAGGATTCAACTTTAAACTTATCAATTTTTTTCTTTTATTTTGTGAATTTTGGATAAAAGTTCTTCCGATATATTTATTTTTGACAAATACAATATCATAAGGAATTTTCGACTCTTTCGAATAACCTAAAGCAGCATCATTTCCAGAATCGGGAACTCCTGCCACAATATCGGCATCCACAGGAGCTTGTTTCGCTAAACATCTTCCTACCTGCTCGCGGATAATATGTACATTAATACCATCAATCGTAGAATCTGGTCTAGCAAAATAAATATACTCAAAAATACACAATCCCTTTTTCTCATTTGGCATAAATTTATCACTTACTATCTCATTATTCGTAATCGTTACCACTTCGCCAGGTTCAATATCACGGTCAAAAGTAGCACCTGTAACATCTAAAGCACAACTTTCTGAGGCAAAAACAATATCCTCTCCGCGATGTCCCATACAAAGAGGTCTAAAACCTTGTGGGTCTCTTACTGCTATCATTTTTTGAGGTGACAAGATTAAAAGTGAATAGGCTCCTTTGATAATTTTCATCGTATTTTTTACAGCATCTTCAATGGAACCTGTTTTCAATCTTTCCCTTACAATAACATGACAAATAATCTCTGTATCACTTGTTGTTGTAAAGATAGCACCTTGTTCTTCTAATTCTTTTTTTATTTCCACTGCATTGGTTAAATTTCCATTGTGAACAACAGCTAGATTACCTTTTTTGTGTCTTACTACCATTGGTTGTGCATTCTCTTTTTTACTCACGCCTGTAGTAGAATAGCGCACATGACCAATTGCCATTTTTCCTTCTGGCATGCTATTTTGTACTTCCTTTGTAAAAACCTCTGAAACTAACCCTACATCTTTATGAAAATGAAGAATGCCATCTTCATTAATAGCAACTCCACAGCTTTCTTCTCCTCTATGTTGCAAGGCAGATAACCCAACACAAACTTGTCCAATTAACTCTTCTTTTGGTGCTTTTGAATAAATTCCATACACGCCACATTCTTCTTTTATTTTATTAAACATTTCCTTCATCCTTCCTTTGAGACAAGTGGGACAGGTTTCATTTGTCTCACTTTTTTAGTTGCTTTTTGTCGTCTTTTGTTATTTTTACTACTTGGACTATTCCTTACAATAAAACATTTTTCGACATATATCTACTTAATATATGAGACAAATGAAACCTGTCCCCTTTGTCTCATTGACTTTACTTCCTATTCATGTTAAACTACTTTTATAGAAATAGGAGGTAATTTTATGTATCATTTAGTTGTTTTCGCTTCTGGAAATGGTTCTACCTTACAAGCTATCATCGATAGTATCAACAACCATGAATTAGAAGCTCAAATTGATTTAGTTGTTTCTGATAACGCTAACGCTTATGCTCTAGAAAGAGCTAAAGCAAATCATATAGAAACGTATATCATTCAAAATAAAAATTTTGCTCAAAGAGATTTAGAATTATCCCATATACTTTATAAGTACTCCATTGACCTAATTATACTAGCTGGCTATTTAAAAATGATTGGTCCTAACTTACTTGAAAAGTATACCATTATCAACACCCATCCTTCTTTACTACCAAAATACGGTGGAAAAGGTATGCATGGTATGCATGTCCACGAAGCTGTCATAGCAGCTCATGAAAAATATAGTGGTGCTACCATTCATTTTGTTAATCAAGAGTATGATAAGGGTAATATCATCAGCCAAACACAAGTTGA
>CAOKPI010000034.1 GCA_948470605.1 uncultured Clostridium sp. | reverse complement strand
GTGCTTTAGTTAAGATTCCATTGTCTCCTGTTAAAGTTGCTACACTTACTGCTGCCAATATTATTAATATGATAATGGTTAGTACTAATGCAATTAATGTGATACCTTTTTCTTGTTTTTGTGTTCCTCTCATCTTCTTCTCCCATTTAATATGATAGATTTAGGTTTTTATAATGGTTTTACCTATAAAACTTTATGTTATTATATTTCATCTTATTTCTTTTTATTTATATCATATTTAATATTTTTTGTCTACTATTTATAATATAAAAAAATGTAACACTTTTTGTATTACTTTACACTTTTTGTTTTTTTAGATTTTTCAATAAATTAACTTTTTTATCTTTTTTGTAATATTTATACGATTATTTACAAATTTGAGTAATATGAATTGTTTTACAATTCTGGATAATTTTGTAAATCCCTATTGACAAGTTGGTTTTTTTGGATTATATTGTTATTATATCTGGAAAATTAAGGTAATTTGACAGATTCTGTCAAACCTTGTTTTCTTATTTTTTTGACTATATTATTTTTTGAGGAGGATTACTATGTTAAACTTTGTAATTTGTGATGATAATGTAAATTTACTTGACAAATTAGAGAAAATGTTAGAAGCTATTTTTGCAAAAAATAATTACGAGGCTTCTGTTGTATTTAAATCAGATAGTGCAGATGATATTTTAAATTATATTGACAATAACATTGCTGATGTTTTAATGCTAGACATCAATTTAAAGTCTAATAAAAGTGGTCTCGAATTGGCTGAAGAAATTAGGAAAAGAAAGAAAAATTCTTATATCATCTTTACTACGGGTCATTTAGAATATGCTATGGTAGCTTACAGATATAAAACTTTTGATTATCTTGCTAAACCTATTGTTTATGATAGATTGGAAGATACTATTAATAGATTGTTTGAAGATGCTAACGAATTAAGTAAGAGTTATATTAAAATTGATAATAAAAATACGATTGTTGATGAAGCTGAAATTCAATATATTAAAAGAGATGGCATGAAATTAGTTTTTCATACCTCTTCTCGCGATTATGATACTTACAGTTCATTCAATAAATTTCAAGATAAACTACCTACTACCTATGTGAGATGTCATAAATCGTATATTGCTAATATGAATCAGATTAAAGATGTTAAACCAGTTTCTGGTACTATTACTTTTATGGATGGTCATACTTGTGATATTGGACCAAAATATAAAAGGGAATTTATGGAGGTTTTAAAAAATCATGGAAATTTTGAATAATATTTGGATGGCATTAACTATGCCAAATGAGTTTAATAGGAATTTATTTATTAGTCCTTTTACATTTATAGAATCTTATATCATTATGACTTTATTCCTAACTATACTTAATATTCCTACTAATAAAAAAAGTAGAATTTTATATGTTATAAATTCTTCATTAGTAATGATTGCTAGTAGTTTTTTTATGCCTAATCCATTTAATGTATTTGTAAATTACTTTTCGTCTTTTTTACTTATTATAGTTTTATTTAAAACTACTCCTTTTAAAGCATTAATATCAATTGTGTCTTCTGCAACAATTATTGCTATTGTTTCAACACTAATGTTAAATCCATATATTAAAATTGTTAATATTAATGCAAAAGAGCTATCTACTATTCCAATTTATAATATTGGATTTTTATTGTCAATCTATACAATTGATTTTTTATTAATTTTAATATTAAAAAATAGAAAACTAAAAATTAATTTATTTGAAGATATTGATAGAAGAAACAAATATATTATTTTTTCTAATTTTATCTTTGGAACTATTGCTTTAATAGTACAAGCTTGTATTACTCTTTATTATACAGATAAATTACCAATGATAATAACTTTTCTAAGCTGTATTTCTTTACTAGCATATTTTGGAATTAGTCTTTATAGTATAACTAGGGTTATGAAATTAACACTAACTACTAGAAAATTAGAAAGTGCAGAAGAATACAATAAAACTTTACATATTTTACACGATAATGTTAGAGGCTTTAAACATGACTTTGATAATATTGTTACAACCATTGGTGGTTATGTTAGAACAAATGATATGAAAGGACTAAAAAAATATTACATTCAACTAGAAGATGATTGCCAAAGAGTTAATAATTTATATTTATTAAATCCTGAAATTGTAAATAATCCTCGGTATTTACAATCTACTTACTAGTAAATATCATGAAGCAGATTCTAAAGACATTAAAGTTAATATGACTTTCTTATTAGATTTGAATACTTTAAATATGAAAATTTATGAATTTGCTAGAATATTAGGCATTTTATTGGATAATGCAATTGAAGCAAGTAACGAATGTGATGAAAAAATTATTAATATTAGTTTTAGAAACGATACCAAAAACAATCGACAATTAATTACCATTGAAAACACCTATCAAAATAAAGATATTGATATGGATCAAATATTTGAAAAAGGTTTTTCTGGAAAGAAAAATCATACTGGATTAGGTTTATGGGAAATTCGCAAAATTATTAAAAAAAGCAATAATCTTAATTTATTTACCTCTAAAACAGATAAATTCTTTTCACAACAATTAGAAATTTACGAAAAATAAAATACAAAAAACAGCTTTGAAAAAAGCTGTTTTTTGCTGGATTGTATAAATATAACTTTTAAGTTACATCATTGGTAAAAATAATTTTTCGTCCTATCTTTACCAATGTAAATTTCATAAATTAGTCCTTTTTGATTAGACTTGCTGGCATTTTGGGTTGATGAAATACCCAAAAACCTGCACATGCTGTATTAGTTGATTTTGCATATTTCTCTGCCACTTTAGCTAAGAATTTTAACATACTAAAATCCTCCTTTTTCTGTAAATTCTATATAATACAAAACATATTATTCTATATGTTTTTGCATTAAACATTTTGTGTTGAAGCATCTCCATATACTTCATATCCATATTTATTATTGGTTATTCGATATGCTAATTTTGTTATCATTAAACTTTGTAACAAATACCCAAATATAATGATATTAGAGATAATATTATGATTTATAATTCCTGCTATTAGTAATCCAAGTGAAAAAGTAATATATGAAAGTACTTGTTTTCTTTTTCTATCCTTTTTCACCAAAATTGGTACATTTTCTGTATCTGCTGGTGCATATAATTTAATCATTATCATTCCAAAAATCCATATCATAGTTATTAAAGTATATTTCCATATTCCGCTTAATATGATAAATTTGGATAAAACTGGTACGCCACAATAAAATGTTGTTGTTCCTATGATGCATCCTAGATGAGTCTTTAGATGAAATCCACCAGATGCACTTTTATAAGGTATCATTAAAAGGAATGTCATTAAGGTTTCTTTCCAGATTCCTAAAAAATAAGCTATCATCAATACTAAAAAAGTCTTGGGTATCTCACCTATAATATTTTGAAGCCCATAATTGATTATTTCCGCTTTTTCATCATCTATGTCTGGCATTTCCTTTCTAATGCGATTGGTTAGAAACATACAGATTTTATCTATCATTTCCTCACCTCATTTTTACAATCGGATTTTATCATCTCAAAACTCTTTTAGTTTATTATTTTTATGAAACGCTTATTTTCATTTACGAAAAAAATAAACATATTCTAAAAATATGTTTATTTAAAACTAATCTATCTGTTTTTCTTGTTTTTTCGCAAACGATTTTGAGGCTTTTGTAAAATTTATTTGTTAAGAGTTTTAATGTCTACTTTTCTTGAATGCCACAAACTGATTTATTTTATCTATTTAAAATGCAAAATATTCTTGAAAAGCTTGTAATGTTCGCTTGTATTATAGAAAATAATATTGTAATATAATAACAACCTTTCTTGTCAAAAGGTAGTCACTTACATAAGGACGGAAAAGAGGCAATTACAATGACACAACCTGACCTAAGGTACATTGCTTTAATGTAAATATATAATAACATTTTTTTATTTTTGTCAAATGCTAATTTTTAAAAAGCTTTACTATCTAAAACCTAGTTGCACACATTTAAACAAAAAATTGCCCATTTTTTTGAGCAATTTTTTTGGTAGCGAAGGGGGGAAATGATTTTGCCTTTTTTACATTTTTCTTGATGTTGTTTTTTCCTTATTTTATGCGGTTTTCATCGTTTTAATTTCTAATCATTTCTATATTATGCCAAACTTGGTGGCTAAAAAGTGGCTAAATTTTCACATCTTTTTTTTAAGCTTTTCTAAGAAGCTATCCACTTCTCCCTTATAATTTTTAATATTAAAGTCAAAACATATTTTTATTAACAAATATTCAAAATTACTTTTTTCTTTTTTAATTTCATTTAATACTACATCTTTCATACAATCCGTTCTCCTTTTATTATTTTATTTTTTAGAAGCTTCTTTTGTTATTTTACAATATTCGACATGTGAAATGTCAGTGGCCACTATGTAATTTTTTTTATTTTTTTGATTTTAAAATCTTCTAAACGGAAAATATATTAAACCTTGTCCACTATGGTGGAAATTTTACGAAACAGCGTTTTTCGTTTGCAAAAATAAAAAGCAATACTATTGTATTACTTTTTATAATTCCTCTACTTTTATATTTAATGCTTCAGCAATCCTTACAGTCATAGATAAAGACAGGTCTTTTTCGTTCTTTTCTATATAGTTTAAATGTGATGAAGAAATACCTGTAATTTTAGAAACTTCTCTTAGACTTATTCCGTTTTTCTTTTCTAATTTGTTTTAATAAAACCTCTATTTTCATGCTTTTCCACCTTTTATCTTTAGTATGTTCAATATTTTTTATAACATACATTTTGTCCACTATAGTGGAAAAATGCTATTTTCTTATATGAAACTCTCTATATCTTTCTTTTTAATTCTTCAAAATCTTTTACGTTCTTATGTGTTTCTAGCGTAAACGCACTAAACAGGCAGTTCTCTTTTGCATATTTATCCCATTTTTCCTTTGCACAATACGGATTCTTTTTGATGTATTCTTTAAATGCTTTCTCACTTTTCTTATAATAGTTTATCATATTATCACCAATTTTAGTATGTACTAACAGTTAGAAAATATGCAAAAAGAACTTTGCAATTAACATGTTGGATTTGTCGAAATATGTTGTCAATTTTTGTAAATTTATTGTTGATTATTTATAAAAAATATGGTATGATTGTTTTCGTATTAAAGGGAGGTAAACAAATGAACTATAAAGAATTAAAAGATTTAGAAGAAAACAATAAAAATACATTGTTGTCTATGTTTAATGGTATCTTAGAGAACGTAAAAAATATCTCATTTAGAAAATCATCCGCAATAATAAAAGATTTCACTAATGTATGTGAAATGAGTTATAAATCTTATGAGTACATTGAAAGAAAAAAGGCATCCAATACTAATATGCACCCTATTGTTCCAACTAGAGGAGAAATATATAATGCTTTTATTACAGAAGGAGTTGGTAGAGAACTGACAGGAAATCATCTTGTTGTTATAATTCAAAATCAAAATTCTAATTTGTATTCTGACAAAGTAACTGTTGTACCTATTGAGGGGGATGGTAATAAAATTAAAAAAAGTTATCAAACTAAATTGACAAATAATGATTTGGCTTATGGGAAAATTGATAAAGACCCTTCCAGAATTATTTTTTCTGATATTATAACAATAGACAAATCTAGGCTTGGAAGAAAAATTGGTTCTCTTAATGAAGAAAAAATATACAAATTAAATGTACTATTAAAAAAACATTTGTCAATATAAATTTATGAAAATGAAATTTTTCCGAAATTTTTTAACTTTTTTATTAAAAATGATTGACTTTTATTTTAATTATTGTTATAATGAGTTTAATAAAAGTTAATGTTTATGTTGACTTATCTGTCCATTAATTTGGACTTTGGCTTTTTAAAAAAGCTTTTCCGAACTATGTGAACAAATCACATAGTTCTTCTTTTATGCATATTTTTTATAAAATTGGATATATTTATAATATCAGCTCATTAGTTGAGCTTTGGCTTATAAGCTTTTTAGAGCAACTTTGGTTGCTCTTTTTAAATACAAAAACAGCCAGACGAAAAATCAATCCAGCCTAGCTATTTTATCTGTAACTATGACTATTCACATAAGCATATCTACCAGTCTTAACAACAAAAACATAATCCACATTAGAAGAAACATGTCTCACAACCTTAACTTGTGTCTGTGGCAAATAAGAATACTTTGTACCCGTTAAATTAGAATTACTGTATAATGTTGTTCTAGCTTTGAATCTCTTGTATTGCCCCACTGCTGTACTCTTAGATTGGCTAATCGCAACATTTGTATAGTTGCTATTATTAATATAAGCAATTCTTCCAGTTTGATTTACTCTAACCTTATCCACATTTGCACTCACATTCTGTAAAATCGTAATCGTCGTATTTGCCTTGTAATTATACCTTATTCCAGTTAAATTACTATTACTATAAAGAATACTAGCTCGACTTAATTTCTTTGTCATTCCAGCTGTATTTTGTGGTTGTGTAGATACTGTATTGGTATAGCTTCCTAAATAATTTGGTGTTAGAATAGATATATAGACACAAAAGCGTGGAGGGTTATAATAAATTATATAACCCGAAAACGATATAGAAAATAAACAAGGTTTATTGTTTAAAGACAACAATAAAACCCTTTAAAAGGGAAAAACATCTCAACACGATGGACTAAAATTTTAAAAGAATGCAATATATCGCATAAAAAATTCCACTCTATTAGACATACTTATGCTTCTATGTTATTGCAAAAAGGCGTTGATATTGAAACTGTTGCTGAATTAATGGGACATTCTGCAATAAGTATTACACAAATTTACTTGCATTCTTCAAAAAAACAAAAAAATGCATCTGTTAATAAATTGAATTATATACTAACATAAAATGTACAAACGTTTTTGTACATTTTTATTTGTTTTTGTTTCTAATGCAATTCCTATTATTTTTCGAGTGGCTAAAAAGTGGCTAAAATAAAAACAGTATATCTCAAATACCTTGATATATACTGTTACAGGTGTCTTGGTAGCGAAGGGGGGAATCGAACCCTCAACCTTTCGGGTATGAACCGAACGCTCTAGCCAATTGAGCTACTTCGCCATATTCATATAACGTTATTTATTATAAAGGTAGTTTTTCCATTTGTCAAGATAAAAATACAAGAAAATCAAATTTCTTGTATTCGTATATTTTTATTCTTCTCTTTCCCTATCAATATTATTTTCTTGATTCTGTCTAATGGATTTTTCTTCTCCTTTTGAAGGTTTGTTCACTTGCATTCCCTCTAATGAATTTGTTCTATTAGTTTTTCTTCCTTTTTTATTGTTTGAAATTGGTTCACCATTTCTCATAGACCTTTCTTGCTCATCTATACGTTGTAAAACCTTTTTCCATTCTGTATCCTCTTTATGTGCTATTTCAGAAACTGTTGCAGATACTACTTTAGGAGATTTTTTAGAAGCTTCTTTAGAAACCGTTTTGTGACTATCAGACTTCCAAATACAGTTTATAAAAAGTTCTTTTAAACTTACTCCATTAACATCGTTTTCCATATCCCACACCTCAAATATAAATTTGAAATTTATACCTCTCATATTTTTTATATTACATAATAATTTTAACATAAAAAAGCTTGAAAATCAAGCTTTTTTAGAATTTTTGTATTCCCATTGTGTTAATTCACATATTCATTAAGAGATTTTACGCGATAATTTAGCTCTCCCATCTCTTCTGTTGGCACATATCCAGGCTTACTATTGATAACATCTGGTATTCGATTAACAATAGAAGCACAAGTCAATTCGACGGTTGCTGGGCGATTAATTACCAAAGTCGTCTCTGGCTCTCCCATCACAGTCCATTCATTTTTATCAAAATCATCTTTTGCATACACTCTTCCAATACACTCACTTTCAATGACAATTCCTTCTTCTGTTTCCGTTGTTACAACAGCACTCATTCCTGTTGCCATACCTGCTTTTACTGTCATTCCCAAAGTAGATGATTCAATATCCTCATTATGAGTTTGTGGAACCGTTTTTTGTGTCTGACTTTTTACCGTTAATCCTAATTTAGCACACAACCAACCATTTACATTCCACATATAAGATGGCAAATATTCTCCTTTTTCTATCATAGCTTGTCTTTCTTCATCTGAAATTCTATCCACTGATGCTACTTGTTCATCAAATTCTTCTAAAGACAATCCTGCTCCATGTGCCTTTGCCAAAGCGATTCCATAATCTTCTACATTATAACTAGAACTTCCTTTGATTTTCTTTATGGTTTGTGTTGAGCCAGCAATACTTGAAATCAATTGTCCCCAATAAATATCTTGATAACCACTACCTGTAATCGTACAACCTGTTTGTTTTGCCAAATCATCTATTTTTTTTGTTACTGCTGGATTAGAATTCATCGGATAAAAAGCTTCTTCACATGTTGTAATAGCATTTACCCCCAATTTAGCACATAACATCAAAGCCTCTTCTACATCATTCATTAAACTCATAGTTGTAACAATGGCTATATCTGGTTTGGTTTCTTTCATCATATTTTCCGCTTCTTCTAAAGAAACCACTTTAACGCCTTTATTTTCTGTCCCCATAATCTCTCCAATGTCTTTTCCTATCACATCTGGATTAACATCAATCGCACCTACTATTTCAGCACCTTTTTCATACACATATCGCATGGTATATACACTCATTTTTCCTGCTCCATATTGAACTACTTTGATTGTTCTATCCACAAAAATCACTCCTTTCATTTATTAAATTATACACTAATTTCAAAAAATTATACAATCGTCCTCATTGATTTTCCCCACTGGTTCCGGGAGTAAATGGGGACAATTTAATTTAAAATATATTTTAGCTTAAATCGTCCCCATTTACTCCCAGAACCAGTGGGGAAAATCAGTGGGACTTATTATCAACTTATATTATCAACTTATACTAAAAATTCTTTTAAAATATTAGCACATCTCTTAGACGCTAACTTTACATTTTCATCAAAAGTAGAAGCATTTTTTCCATTTGGTGTATCTGAAATACTTCTAATTCCAATAAAAGGAACATTATCTAAATAACACACTTGTGCAATTGCCCCACTTTCCATATCCACGACATCTGCCCCAAATTTAGCACGAATTTTATCTTTCATCCATGACTCAGAACAAAAAATATCGCCAGTTGCTATGGTTCCCATTTTAATTTGATAGCTTCTTTCTGGAATGGATTGAACAATTTGTTCTAATTCATTAACTAAATCTCTATCACAAATAATTTTGTCTCCCACTCCTGTAATATAGCCTTTACTATGACCAAAGGCTGTAATATCAAAATCATGTTGCACAACTTGTTTAGCAATTAACACATCTCCTATATTTAATAAACTATTAATGGAGCCGCCTGCTCCCAAATTAATCACATAAGCTATATCAAAACTGTGAAGCATAACTTGTGTTGTTCTTGCTGCATTTACTTTTCCTACTCCACTTTTTACCAAAACACAATTTTTCCCTTGAATGGTTCCTCTTAAAAATCTTAAATTGTAGATTTGTTCTACCTTTACATCTGCCATTATATTTAAAATAGCTTCTCTTTCTTCGTCCATTGCTACCATAATTCCAATTTCTTGCATTTTTTCTTCTCCCCTTTTTCATTCAAATATTATTTCTTTTATGATATAATATATCATTAATATTCTTGATTTACAAATGCTTCCTCCTTTGTATCCTAAAACCTTCTTATTTTATTACAATCATTATTTTTTTTCAATATATTTAATTAAATTTTTATGATATTACATTTTTTTGCTAGGACTTGCTTCTTTTTGATTTTTAGTATAATATAATAGAGTAAATTGAAAGAATTGCAAAACCATTTTATCAATAGAAGGGAGGCTCTACGATTTACTTTATTTAGCGCCTGGACACTATCTTAGTGTTGACGAGGTCTAGGGTTATCGAAACATTCGGCGGATGCTCTAGTGGCTTTAGCTTAAGGTCATATTATTAAGGAAAAAAGCAATTGTGAAATTGTAACAAAGATTAATAACATTAAGCTTTTATTTGCATACTTTCAATTCCAATATTACTATAGGAGGATTTTAAAATGTGTGGAATTGTAGGTTACATAGGAACCAAAAAAGCAAGCCCAATATTAATCAATGGGCTAATTCGATTGGAATACAGAGGCTATGACTCAGCTGGTATTTCAACCATTGAAAAAAATGAAATTTCTATCATGAAAGACAAAGGAAGAGTCAAAAATTTATATGATTTAAAAGGAATTAATGATTTAAAAGGAACCATTGGAATTGCTCATACTAGATGGGCAACACATGGAAAACCATCTCAAGAAAACTCTCACCCTCATACAGATAACAGTAAAACTTTTAGTGTAGTTCATAATGGAATCATTGAAAATTATCATGAGCTAAGAGATTTCTTGACAAAAAACGGTTACACTTTCTATTCTGAAACAGATACAGAAGTAATTCCCAATTTAGTACATTATTATTATCAAAAAGAGGAAACATCAGGGGATTTAAAATTTTTACATGCTGTCAAAAATGCCTGTTCTGATTTAAAAGGAAGTTTTGCCATTGAAATTATATGTAAGGATTATCCAGATAACATGATTGTTACGCGAAAAGACAGTCCCCTTGTAATTGGTAAAGGAGAAAATGAAAACTATATTTCTTCTGATATTCCAGCTATTCTTTCTTTTACTCGAAATTTTTATCTACTAAATGATTTGGAATTAGCTATTTTGTCAAGAGATACCATCGCTTTTTATGATAAAGACTTAAAGCCAATTACAAAAACGACACAGACCATTAAATGGGATGCTACAAGTGCTGAAAAAGATGGTTACGAGGATTTTATGTTAAAAGAAATTTATGAACAACCAACCGCTATTCGCGAAACCATTGGAGCAAAATTTCATGAAAATACAAAATGTGAGTTTGAAGAATTAAATTTTACCAAAGAATATTTATCGAATCTAAATAAAATTTATATTGTTGCTTGTGGTACAGCTATGCATGCTGGATTAGCAGGAAAAAATGCAATCGAAAAACTTTGTCATATAACTACTGAAGTGGATGTTGCTTCTGAATTTAGATATAGAGACCCATTAGTGGACGAAAAAACCTTATGTATTTTTATCTCTCAATCAGGAGAAACCGCTGATACCATAGCTGCTTTAAAACTTTGTAAAGAAAAAGGGGCAAAAACACTTGCCATTAGCAATGTCATTGGAAGTTCTATTACACGAGAGGCAGATAACTCTATTTATACCCATGCAGGTCCTGAAATAGCAGTTGCTTCTACCAAAGCCTATACCTCTCAAGTTGTATTAATGACTATCTTAGCTATTTATTTTGCTGAGACATTGGAAATGCATACCAATACCATTACTACTTTAAAAAAAGATATTCTAGCATTGCCTAAAAAAATAGAAGAAACTTTAAAATTATCAGAAAAGATTGAAAACTTTTCTATCAAAGTATGTCAAGACAAAGATATTTTCTTTCTTGGTAGAGGCATTGATGAAACGGTTGCCAAAGAAGGTTCTTTAAAATTAAAGGAAATTTCTTATATTCATTCAGAAAGTTACCCTGCTGGTGAGTTAAAACATGGACCTATCGCTTTGATTGAAAATGGTGTTACTGTCGTAAGTATTATGACAGATAAAAGTTTAGTTGAGAAAACGATTAGTAATATTCAAGAAGTGGTTACTCGTGGTGCTAAAACATTAGTGGTTACAAACCAAGATATAAAGAAAGATAGATTTGATATAACGATTACGATTCCAGAGACAAACCCTTTTATCTCTCCTATCTTATCTATTATTCCTTTGCAATTATTGGCTTATTATATTTCAAAGGAAAAAGGTCTAGATGTGGATAAACCTCGTAATCTTGCAAAATCTGTTACGGTTGAATAATTGGCGAGCATGTAAAGTATTTTTTAAGAACTTTACTATCCTAGAACAACAGTGGCATGATTAAAATTTTTTGACCTTTTAGATTAGTTTTCATGCCACGCCCGTTGTTCGCTCGCGAAAATTGCAGAGCAATTTTCTGTGAAACGCTTTATATTATAGGAAGTTCGGAGAACTTTCCTATAATATAATAAAGATAAAACTGCCTACGGGTAGTTTTTTATTTTAATTAAAATGTTGTGATATAATTTTAAAAATATATGCACCCAAAAATATAACTAGTTTTATCTTATAGATAGATAAGATAGAAAGGAGAAAATATTTTGGAAGAACTAATTATTCGTTCGAAAAATGGAGATGAAAAATCATTTACACAATTAATATTAAGTATAAAAAATGACTTATATAAAATTAGTAAAACAAGATTAAGCGATGAAAACGATATTAATGATGCAATTCAAGAAACCATGATAAATGCCTATAAGCATTTAAAAAAATTAAAAGATAATGCCATTTTCAAGAGTTGGATAATAAAAATACTAATAAACGAATGCAACAAAATTTACAAGAAGAAAGGCAAAAAACAAAAACTTTTTGAAAAGATTATCATAGAAGAAAATGTAACTATCAAAGATTCTACAATTGAAAATATTAATTCAAAAATAGATTTTGAGTTAATGATAAGTCAGTTAAGCTATGAAGAAAGACTTATTGTTACATTATTTTACAACAATAGATATTCCTGTAATGAAATATCAAATATATTAAATATGAATGTTAATACCGTAAAAAGTAAGCTTAATAGAGCAAAAGAAAAAGTTAAAAAATATTATAAAGGAGGTATTTTTTATGGATAATAATTATGATGAAATAGATAATTTCTTTTTTCAATATTTTAAAGATTACCAAAAAATTCCTAACATAATAACTAATGGTATAGAATCAGCAATGTATAATAGAAAGAACCAATATGGAATACTCACATTAATTAAAAAGGTTATAATAAGCATTGTTAGCATTTTAACACTTGCTAGTGGAATAGCTTTTGCTAGTTATACAGTTTATAAAAAAATTTGGAAAGAACCCAAAAAATATGCAACAGTCGATGATTATTCTAATTCTTTGCCTTTTGAAGAAATAAGTGAAGAAGAGAAGAAATCCTTAATTACAGAAAATGATGCCAAAAACATAACTCTAAATTTTTTGGATAAATTAGGATATGAAAATCAGACTATAAATAGAATTGAATTGAAAAGGAGTTATAACCAAGTAACTAACAGTTATTACATGATAAAAACAGATTTTAGCTATGAAAAAGGATTGATGGTTTTAATTAATTCAAAAAATGGAGAAATTGAATATTTTAATGATTTAGATTTAAAATACAAAGAATTACAACAAGATGTAATAACAGAAGAACAAGCAAAACAAATTGCCTATGATACATATCAAAAACTTGAACTAAATAAGAATAATTACGAGTTATATTCTGTGAAAAAAGATGAATATGTTTTTGAAAATAACACCAAAACCCTTTGGGGAGCAACATTCTTGAAAAAAGAAAATAATATTTATAATAAATATGAAAATTTTTCAGTAGCATTTATTGTTGTGGATAATAAGGTAATATATGATACAATTAATATTAGTACTAACACAGAGGAAATTAACAACCCTATCATAATCCAAAAAGAATCTGCAATTGAAATTGCCAAAAATAAAGAATCAGAACTTACAGATATTGAAATTACTAATATAAAATCTGAACTTTCAATAGAACAAATGAATACCTTTGTGTACCAATTAGAAAATGAAATTTATAATACTGATCCCAATAATGCTGGTATATATTTAGATATAGACAAAGTTACTAGAAAAGTATGGAAAATAACAATAGAACATAATAATAAAAAGGATTTTAATATATATCCTAATCCTAATCAATATATGAAGGAAAATCTTAACAAAGAGATTTATATTGATGCAACTACTGGTGAAATAATAGGAGGAAAATTTACTGAAAATTTATAACATTAGAAAAAGAGGGCAAATACCCTCTTTATATAGTTAGAAATAGAAAATTGATATAGTTATATAAATACTTTATATTTCAGAACGAGAAATTGGCTTAAACTATATTATTAATCGTGTTTTTTTCGATTTAATCTCACTATGTTATAATTTATATGTACCATTTAATAATAGTTTTTGAAACATTTTTATATACTAAATGACTCTTATAGATAGATATCAAATATGTGCATAAATGATAGGAGGTAACAAATGGAGGAATTAATACTAAAAGCACAAAAAGGAGATAAAGAAGCTTTTACTGAAATAATTTTAGCATTTGAAAATGATTTATATAAAATTGCTAAAACTAGAATAATAAACGAAGCAGATATAGAAGATGCAATTCAAGAAACAATGATAGAAACTTATAAATCTATAAAAAAGCTAAAAGAACCTAAAAAGTTAAAGAAATGGTTAATAAAAATACTTATTAATAAATGTAATAGGATTTATAAAAGAAAATATAAAAAAGATGTTTCAATTGACAATTATTTTAAAAGTCAGTCAATATCTTCTGACTATATCAATATAGAAAATGATATGAATTTTTATTCATTACTTAATAACTTAACTTACACAGAAAGAATAACAGTTGTTTTATATTACAAAGAACAATATAAAATCAGAGAACTAAAAGAAATCTTAAAAATGAATGAAAATACTATAAGAACACATCTTTTTAGAGCAAGAGAAAAAATAAAAAAAAGTTATAAAGGAGGGCAAAATATTGAACACATTAGATAAGTTTATACAGGAAACATTGGAACAAGAAATACATACTCCAAAAAATTATAAAAGAACAATAAAAGAAACGTTTGCAAAACATAAAAAAACTACTGTGCAATTAAAATTTTATAAGTTGATTTCTTTAACTTGTGTTTGTATGATTTTAATTGCAGGTTTTGTGTATGCAAAAGATATCAAAGCAATTATTGTGAATTTTTATAATAACAGTAAAGGAATAGATACTGCTATTCAAAATGAATATATTATGAATCCTCAAGTAGAATATATAGAATCTAATAATACATCACTAAAAATCAATAATCTACTTATGGACGACTTTAATTTAAATATGACATTTTCTTTAAAATTAGATAATCCTACAAATGTAAAAGATATTCAAAAAGTTAGATTTCCCGATATGATTATTACCGATGAAAACAATAAAATTATTTATTGTCAGAATGAAGAAGTTTTTTATAACTTTTGTAAACAGAATAATTTAAATTATAAATTTGGAGAATATAATGAAAATTATATTAATAATGGGGTAAATTGGTATATAAAAAATAAATTAGAAGAAACAAATACAGTCGAAATTATTTATAATTTATTTGCGGAATTCGCAGAAAAATATCCAAAAAGTAAGAAACTATTTATAAATTTAGGACAAATTAATATGTCAAGACAAGAAATATATGAAAATGAAGAAATAATGATGAAAGGAAATTGGAATATAGAATTAGAAATCCCAGAAAAATTTTATAATAGAGAATGCTTTGTTTATAATGTAAAAAATATTAATTGTGAAAACATTACTATTACAGAAGCATCTGTCTATGATACATGCATGAAATTTGAATTTACTACTTTTACAAATCCAATATACAATGAAAATGATAGTGAAAACATAAAGAATGAAAAAAAAGAAGCAGGATTCAATTGGCACAAGAATTTAATCTTTTCAGGAAAATCTTTAACTGAAGACGAATATATAGAAGATATGAATGGAAGAAAATTTTATCCTAGTGAAAGTAATAGTGAAGAAGCAGGAACGGATTATGAATTTGATGGAAAAATCAAACATTGGCAAACATTCAACTTAACAAAATATGATATGACTAATAATCTAAAAATTCATTTAATATTAAATACGATAGATGAAAGAAAAGAAATTATAATCGATTTAGAAAGGCAATAAGTTATTTAATTTAGTATCTATGATTAAATTCATAGATACATTTTTTATAATTTTAAAAAATTTTACTTTTTTTTACCTTTTTGTTGTATTTTTATAAAAACATAGTATTATATAGGAACACAAAGTAAAATTAATATCTTTTACTAGTATTATAACTAGTTTTAGATATAAAAAAGGCGAGGATTTTAACTTTTTTATCATTAAGGAGGAATTATTCATGAAAAGAGCAAAACGGATTTTTACAAGTTTAATTTTAACTTTGGCATTATGTGTAACTGCTGCTGTTCCTACATTTGCGGCAGAGCAACCTGGAAGCAATCAGGTTGCTTCCACATATAGCACAGTTTGGGGATCAGGATTTCATTCTGCGGGAGATTATGTATTTCAGGATACAAATTTAACCCCTCAAAAAGTTATGGGGGCTTCTGGAAGGTTTGCTATCATTTGTAGCTTTTATCCGACGGATAATATAGGTCCTATTTATTTGACATGTAAAATAATAAATCGGACTACTGGAAAGGTAGCTTCCTCTGTAACAAACTCAGCTCAATATACAAATTTTGCGATTGAGACAACTGTAAATAAAGGAGATGTAATTCAGATTTTCTTTGATGCAAGCAGTGTAGGAAATAATCCAACGGGGGCATACCGAAAAGCTCGTGTAAGTTATAGTTACAACTTAGGTTACTAATGTTTCTTATATCCTCGCCTTTCTCACTAGCATGTATTTTATGCTAGTGTTTTATTTTATTTAAAACAGTAAAAATAATTTCTTTTAATTTGGGTTTGATAAAATATTCATTATTAAAATATTCATTTATTATACTTTCTTCACAGTCTAAATACATCCATTTTGTTGCTTGTTTGATATTTCCGCATATAGTATTTATACTTTTGCAATGCTTTTTAGCAATTACAGGATAAATATCTTTTTTTAAATTATCTATTAAATAATTATCTGTACAGTATATTTCAAAGATAGTTTCTGCAAGGTATCTTGTACCATTATATGAAAAGTTATAATGTAATTGTTCTAGCTCATTATTAATTTTTTTCATTATTCTTTCTTTATTTACACAATTTGTAATATCTTCTAGTTTATTTTTGATATCCTCTAAAATATATGGTTTATATATACAAGAATAGACATATGGATTATTTCTGATATCTTCAATCATGGTATATTCACCAGATATTACAAGAACAGAATTTATATATTTTATAATATTATTTTTTTCAACAAATTTTATTAATTCTATTCCAGACTTGTCTGGTAAGTTTAAATCTAATAATATTACATCTACAATTTGTTTTTTTACTATATCAATAGCCTCTTTACATGTATATGCCATATTATACAATTTTATATTTTCATTTACTTTAGATATATAATTGACAATTTGTTTGCATTGCATTATATTATCTTCTACTACTAGAACTTTTTGCAATATAGTCACCTCCCATATATTAGAGTCAACTAATTAACAAAAATATTTCACTAATTCACTTTACCTTTTTAATTCTTGTATAAAAAATTAAAATCCTTACCCATTTATAATTTTTTAAACTAGAAAAATAATATATAAAAGCTTAATACTACAATTAATTTTTGTAATTTATTTCTAACCAATCAACAATTTCACAACAATCAAGCAAACTGCTCCTGGCAATCCCAATAATCCGAATCAGTACACTCGTAAAAAAATTCAAACCAATATGAAATGCAAAATTTGCACCAATCAAATTAATCCCATAAATACAAACACCACCCAAAATAGAATTAAACATTAGTTTTAATACCTTTTTTAGCGGCACAATAAAAATTC
Source organism: uncultured Clostridium sp. (assembly GCA_948470605.1). Classification (GTDB taxonomy): domain Bacteria; phylum Bacillota; class Clostridia; order TANB77; family CAG-508; genus CAG-269. The sequence goes on along the minus strand of CAOKPI010000034.1, from coordinate 4,071 downwards.
TTCCAAATATAAAAATAAAACAAATACAAGCTAAATAGGTAATAATATTTATATCCATAATTTAATCCACTCCCAAACCGAAATCAAGATTTTCTACGCAATGCAAATTGCTAGAAAATCTAAGTTTCGCCATATTTATACAGTACATAGCTTTCCTCCCACAGGGAGAAAATTCCTACTGTATAAATAAAAACATACAAACAGTAATTATTCTCATTACCATTTGTATGTTACAAGTTGGACAAATATTACTCAAGTCATCCCGCTTCCTCATTCCAGGATGAAAATTTTATATCATTAATCATATCAACCTCAATTCCCTTTGTTTTAGCCAATTTAATCAGATAATCCAATTTTTCCTCACTCGATTTTATTTGATACGTATAATAATCAATTAGCTCACCTTGTGCATATTCAAAATTACAATTTGCCACTTTCAATTCTTCTCTGGTTTTAATAATAGCTTTCACTAATTCCGTCTCTTTCTCAATTTCCGTTTTTTCTATGATTTTTTCTTCTCTTATATAATACTCATTTTGCATAAATTATCCCCTTTTTCTTGTTTGCTTTTATTATATTCATGATTTTTATTTTTATTCATAATTTTATAGCAAAATTTATGACGAAAATTAAATTTATTTGCCCAACCCCCTTGTTTTTTTCGCCATTTTATAGGATAATATATATGTATGATTATAATTTTAGAAAGGGATTCTTTTGCATGAAATATATAGATAAATTCTTGAAAAAATTAAATACCAATAGAAACACTTTTGCTACTTATGTTTTAACACTCTTGACATCCTATATAGTAGTAGATAGACTTGTAGAAATGTTACTTATGATATTTACAGGTGCATCTTATTCTTATTGGGGACCCATCCAATATACTTTAGCTTTAGCATGTCCTTGTTTTGCTCTTGCCTTTTGTCCTTCCTCAAAATTTGCTAAAACAAAAGGATATAAGATAACACTATTTTATGTATTTGCAACTGCCTTCTACATTGTTGCTATCTCTATGTTTACTCAATGGCTTAACAAGGGAGCTTGGCTATTACTACTATCGGTTCCAAATTATGCTGAATTGATTTCAGAATTCTCCGATTTAGTTACACCAGCCTTAGTTAGTATTTCTTTATACTTACCATTAGTTACTGTATATCCTTATTTCAAATGGATTTACTTTAAAATCAAGGATGACCCTCTTAAACTACGTTCTCTTTGGGATTTTAGAGGAATTGATTTATCGGATAAAAAGGTAGGACATGGTCCTTATACTTGTGAAGTATATGTATGTATTGATGACGAATATAACAGAAAAGTTATGATGCCAGAAGCTTCTAGATATCAATCTTTATTAGTATGTGGTGGTTCTGGAACAGGAAAAACATCTTTAATTTTTGAACCACTTATTGCCAAAGATATTGAAAGAAAACATTTCTTTAAAGAAGCTTCTAAAGAATTAGGAATTACCGCTTTAAAAACAAAAATAGCAACTTTAAACAAGCCTTATGATAATGATTATCTAAACCAAAACTTTAATTTAAACATGTTAACCCCTCTTCCTGGAAAAGAAAATTTATTTAATACTTATTTAAGTAAGATGATTTTAGGAAGCATTAATGGTGAAACTATTTTTCGAAATTTAGGGCTTACCTTAATGGCACCTGATAATGAAGTAATTGACCATATGACAGATGTTTGTAAGAACTTTGGTATTGATTACAATATGATTGACCCATCAAATAGTAATTCCATTGGCTTAAATCCTTTCGTATATGATGACCCCGCTAAAATTGCCGTTATGATAACTTCTGTGCTAAAAGCTATGTTTTTAGCTTCTCGTGATGATTCAGAGGAATCTTATCGAAGTGATGTTGCAACACAAGCAATTGAAAATGTCACAATTTTATTAAAAGAAATCTATCCTCGAATGAATGAAGGTGCTCTTCCTAATTTAGAAGATTTGCTAAAATTATTTACTAATTTTGAGTTAATCGAAAAAATGTGTGAAATTATGGCACATGATGATGAATTGAAACAAAAATATTCAGTACAGCTTACCTATTTCAAAAAGAACTTTTACGAAAATGGTCCAGGAAAAGAAGAAATGGAAAAATACATCTATACATCTATCAGCCAATTAGACAATTTATTAAGAATTCCTGGTATTAAACCAATTTTATGCAATAGGCATAATAATATAAATTTTGATAAATTCTTAGCAGAAGGAAAAATGACATTTGTTTGTACAAGACGAGGAGATTTAGGTGCAGCAGGTCATAAGGCTTTTGGATTATTCTTCCTAATTTCTATGCAAGATGCTGTACTAAGAAGAGCTGGAAATGAAGCGACTCGTATTCCTCATTTCTTATATATTGATGAATTTGCTGATTTTATTTGTAGAGCAACAGAGCCAATGTTTACTTTATACAGAAAATTTAAAGTGGCTTCTACTATATCCATACAAAGCTTATCGCAATTAGAAATTCATGGTCAAAAAGAAAATTATCGTTCTCTTATTTTATCTAATTGTGCTAACAAAATATTTACTGGAAATGCTGATTTTGAGGAAGTTGAATACTGGTCAAAAGAATTAGGATATCACAGAGAATGGAGTTATACACAAAGCATAGATACGTCTAAAGTAGAATATGACCCTAAATATTCAAATGTAGCATGGAAATATGTTGAAAATATAAAAGCAGGAAAACTTGCTGCTTTACCATTAGGAAAATGTGGTTATAAAATTAAAGGAGACAAAGCACGATTACAAGGAGGAACTGGAAAATTTGAATTTCTACAAGCTAGATATAAAGAACCTCAAAAAATCAAAAAATATGACTTTACTAAATACTCCAATGCTACTGGAACAGCAATTGAAGATGATACTGATATACAGAAAAAGAAATTTGATTTAAAAAACCTTGATTTTAAAGACGAAAGAGATGAGTTTGACCCAGTTCAAACAGATGTAACAGATTCTAAATATCTATTTAATAATCAAGATGCTATTATTGTTAACTTTAAAAAAGGAAAATCAAATACCTAAAAAGCAAAAAAGATTTTTTAGTGATTATCATACTAAAAAATCTTTTTTTCTTAAATATGAATTCCAATTAATTCAATCATAATGCCTGCTATTACACCAATACCATATAATAAAGTAACAATTTTAAAATTCTGTTTGATTCCTTTATTCATTTTAAATAATACAGCTAGTCCTACTCCTGCCCCTACTAATAATCCTGAAATTAACGTAGCAACTGAAATCACATTTTTCAAGTACATTTGCGTTAAAATAACAGAAGCAGCACAATTTGGAATCAAACCTATCACACCTGCTATAACTGGTCCTAATATTGGCTGATTTTGTAAATATCCTGAAATTTGTTCCTCCCCTATAAAATGAATTGCTATATTTATGATAATCGTAACTATCAAAATAAATATAAAAATATTGAGTGTATGTTTTAAAGAAGATTTAACAATTCCATGTTCACAGTGGCAATGCTCTTTTTCACATAAATCTATAATCTTTTCTTCTTCCTCATCTTTATGTCTTAATCTCATCACAAAATCCACACAGAACCCAGCTATCATTCCTACTATTAATTTAATTCCTAATATTGTTAAGATGGTTGTAATTGGTACAGCCTCTGACAAGAAAATTGGCAACATCTCATCTGATGTAGAAAGATAAACCGCAATTAGAGTTCCCAATGTAATCACTCTCGCAGCATATAGATTAGTGGCTGAAACAGAAAATCCACATTGTGGAAATACCCCTAATAGGCTTCCTATCAAAGGACCATACTTTCCTGACTTTTTAATTGCTTGTTTGGTCTTGTCCTTTGTTTTATGCTCAATATATTCCATGATTAAATAAGTAACAAATAAAAACGGAATTAATTTTATACTATCTATGCTTGCATCTAATAATATATCTACCATATATTTGACTCCTTCTCCTTTTTCGTTTTCTTATCATAGCATATATTTTACTTTTTTTCAATAGTAGGACATGGGGACGTAGATGATGTCCCAAACCTAATGGTTGGGACATCATCT
>CAOKPI010000033.1 GCA_948470605.1 uncultured Clostridium sp. | reverse complement strand
AATCTTCCCATCAAACAAATTCTTCCCCTTCTGAAACCAAATCTTTCTTCTATCTGCGGTAGGTTCTGTTGGGCTTACTATAATTTCCTCTACACTAACTGCTGTTGCCCCTCCACTAATCCCTTCAAGCTTTTCCTTTAAATCATTCGTAAAATCATTACTAGACAAGTCTTTTCCGCTAACTTTATCAACTTTGTTATTTAATGCTGTTACTATACTTTTAAACATTGGTATCACTATAATCACCCCTAACCACTAAATCTAAAACATCACCTTCTTGCAAACTCCAATCCGTTGTCATCTTTATCTTATTACTCACACTATTTGTCTCTCCAATTTCAACATAATGACCATCTGTTCCTTGTTCATCAGAACTAAGAAGCAATCTCTCTCCATTTAGAAAAACATCTAAAACATGTTTTCCTACCTCATATTTGCAAGGCAATATTATTTCTGATTTGCTATTTTGAATTATTAATTTATAATTATAAACATTTCCCACAAAGCCTTCTTCTCCAATGTCTATCCAATCTGTTCCATTCCATGTATAATCCTTGAAATTAGTTTTACATTTATAAGTATCTCCTACGCTTGCACTTATATTAGACAACTCGTTCGTTGAATTTACTGTCCCTCTAAATCTATATAATGTTTGCATGCTATCAACTTTCTTCTTATACCCATCTGTAAAATCATTAGTAGATAAGCCTTTTCCGGGAATCTTATCAACTTTCTGATACAAAATTCCGTCTATCATCTCGTTGTTTATATTAGCATCTTCCACGTTATAATACTCTGTCTCTGTTGGTTTTTTTAAGTTATAATTTTTAGTATATCCTGCCATCTAAATCCCTCTTTTCCATACACCATTTATATTAGTCCAAATTAATCCTCTTTTCCATGTACCATTAACATTTGTCCATATCTTTCCTCTTTTCCAAGTAGTATTTACGTTTGTTTTAATAGTCTTTTGATTTCCGTTTTAGCATAATAGTACATGTTTTTGAGTTAGAATATCCGCTTCCAGATACAATAAAAGTAGCTATTAAGCTACTTAATGTTCCATATTTCTTGTATATATTATCTAATTCTGTATCTGTAAAACTTACTGTATTGCTTCCTGTTTTTACAGTTCTTGATAAAATCTGCACGCCCGCTATTTTTATTGCCAAACCTAAACTAGATATGCCGTGCTGGATTTGCAATTGAAACCGTTGTAGTATTTCCATGTTCAAAATTGTTTAAACTGATTATTCTTGCTATATCCTTTGTTGTAAATGTCAATTTGCTACTATAAGTCCACGAACCACTCGTATGAGCTATTCTTGTTTGTATTGTATATGTTGCGTTTGGATTCAATCCAGATACATTATATACAACTGTATTATTAGCTGCATTCCATGTCCCTGATTTTACATTTAAATCCTTCCAACTGCCACCATTTAAAGAATATTCTGCATGAATTAAACTTTTATTTGAATTATATGCTATATCCGCACTAGTTAAATAGGTAGCTTTTACACTATGTCCATTAAATTTAGCAAATTCCTCCTCTTTTCTGTCAAAATAAATAGTTCCTGTGTCGTAACTTGTATGTCCAACATCTCCACATTTCGGAGTAATTCCCACCGATAAAGATGTCCCAGAATTACTAAATTCAATCCAATCAGACGTGTAAGACACGCTTTTGATTCCATTTCCAAAATTATTTGTTATTGTTCTAAATCTATTATCTATCGTATTTGAAAAATACAAAGGATAACCAAAAGAACAACTCGAATACAGAGAACGTACAACAACTGTAAACCTTACTCTTACTGTTGCTGAATATTTATTAGGTCTTTGTGTTTCATAGTTTACTGAATAATTAAAACTCGGACTAGAATGCCAACTCCTATCACTTATTAATGTTCCTGTTGCCATCTTTTACCTCCTATTAAAAATATTGAATATAGATATCTCCATTACTACCTCCACTTGGAGTTCCAGTTCCTCTTGTAATCGCCTTTTGCTTACTATTCCATGTCTTCTTCTCGCTATCTGACACAAATCTTCTTGCACTGCTTTCAGATATAATTGAGGCTGGGTGCGTAGAAGGGTGTGTATAATTATTCGCTTTTGTTGCTATTCCATCCAACTTTTGTTTATATGCATTTGTAAAATCATTTGTAGAAAATGTTTTTCCATTTTTTAGCTTTATCGAATTTGCTACTATATTTCCTTCGATAATTATGTCTTGGTCTTTTCTTACTAAATTTTCTACAACTGTATCAATGTAATCTTGAAATCTCTTATATAATTCCTCTCCATCTACTGTAATCAAACTGTTTACTATACCACATATATCGTTGTTCAATCTTGTGTCTACCACATCATTTGCTGTAATATTAGTGGTACTTTTTACAGTAACTTGAGCTAAACATATTTCGTAGACATTCTCATCTCTTTGCAGTGGCGATGGCGTTGTTCCATTTCCTTCTTTGATATATAACTGTGTTTCTCTTGTGGCTAAAGTTTTATCTAATCTCACAATTACTCTATCAATTCTTTCGCCAGCTATTGGTCTTTCTAAAGAAAATACTCTTTCTTCTATATTTTCAAAGTCAGCACCTTCAATCAGTCCGGCACCCACAGCTACTTTAATATTAAGACCTCCTTCTGACGTAACTTTCATTGAGTTCTCTTTATAATTTTTGTATTTTCCAAAATACACTCCATTGCTTAAAAATTTAGCAAAATACTCTCTAAAAATTTCCGCTTCGTAAAGCCTATCTGGTTCCATTTGTCCGCTTTCTTCATTTAAGACCTCTAGCGTATCAAACGGAAAACTTTTTAACGTAATTAAATTTGCCATTTTATTTCCTTTCCACAAACCCTAATTAATAGGCTTTGTTATCATTCTTTTTATTTCTTCCCCCAATGTTGGAACTTTATCTCCAAAACCTAGCTCTATTGTTTTATTATTTCTTTCTAATACCTCTTTCACTTGTATAATTCTTTTATCTTCATACAACCCATCGCTTTCTAGTGTTACTAAATCTCCTAAAAAGAAATCTTTATCATATTCCATGTTTGGAATTTCATACACTTTCCCTTCTACTGACTGTATTGTTTTATAAGTATCCAATTTCTTCTGTCCCTCTTGTTTTAACTCGTCTGGGTCTTCTATATTGTTTAAATCAATCAGAACTTCTCTCCTGTCGAAACCTATTGCTTTCCCCAAAACGGTAATTAATCTATCTTCATTTTCGCCTTTACCTGCCACATATCCAACATTTTTGAAATTCGTGTTATCATCTGTTCTTTTTCCATCTAGCAGATTTTTCTTTTTTTCGGAAAAAAGTACATAAGGCTGTTTAACAGTTCCTCTTAATTCTTCATGTGTATATTTTTTTAATTGTGTCTGCGTCATATTTTCAAGAGACTTATAAGTATTTGGATTTTCAATTTGATTCACTGTCCTATCTGTACCTTTTGTACTATCGAAAATAATTTTTTTCTTATTTCTATCTAAGTAACCATACCAACCCAAACCAGTATCTTCGGAAATATGTTTTAATTCATCATGTAAATTTGTCAACCTAGCTTGCCAAACTGTCTTTACACCTCTATTTTTGGTAGGTGCTATCTGTATCCACCCTATATCTCGTTCAGGAGTTCTTATCTTATCGTAATAGCTTTTTACTATATGTTTCTCTATATAATGTTTTTGTACATTTTCTGCTTCTGTTTTTGCTACTCTATCATAGCCATTGGTTGCTATAATTCTTCTTTTCATGACTCCTTTTATACAAGTTCCTGTTACCTTTAATACCTTGCTACTTTTAGAAGTTGTGGTAACTACTTTATCAATTAAAAGAACTTTATCATCTCTTTTATTAACAATTAACATATTATCTTTTTGCAACTTATTCGTATTAGCTTTATTTTTATTAATTGTTAATTCAAATGTTCCACACTCATAGAAATTCCATGTACATATTAAACTTTCAAAATTAGTAATAATACCCAAAAGTTCAAATTTAGTATTAATAATCTCAATACAATTCATTTTATACACCTGTATACTTATTCGTATAGTCTTTAATCGTTACCTTATCTTTTGCCTCTTCTACATCTGAACTATACCTAATTAAGTTCTTTCCTACTATTAATTTAAAAAATGTTGAATTTAAGTCTATTTTATTATATACATCTTCTGTTTTGTGTGGCGTAATTAAAGTAACTGTTTCTTGACCTTCTTTTGTATCTATTACTAATTTTTCTTTTTCTCCAATCCCCATGTTTACTTTTATAAACTCTCCTGTCGTTTCATTAGTAACCACTGGATTTTCAGCAGGACCCGTATATTCAATTTGCACAGGAATTTCTACATCGCCTATATTGTCTATTTCTTTATAAAAAATCACTTTTGAAAAATGAGTGGAGAGCCTAAGAGGAAACCTCAACCCTTCTCTTACTGATTTTATATCAATATCTTGTCCTTTCTCATCTAGCCAATATGGGTCTTGGCAATAAAAAGAGATAGTTGCCTTATCATGATTGTTTTTTCTTTCATTAAACTCGGCACTATCTTCTACTTTTCCATATATTCTATATGTCTTATAATCATTTGTATAATAAATCAGCAATTCTCCTCTTTTTCCAGTATTTTTATTGTATGTCTTGGGATTAATCACTCGCATGATTCTTCTTTTTAATTCATACAATTTTACTCTATTTTGTGTTCTAATAGTTACTTGCAATTTAATTACTCGTGGGTCTAACAAACTGTCTTCGCTGTTACAACCGTCTTGGTTCACACCTTGACTTTTTTGCGAGGTGGCTCCGGGATGCCCTAATCCTTCTATATGACTTAATAATATATCTTCTTCTATATTTCCTACACTATCAAAAATCATTGTTTCGTTTAATGCTAAATTAGTCACTTGTAGTTTTTGCATTTTATCACCTACATTCTTGCAATTTCTGCCGCCAAACTTTCACTTACGTTATTTAGTTTTCTATACGCTTCTGACGGCATTTCTGGATTTTGTTGAATATAATTTTTTTGCGTTACGCTAATCGTTTTCGTTTGAGGCTTGTTTGCCCCAGCCTCATATTTGTACATACCAGCTGTCCATTGTTTTATCTTATTTTCTATCCCTATATCAATCGTATCTTGTATCTTTTGTATTATATTTTGTATTTTATTGGCTACTCCATTATTGATTCCTTGTGCTAGTTTTTCTCCTAGCGTTTGACCAGTTATTTCGTAAGCATTTCCGTAAGAATTTAACAATTTTAATATCTGATTTTGATTTTTTCCTACGTTTAACAACATTTTTTCTGCTGTCTCTTGAGCTAAGTCTTTTTGTTTATCGTAATATTCTTCAATCTTATCTAGTTGTTTGTCGTATTGTTCCTTTTGTCTGTCTGCTTCATCTTCAATTGCTTGTACTTTGTTATCTTGTTCCTCTTTTAACAGCTCTTGCTTTTCTTTCAAAGCGTCTTTTTTATCTTGTAGAGCTCTTTTGTCTAAAGTCTTTTGATATTCAGCAACTAATTTATCTAATTCTTTTTGATAATTCGCTTTTGTTGTAGCATCATGTTCAAACGCAATTAATTCTTCTAGCCTTTTTTTCTTTCTTTGATGTTCTGCATCTTCTTGAGTTCTTGTCTTTTCTTCTTCTGATTTATCTAATAAATCTAATTCTTTCTGTATCGCTTCAATCCTTGCGTTATATTCTTCATTGATAGCATTGATACGAGCTTCTTTCCATTTTTCAACTAACTTTATGTTGTCTTCAATTGCTTTTTTATCTGCTTCTTCCATTTCTTCTAGTTGTTTTGTAATAGCATTTGTTAGTTGAGATACTGTATCATCTACGCTTTGTACTCTCAAATCCCTTTTTTGTTGTTCATAATCTCTAATAACATCTAATTCCTCTTGATAAATCTGTTTTCTTTCATCTAGCGACAATCTTTCATCTTTCATAATTTGATTTAAGTAATTCTTATGTAGTGATATAATTTTGTTTAAATCTTTTTCCTGTTCTTTTACATCATACTCTGCACCACGTAGGTTCTTTTTATCTTGTATATATCTTTGATATTCCGTTGTTTTTTGCTCTAACAACTCTTTCTCTTTTTGAGCTAATTCTTTCTTTAATTCGTGCAGTTTTTCTTCAATTTCTCTTTTTTGCTCTGTTGTTTTGGCTAATGAATGATAAGCATATTGATACATATTAATTTCATCTTTTAAGCTAATTTGGTCTAATGCTTTTCTATGTTCTATTACTGCTGTATAATTATCTAAACTTTCCTCTTGCAATTCTTTTCTTAATGCGTATATTTTTTCTTCTAGTTCCCATTTCTCATCTTGTGTTTTAGCATATTTTTTAAGAGCTGTTTCATACATTTTTATTTCGTCTCTTAAACTAATTTGGTCAAGGGCTTTTTTATGTTCTATTTGCTTTTTGTAGTTGTCTAAGACTTTATTTTCATAAGTTTTAGTTGCCTTGCTTCCGCTTCCACCTCTCCCTCTTCCACTTGACTTAGATACTTTTGGTGTATAACTTGGCGTAACGCTTCCTTTGAAATCTGCTGGGCTTAATTTTGCAAGTTCTCCCAGTACGTTAATCTGATTTTGTAAAGAAGCCGTAACTTCTTCTACCGATTGTTTTGTTGCCTGTGCTATAGTTATTATCTGTTCACTATTACTCATCATAGCTGACACTTCTAGTATACTTGCCTGTATAGCAACTTGTGCGTTTGCCCATTCTGCATCAGCTGCTGCATTTTCTGAATCTATCATAGCTTGTGTGCTTGCAATAGTGTTTTCGTTTACTTTTGCAAGTTCTGGATAAACTTTAACCAATTGTGACTTAGCATCTGCATATTGTTCTGTCGTAGTTTGACCTTGTTTTAAAATATTTAATAATTCTTGCTTTCCTTGTATATCTGCTTTTGTTTGTGCAATATTAATTAAAGTTTCTCTATGTGCCTTTTGATTGGTGGCTGTTGCGTATTTTTGTTTTGCATCATTAAGACTTAGCATTTTATTTAACGTATTTATTTTATTTTTATAAGTATCAATAGTTTTTCCGGCTGATAAATTTTCTTTTTCAAAATCTGACAGTGCTTTTTTTGCGTTGTATAATTGAGTATTCAAAGTGTTTAACTCTCCATTTTTTTGAAACTCAAATTTGTCAGATTTCTTAACTTCTTTTATCTTATTTTCTATTTCTTGTATTTTGTTTTTCTTGTCTTCATATATTTTGACAATTTGCTCAGCTTCATTTTTAGCAGTTTCAATAGTTTCTTTGTCTGCTTCTGACATTGTCATATCGTTTTGAGTAGTGTTTTGCAATGCTTCTGATAATGTTTTAGATTTTTCCGCTGCCTCGTTCATTTTGTCAATAGATTCTTGCATTTTTGTATTAAAAATTGTTAATCCTCCAACAGCAGCTGCTGCCCCAACAGCAATCATTGTAATTGGATTTGCCAACAATGAAACTGTAAAAGCTTTAGTTGTCATGTCGGCTGTTACTGCTGCTGCTTGATAAGATGCATACGCTTTTTTCACAGCTGTAAGTCCAACAACAAAAGCTAATAATGTACTTGTAAATGTGATTACTCCACTTGTTGCTCCTTTGTGACTAGAAATAAATTCCGCTAATCCTTTCATTAAAGATAATTGTAACGAGCCATATTGAGTTAAAGTGGGTATCATACTTTCCCCTATGGTTTTACTTAGTTCTAAATTGGTCGCATTTAATTGAGCTTGCTGTCCTTGATATCCGTTTGCCATTTCAGCAGCAGAGCCAGTAAACATCGCAGCCTCGTCCATTATACCATTGTATACTGCCTGTGCTTTTTCTGCTTGTGTTAGTGAATCTGTATTTTTTCCTATACTTTTTGCGTAATCTTGATACATCTTAGAGATATTCTTTTGAACTCCTGCTGCATCAGAAAGCACTGAATTTTCCATTCTTATACCTTCTGTTGTTACTCTTACCGCTTCTGAAAGGCTATAATTTGCTTGTCTATTACCTACGGCTGCATCTTGCAAAACTTTTAATATATCTCCAGTTTGTTTAACTGTAAAACCATAAGTTAATAAATTTTTTGTAGCCGCTGTTACATCTGAATCGTCCATTAATTTTAACTTATTTACATCTTTTATTGTATCTTCTATATCTGACATAGAAGTATTAGTTGCTTTAGCTGTTTTTTGTAATGCTTGCATACTATTGGTATAACTAATATATTTATTTACACCTTCATCTATAGCTGATTTAATTTTTGCCAAAGAAGCTACTATTCCTGCTGACATTGCTATGAAACTTGCATCTAACTGATTGTTGCTATTTTTTACTTGCTCGTTTTGTTGTTCTATTTCTTGTAATTTCTTCTTTGCTGTCTCAATTCCTTTCTCGATTCCTTCTAGTTTCATCTTTAAGTTTATACTAAGTTCCCCTATTGTTGTTTCATTTGCCATTGTTTCACCTTCTTTTTAGCATAATAAAAGCATCAAAACTTAATCCGATGCTTGTTTAGTTAATATTTTATAAAACATAAAACACCTACTTAAGTAAGTGTTTTATATTTGGTTTATCTTATTTTTAATTTATATGTATTATCATTAACTGTAATTTCTGCATTTACAGCTTTATCTATATCTTTTTCTATGGATTGAGGAATTTCAACTAAATAATAAAGTTTTCTTGTTGTAAGTGGGTCTATCGTGGTTATATTTGTATAAGTAAATGTTCCACCGCCACTTTCTTCAATAACTGGAAAAGTATCATATTCGTACTGCTCGTCATATTTCATCTTTACTTTAGCAACGCTATCCGCCCTCAATCCTAATGTCGAAATATTTTTTGCATCAACTACTATGTAAAAATAAGTATTCACAGTATCTTTTACTTGATAATGAGTATAGTAACTATTTGGATTGCTTGGATTTATATCTTGTTTAAATCCCATTTCGTTTACTGTTATTTCCCAATCCTTTTCTTTGATTTTTTCTTTTAAAGCTATTTCTTTCATTTCTGCTTTAGCTGTTTCTATTTTCTCTTCTTTGTTTTTCCTTTCTTTTTCCTGAATTTCATCTATTCCTGTTTCGATTGTTTTATTATTGCTTATGTTGTATGTCACTAAACACGTAATTCCTACAATCGCAATCGTGTAAATAGTAATAGATAATAAAATAAACCACCATTTTTTGTAAAATTTCTTTTTTTCCTCCATGTCATCCCCTCCTAGTAAGAGAATAACACATATAAAATAAAATGTCAAATGCTGTCGTAATTTGTTAAAATATCAAAAATCTTCTGCCCCTACTTCTTCCTCGTCCTTATTCTCGACCTTATTCAAATCAGCATATTCTTGCATAATTACTGAAATCTCATCAGGGTAATAATCATCTAAAAACTCCCTTTTGCTGATTCCAATCTTTATGCAAACGGCAATTGTTCTTTGAAGCCAATTAGGGTTGTAATCCCTTTCAACATTGGCTTCATTTGGTCGAAAAAACTCTCTAATTCATTCATCTTCCAAAACTCTTGAACAATATCCAATATTTCCTTTGGTGAAAGTCCATTTCTTAAAATATCTTCATCTATATCCATTAACACTGACAAAAATTGAAACGTAAAGTCTGGCAATATAATCAATAACTTTGTTATCAAATTCATTATATTTTCCACTGTAAACATCTCTGACAATTTAAAATCTTGCCCCTTATCAGATAACTCTTTTATGAAGTCTTCTGGCAAATTTTTCAAAGTTTGCAAGGCTTCGAAATACTTGCCACAAGGCATCTTTCTAACCTCTACACCGTGTAATTTTATCGTTTTTGGTAAGCTTTTTGTTTCGTTACTCTTAGACATTTTGAATACCTCCTAAATAAATTTTAAGGAGAGTAATTTACTCTCCTTCTTGTCCTTCAGCTAATTTTTCTTGAATTGCTGCAATTATTTGGTCTTTTGTGTTACTACTAGAAACAGTCGTAATTCCTAATTCAGTAGCTTTTGCCAACAATTGGTCTTTTGTCATACTTGACAAATCTTCTTGACTTTCTTCTGGTGTTGTCGTTGGTGGTGTTACCACTTCTGGCGTTGTTTCTGGGACAGTTGGTATGGTATCTAACCAAGTTAAATCTTCTGGTTTCATACTATCTTTAAGTTTTCTAACTCTTGGGTCTGATAATAAAGCCCTTCTATAAAATGTTCCGTTGATTGTGATAGTTGCTACTTGTGTTCCATTATCTTGTGTTTGCAAATCCTGTTTTACTTTTTTGAATTTACATCTATAATATCTAAACATTCTATAATTTCCATCTTTTCTCTTAGCTTTAAAAGTCATAGCATAATCTTTTCCTTTGTCGTCTGGACCCCAACTATATTCTCCTGTTTCTTCGTCATATATTCCACCTTCAAATACAGACATTAATTTCAAATCTGCCTCTGGAATTTCTAGTTCAAAATCTTCTCCATCAAATACTTCTTCATCGTCATATATTTCATCGTCTGCATAAATCGGGTCGTTTGATGTTTGTACATCTCTTGTTAATTTTTGTGCATAAGGTATTGGAATTGCTTCCCCTACTTTATAATTTGTTTCTGTGTTTTCTAACAATTCAAACACTCTAATTCCACTCAATCCTCTTAATGCTTTTTTTGCCATTTTACATGACCTCCTTTTATAAAATTTCTTCTTTTTCAAAACGCATGGTTTTGTGATATATCTTTGTTTCATTTTCAAACAAATCAACTGCTAATGTTCTTTCAAACTCTAAATCTGCCATCTTAGCATTAACCTCAATGGCTAACTTAGAACACTTACTTGAACTTTTAGCCCATATATCTATTTGAATCGCAATATTACTGCTGTATTCCTCATCATCTGCCTTACTAGACATAGAATTATCCATCTCATAGTAAGAAATAGCAGGTTTTTTACTCAAATTACTCCACTTTTGTGGATAAAAATAAGAAACCTCAACATTTGAGATTTCTTCTAATTTTTTTAATATTTGTGGCTTTAAATTAATCATTACTTACCACTTCCTAACTTTCCAATATCTCGCTGTATTGATTTAATTACCTCTTGTTCCACTTCACCTGTATTTTTTGCGTGCAAATAGGCTGGCGTAAGATATGGTTGAGCAGATTGACCTTTCCAGTTTGCTTTATACGAAACTCCTTGTGGTCTATCTATGTTACTTTCTCTTCCTCTTTGTCCTGTTCCAAATTCAACATATGGTGCATATTCAAGATTGGTAAAAACTTGAGCTTCTGCTCCACTTTGTGTTGCTTTAGATTTAGTCTTTATAGAATTTTTTAAATGACCTGTTTTTCCTGTAGCACAAAGATATTTAGCATTTTTTTGTATCTTTTTCGCTCCTCTTTCTAATCCCTTTTTACTACTTTCTTTAATATCTCCGCCTAATCCGTGACAATTTAGCAAGTAATTCGTCTAATCCTTCTACACTACTCATCTAAACCACCCACTCTATGTAAAAGTATAGTTTTATGACTATCAGACGGAATAATAGCCTTTATTTCATACTCTTTATCAAGATATACTAAAACATCGTCTACTGTTGCTCCGAGTATCTTCACAAGTAGCAATGCATTCCGCAATCATCTCTTTACCATACTCTTGTTGCACCTTTTCAAGCGTAGAAAATTGAAATTTACCCATTATTATTTCTTTTTCAATATTTCTTTCTGTTTCAATTACACAACCTTCTTCGTCTTTTACTTGTTCTTTTTCGGTAGTCATTATCTTTAATTCTTTATCATAGAAAGTATTAACTATTACTTGTTTAAATGCTTCCGATATTTTCATTATGACCACCTCATTTTTCTATATTTGACTAAAGTAGCCATATTTCTATCAAGAAAGCTATCAGCATTTTTAGACATCGAACTTGCACCACCTACAGTTTGAAAACTAACAGATTGTCCATTGTCAGAAGCACTACAAACCTGTTGCTTTCCTTCTCCAATACCTTCTTTATTAAGATGGTATTGTTCTATTAAAAACTCTTGTATAAGTAAATTTAATCGTTCTGGTATTTCTTCTATATTGCATCTATCTAATATTTTATCTATTATATTTGTTTCGCAAAACATTAAGTAATTATCTAGCTTTTCATCTTGTATGTTTAATATTTCTTTTATTTTATCTACATTAGTTGTAGATTCTTGATTTTCATCTGACATAGTTAATACCTCAAAAGAAGCTAACTATTTGTCAGCTTCTTCTTTCTTTTTAGTATTTTTCTTTTCCTCTTTATAAGGCACATAACCTTTTTCCTTATAAATTACATTATAAGCCTTTTCCGTAGCATTTATAATATGTTTGTCTTTTATATATCGTTTCACATTAAGCACCTGCCTTTGGAACTACAGCACAGAAAGCTTCGTCTTTAATTGGTAAATATGCTAATCTCATTGTAGCTTTGATACCAATTAAATCTTGCTCTGCTAATGAAATTGGTTTTCCATCTTCGTCAAGAGTCCCTTCTAGTGTCGCTTCTTTTAAGATTTCATATTCTAAACTATCTCTAATTCCTACTAGAGATTTATCCCAATCAGCTCCAATTATTTCTGCTTTAGTTTTATCCCAAGCACCATTTCTTGAAAATTCAATTGGTTGTGAATAAAATTCTTTTCCATTTACTCCATCGGCAAATAGTTGATTTCCATTTCCATCTCTTAATTTTCTCAAAGAATTTTTAATTCCAATTCTTCCAACAAAACCATTTACATCGTATCCATCTTCTTCTACTGTAGCCATAGCATCTGATACATCTAAATCTAATGTTGTATTAGTTCCAACCTCGATTTTATTTCCACTTGTTTCAATACAATTCATTATATTTTTAGCAAATGGTGTGTTTGTCCCGAATAAACAAGCACTATCTATTGCTTTGTAAAATGCTTCTGCTATACTTTCTTTTAATTCGTTAAATACATCAATAGTTGTGTCTTTTAATTTTTCCTTAGTTACAGGAATAATAACTGCTAATTTTTTAGCTTTTAATTCTGGATAAATCCAGCCTGCTTTCGTTGTTTTGATTCTTTCTCCTTCTCCTATCCAGTAAGCACCAGCTCCTTCTGTCATAACTGGTATTTTTTTTGTGTCACTTTCCATTTGTGATACTTTTGAAAGTCTTAAAATACTAGACCCTCTTGCCACATCTTTCATAATTTCTGTTGCTTGTTCAACAGGTACAAACCCTGTCAATTCA
Organism: uncultured Clostridium sp.; assembly: GCA_948470605.1. Taxonomy (GTDB): domain Bacteria; phylum Bacillota; class Clostridia; order TANB77; family CAG-508; genus CAG-269. The sequence continues at coordinate 8,993 of CAOKPI010000033.1, read as the reverse complement.
TCTTTTAAATAACCCATTTTTCATTCCTCCTTTTAATTTTGGGTAAAATAAAAAAGACGTTTATTTACGCCTTAAATTTTTCTTGATTGATTTTCTTTAATTATTCCAACAAAATCAGTTGCTCCAGTATTATTGTTGTTTGATTTTCCACTATCTGGAGTGTAGTGATATGGTTGTTGTGCATTTTGTTCATTTTCTCCAAATAAATCTTTATAAGTTTCCTTATTGGATTTCATTTGTTCTTCTATTCCAGATACTACCTTTTCGCCTTTTTCATCTAATAATATTTTAGATAAATCAAACTTTCCTAGTAGCAATTCTGGATGTTTTGCTTTTTCGTTGTATAACGCATCCTTTATAGCACTTTCTTTTATCAACTTTTCAGTTGTAGCCTTATGAGTTTGTTCGAGATTTTTCTTCTCATTTTCATAAGCTGTAATCTTTGCTTGTAAATCTGCATTATCCCCGTTATTCTTCTTTAAATCTGCTATTGTTGTATTTGCAGTATTTAAAGATGTTTTAGTATTGTCTAAATCTGTTTGTAATTGGTCGTATTTTGTTTTCGCAATAAACTCTCCACCATTTACATTAGCAATACTTACTTTTTTGTCCTTATCGGCTTTCTCGTTATAAGAACTCACTTTCATTTTGACCTGATTATACAAGTCTGTTCCTAAAATTTCTTCTAAAAACTCCATTTTGGTATTTCTCCTTTTCTGTTGCTATTTCTGCAACTATAAAATATTTGCTTTTTCAAGCATAGAAATAAGACGTATTTCTACGTCTTTAATTTGGTATAGGCTGTGTACTATGCATCTACCATTTAACTGAACCAACAGAACAGCACCTATATATTTATAATTTTAAAATATTAATAACTTATTTATTCTAGTATTTCTACTTTTTCTAGATTGCCATTTTCTTTATTGAAGTATAAATTTGTAAAAAATTCTGCATATCCTACTACATTATTATTTCTTTCGGCTAGTAAATTTATTAAATTATATTCACCATCTTGATTATCATAATTTGAATTATTTACAGAAAAGCCAATATTATTCTTTTTTAAGATTTCTTGTATGATTTCAAAATTATTCATTATATTCCCCTTTTACTAACTTAACAGCTTCTTTAACTGACAAATTGCTATTTTCAGAAACTTTTTGTAATTGTTTATACATACTTTCTGCTTGTTCAGTTGTATAATTGTATTCTTTAATCATTTTTTGAATATAATTTGATTTTTCTAAATCTTTATTTTCATTGTCTTCTATTATTTCCCATCTACCACATTTGTTACTATCTTCTAGCGAGCATGGTTTAACAATAGAATATAAATAATCTTCGCCACTATCATCTATTATTCTAAGCATATCATCTTCTATTGATATTACTTCGTATATTTTTCCATTTGTAAGTCCTTCAACCCCAAAACTTTCTCCTATATATTTAACTTTCATTTTAATGTCTTTCCTTTCAATTTAAAATCATATTTTCCATATCTATTATGCTCTACCCAATGTACATCAAATATGTATTTATCACTTTCTATCTTTCCAACTTTTTTAGTCCATTCTTGTGCTTTTCCACCATATTCTTGAGCATATTTATTAGCACTTCTAAATACTGTTTGTGTTCCATTTCCAGCAATAATATGTACATTAGATATTATACTACTTTTTGGAATAAATTTCAAATTATTTACTTCATTATAAAATCCTAATTGTTTATCTAATACACTATTATCAACAGATTTTATTTTAGGTAAATTAGGATTTATATAATACTTTTTATATTGTCCTGGAGCATATTGCATAGACCAATCTTTATATGTCATATCCTGTGGAACTAATACAGATTTTCCATTTTCATCTCTAGCTTTTCTTTTTATTCCTTCTATTACTTTATCATCAAATTCTGCAACTGTTGTACATCTATCATTTGGGTGTATTGGTGGATAATTCTTGCCGTGGTTTTCTGTCTTTTACATTAAATACTTTATTATCTAATTCCGCACAATTCTTACAAGTAACTTTATCAAGTGTTGCTATAAATCTATACTTTTCAATGTCTAATTCTTCATAAGCCAACATTTCACTTTCATTTGCAAAATGATTAACCTCTGTTCTTACTAATGTTGTTGCATTGTATAAACCTACATTCATGAAACTAGATAATTCATTTGCTATTTTTTGTATTGATTTTCCTGACATTGTATCAGCTGTTAACTGAGTTCTTAGATAATTACCTAACTTTTCATTATTATTCCATATTCTTTGAGAAAAATTTGCGTTATTAGTCCATTTTTTGTTTAGCATTAGATTTATTGTTTTTTCATCTATTTGCGAAAAACTAAAACCTAAACCTGTCCCTTTTTGAATGTCGTATATATTATGATTATAACCTTCTTTTAAAGTGTCTATATATCTTATTTCGGTTATTTGTTGCTCTATATTAGCCAATTTTTTTAATTCTATATTAATATTATCTTGCAATGCTTCGTATCTACTAATGCGATAAGAATAAGCTGGTGCATTGTATTTGGCTATCATTTTCTTTTTTATTGTTTCATCTTCTATGTTATTGTTTATTACTTTTAATAAGTTCCTATAATGTATTTCTGTTTCTTTTTTGTTCAACATTTGTTTTAATGTTTCTTTCGTTAATACATTATCTTTTGCATAGTTTTTAAACATATTGCTTATTCCCTTATTTATGTTCTTTGTTGCCTGTTCGTATGCTTGTATTAATGAATTGATTGTATTTTCTGTTCCTTTTTCAAGTCTTTTCATTAACTCTGTGGAACGCTTTTCCCAATAGTTTATTGGTTTTCTTGCCATAAAAAACAACACCTCCTATTCGGTGCCATTATCTTTATTATGATTATCTTCAAATCCACCTGCATTTGCAAATAATTCTTGTTGCATTTTTTGTGCTTCTTCCTTTTGTTTTTTTATTTTCTTTAATTCTTCTTCTGGTTTTTCTACCCAAGGATGATTTTTTGCTATTGTTTCGTCTGATATTGTCTCATTTGCTTTACTTTCATTTGCTATCTGTGCATTTTCTAAATCATTACTTATCATGTTTCTAGTCCAAGTTTGTGTTATTGGTTTTGTTTTCCAGTCTGATATGTTTAAGTATTTCATTATTGCCCTTACTAATTGTGCAAAACCTTTCTCAAATTCTGTTTGCGTAAGTCCTGCTTTCAATTCTAGCTTTCTGTAGAAGAATTTTAATGCTACGCCACTTGCATTCCCGAAATTTTCATTGTCTTGTTGTAATGCTTGTCCACTTTCATATATTTGTTTTTTAAGAATTTCTAATATGCTATTCCTTGCTTCAACAGGTATCTCAATAGATAATGTTTTTAAGCCTCCGTTTGTTCTTCCATCTGCTCCCGTCTCCGTTTTTACAGTTTTAAATCTTTTTAGTTCCCCTAAAAATTCTTTTAAATTTTCTCCTCCATAATTTTCAAGTATGTATATAAGTTGCTGTATATCTTCTAAGTCATTAGCATATCCACTCATTACTTTGTCATGTATATCTATTAGGTCTTTATATTTCTTTAGGTCACTTATCATATTACGATTATTTTTAAATTCTATGAACGGAACTTCTTCTAAATTATGTTCAAATTCTTCATAAGCCTCTGGCATATATGTAAGTCCTGTTCCTTGTAAATTACCTTTAAACTTATACTTTTCACAATGTTTATTATCCCAAAATTCAAATATGACATAAGATTTAACATTATATCTTTCATCTTCTTCGATTACTTCGTAATATCTATAAAAGCCTATTAGTTTCTTTTTTAATTTTCCATCAAACTGAGGCAAGCATTGCTCTGTTTCAACTGTTGCGTATTGAAAACTACTATCATCGCTATCTATCCAATAATGTAACCAACCAACCTTATTGTTAGTTGCGTTAGTACATAAATAAGCACTTTCACTTTTAAAGTCATCTCCTAATGTTTCTGTTATTTGTTTATTTATATCTTTATCAGAAACATCAAACAAAACAGGATTTGTAAACATATAAGCTACTTTTTCATCTGTAATAAGTTGATGAAAATTATGTGATACTCTATTGTCTGCATTTCTTAATGGGTCTGTATCAGCTGGTAATACTCCTGATATTTTTATAATATTATCATTTTCATAGTATTTCTTTTCTATTGCTATTTGTTTTCTTCGTTCGTAATCTTGTGTTATTATTCTTTTTATTTTGTTTATGTCCATATTTGCACCTCTACTTTAATACTGATAATCCTTGTCCTTTTTTTACATACTTTTCAACCGCATAACGCATAGCATCCATTAAATGATTAAAATCATCTATTGGTTTGTTTATTTTATTTCCAAATTTATCTTCATCCCAAGTGTAGTTGCTTATTTCTGTTAAAAAGTTTGTACATCTTGGGTGTATTATTTTTTCAAAATCTTGTATGAATTGTATTCCGTTATTTATACTGTCTTTTCCTTTTAATGCTCCGTTTACCCTTCTTAATCCTAATCCTCTTAATTCATCTATTGATTTTGGTTCTGCACTATCTGCTGTTATTCTTTCCTTTGAATATCCCATTTGATTTATTTTTTCATATATTGCTTTGTTGCTCATTCCTTTTTGATATAATTCATCAAATACATATATTTTCTTATTGTTTAAATCTATTGCACCGCAAAATAGTGCTGTTGGGTCGTTTGTGTATCCAAAGTCTAACCCAAAAGCACTATCTAAATTTCTTATTATATCTAAATCAAACTTTTCTTCTTTCCAATTTTCATATACTAATCCGTCTACAATACCCCAATTGCCTAAACCTGCGACTTGGTATCTTCTAGGATTGTTTTGTTTCATTCTTTCGAATACTTTTTTATCAGCTTCATCTAGCCATTCATTACACATATAATTGGTAGTTATCGCTAATGTATCACTATCTTCTATATCAAAAAAACGTTTTTTAATCCAGTGGTGTTCGTTCCACGGATTAAATGTTAAAGTTATTTGCTTAAACAATCCTTTTGGAACTTCTCCGTCTTATTGATTCATCTATTACGTCAAAGTCTGCCTCTTTTGTTATTTCGTATGCCTCTTCTATCCACAACCAACATAAAACACCAATATCTACTGATATTGATGTTACTTTTAGTGGGTCGTCTAATCCTCTGAAATATATTTTCTGTCCAGTTGGCTTGTATGTCATTTCTAACGGACTTTCTTTTATTTCCCAAAACTCATCTACTTGTAATCTATGTATCGCCCATTTAAGTTCTGTAAAACAGCTATCCTTTAAGGTTCTGTATGTTTTTCTTATTACTAATGTGTTTGCTCGAGGATATTTCATCATATTAGATATTATCCATAATGCTGTTGTTTTTGACTTTTTACTAGCACGACTTCCTTTACAGACCCTATATCTACATTTACAATGCCAGTATTCCGCATAGCCTTTTCCAACTATACTTTGTAATGACAATCTATTTATTTGTTTATTCTGTAATGTCGTCATTTATTATCACTGGAATACTTCCACTATGCTCAACTTTCTCTTTAAATGTTCCGTATCGTTTTCCTAGCAATTCTGCACACTTAGTTCTGTCTTGCAAAGAGGCATCTAGTCCAAACTGGTCTTTTTCTTCTCCTCGCATTACTTTGGTTAAATATTGCAATACTTCGTCTTGTGAGGCTATTCTTTGTGTTTCTTTTTCTTCTAGTTTTGCTTTTATGAAATTGCTAAGTTTTGCTAAGTTCTGTGCTCCTACTGTATTAAGATTTTTCCCTTTATATCCTGCTAATCTACAAGCTTCACTTGCATTTCCTGTTTCAATATAATAGTCAATAAATCTTTTTTGCTTTTCTCTTAATTTTTCATACTTTTGCTTTAAGTCTACATTTTCCATTCGCCTCACTTCCTTTTCTATGTTCTTCTGCTAGATATTTCATCACATCTATTTTGCTATAGCATTCTTCTTTTTGTTTGTATCTTTTTTGTATTTCTATCTCATCTGTTTCTGTGTTATATACTTCTACTTGTTCTTTTTTAATATCTGATATTTTGTACTGTATTTGTCTTTCTTTTCACTATAGAATTTAAAACTATTTATTTTGTATGTTTGCCCTTTTTGTTTTAATGAATACAGTAGTTTATTTATGTTTTGATTAATATTCATTTAATGTCACTGCTTTCTATTTTCTTTATACTTTCATATATTGAATCATCTGCATATATTTTAGTTTCTTCGATGTTTAAATATCGTTCTAATACTTCATTTATAAAATCATTACTGCTTGCTACTATTTCGCACACATCTTCGTTATTAAATTCTTTCTCATCTTGATTATGTCCATGCTCATATAACCACACATGTGTTAATTCGTGTTTTAATGTTTTTACCATAAAATCTTTATCCAATTTTTTTAATATTATTTGCCTGCTTTGATAATCTGTATAACCTACATCTTCTTTGTTGTCTAATTGTTCCTTTTCTATTATTTCATATCTTGCATTATTGCATTTGATTTTCATATTTCTTCTCCTTACTGCTTATTTATGTAATTGTGCTTTATGTTGTTTTCCCTTTTCGACATGTTTTGACATTTTCCTTTTTTTATTTCTGCTATACTTTTTTCTGTTGTATTTTTTTATAATCATACCAAAGAAAAGAGGTGTTTTTATGGATAACGACGAAATCATCAGAAAGAAAGTTGGAACTGTTTCTATTCACGTCTACAAAGAATCTAAAACAAACTCTCGCTTCTTTTATATAGAATCTGAGAATCAAGATGTATTAGCAGTTTCTCATATCGTTGAAGATACTCTTAAAAAGTATTAGACTAACATTTGTTAGTCTTTTTCTATCTATTTAACCTCATAATTGGCTTTTCTTGATTTGCTGTTCTGCCTTTGAATTGTTTGTAACCTTGATTTTGCTTTTTTCTATCATAATAAATACATTTTAATGTTCCTTTTATATTTCTTCTTATGTCACACAAATCTGCATTTCTATTTTTACAATTGCTACATATTTGTCTTATATATGTTTCATAGATTGTTTCCATGTTAGCACCTTCTTTGGTAACTATAATTATTCGGCTACGGCTGATAGAGTCGAACTATCATTAATACCACGTAGGGTATCGTGTTACCATTACACTAAGCCGTAATATAAACAAAGAACGCATATAGTTTTTATATACGTTCTTGAAAACCTATTCTACTCTTGGTAGATAGGCAAAAGAACTCACTAGGAAAGTTCTAAGTAATTTAAACAAAAGATAAAAGGATTATTTATATATAACAGTGCCTAGCATGTTGTTGAATTTATTGTGTAGGCTAGGATTTGCACCTAGCATGATAATTCTTTTTACACTCTATATTTGACTTCAAGTGAGAGGCATTTCTTTATCTATTATCGTATCTTATCTAGTCAAAGTACTTCCGATACTAAGACAATTATCTCCTCCTCACACAGCGTCTACCTATTCCGCCACTACACATAAAAAAACCAGCTATACAATAAATCTATAACTAGTTTCGTGGATTGTATAATTAAATAAAAACAGTTGCCTTGTCGCTCGGACTTTTGAATTGGTTTCTCTCCAACTGCGACTTTTTATAATTTATCTATTATAATTATACAAAATAATAAGTGCAGTTTTCAATACATTTTTAGTGCAATTTTAGTGCAATTTTTAAACATTAACTATTTTTAATATCTTTTCCAATGCTTCATCTCTTTTTGTTATTAGTTGTCTCCTTGTTAGTTCTTTTTCTCCTCTTTTGTTATATGCTTTTACTGCCTTGTCCCATTTTTTCCCTTTGTTGTTGATATAAAATTCTTCTAATATAATTGCTTCTTCGTCTTCAATTTTATCAAGCCAGATTTTTACTCTTGCTATTTTTCTATCCAGTTTATTCTTTTCTATTTTTAATCTATCTATTTCAGTTTCTAAAAAATCTCTATCTTCTTTGTTTGTATGAGTCTGCTCTTTTTTGTAATTTATTGCCGTAGAAGATACTTTATCAGATATTTTATTTGTGTTGCTATATATGTTGTCGTAAGCTTGTCCTGCTAATTGCATGTTTTCAATCACTTCTTTTTCAGTATCTTCATATACTGTTCCTGCATAATCTAATCTTTCTTGGCATTCATCTATTTTTATTTCTATTTCAGACAGTTTTCCCTCGTTTTCTTTGTGATTAATTAGCATTGTTTCAATATCTTCTTTTATATATTCCAATCTTCTGTACCTCCTTATCTAATATTGTGTTTGTTTGCATATTTCATAGTTGCCTGTTTCTTTATTAATCCTAATTCGTGTCTACTGAAACACTCATTGTATCCATATAGCATATCTTTATATAGAAATAAGTTATCATTGCATTTCTCTACAAATATGTATTCATGTCCGTTTTTACCAAAAACCTTTGGTATTTTCATATGTATCACACTCCTATCAATGCTTTTGGCTTATGTAATTTTACTGCTCTTTCCACAGACTTTTTGGTGGCTTGTCCATTCCTTAATGCTTCTACTAATGTAATTGGACTATCATCACTTTTATTATGATTACATTTTTCACATAATACTTGATAGTTTTTAATATTGTCTAATCCGTCCTTTTGATTTTGGATATATATGGTCTTTTGTTAATAATATCTCGTTTCCCTCTTTGTCTATTCCATATACATTAAAATGATTTCCCAATTTTGAATTACACTCTAAATTTGCATACTTACCTTTTATTCCGCATTTAGCACATTTAAATCCGTTTTTTATAAAATTTAGATATCTATCATCTTTTGTTTTTACATTGTAGCCTTCTATTTTTGTTTTAGATTGTTTTTTATTATATGTATCTTCTATTATTGTAAGTGGTAATTTTTCTATTAATACTCTGTTTCTGCTCATTTGTATCACTCCGCTTCTTTTAAGTATTCTAATCCTTTTTCTGTTTTTGTAACTATGTAATTGCTTTTTATTAATTTT
>CAOKPI010000032.1 GCA_948470605.1 uncultured Clostridium sp. | reverse complement strand
CTTATGCAATCGAACAAAGTGAGATTGTAAACCTTGATAGGCGAAGCGTAAGCGAGCCGTACGACTGTCTTATGCAATCGAACAAAGTGAGATTGTAAACCTTGATAGGCGAAGCGTAAGCGAACCATACGACTGTCTTATGCAATCGAACAAAGTGAGATTGTGGGACATCATCTACGTCCCCATGTCCCTAATGTCATAATTTTGTAACATTAGTGTAATCAAAAAATAACAAAAAAAACGATAAAATCTCTTGTAGTTTTTTGCTAGTTCATGTATAATAATAAATGAAAAGATAAAAAGCAACCATGCGTAAGATAAAAGGAGGTACATTACAATGTCAAGATTCAGATCAAGATCAGGCATAGTAAATGTGAGAATGGTTATCACAGAAGAAAAGATGTTATCTAATATAGATAAAATACAAAAATTAATTAATCCAAAAAGTAAGAAGCAAATTGTTCAATTGGAAGATGATTCATACTTTAAAGATTTAATTGAGTCTATCAAAGCCTATTTAATAGAATATCCAAAAAAGAAGAATTTTCCTGCAAGTGTTTATAAAGCTGCATATGGTTTGGTTGAATTTGCAACCAATCAATTTGAAGAAAATACAAAAAAAATAGAAGGATTAATCAGACAAAGGGAGAAGAATATAGCATTAGCTGGACAATTAAAAGAATTATTAATAGCAACAGAGAATAAGGAAAAGGATTGGAAAGAACAAATAAGAAAAGCGCAAAATGTTTTTTCAGAAGATATTATAGATACCTTGATTATTGTTGCAAAGTCAAAAGGACAAGATACAGAAAACTATCAGGATGCTGTTAAATTATTAAATGCTAGAATTAATAATTTAGAGACAAACTTACATATTGAAATTGATATGGAAAGAATAGAAGATAGATCAAAGGCTTTAAGTTATATAGGAATTGAAATAGCAGATGCTTTGAAATCCATTCCAACACCAATTGAAGAACCAGAACAAGAGGTAAATGTAGTAGCAGAGCCTCAACAAGCTATTGTAGAACAACAACAGCAACAACAGTATATACAGGATACAACATTTGAAGCAAAGCCAAGCTTATGGCAAAGAGTTAAAAATAGTAAATTTGTAAGAGCCATAAAAGCTATTACTAGAATTAGAATTGTATTAGATTATTCAGATGCACTTCCAGAAGGAAGAGGAGAGAACCATTATTAAAAATAGAAAAAGTTGTGTGATAAAGAATTAAAATTTATCACACAACTTTTTTATGTTATAGCAAAGTTCTCCGAATTTCCTATAATATAAAGCATTTTACAGAAAATTGCTCTGCAATTTTGAGCTAAGCGAACAACGGGCGTGGCATGAAAACTAATCTAAAAGGTCAAAAAATTTTTATCATGCTACTGTTGTTCTTGGATAGTAAAGTTTTTAGAATTTGCTAAAGCAAATTTGGGAACGAACAAAAACGAGGCATGAAAAATAATAGAAAAGTCAAATATTATAATCAGGATTCTTTGTTCTTAGGGAAGATAGAGATTAGGGATATTTTTACAAGTTTGTAATACAAAGTTTAAAATAAAGTAATGATATAGTAATAAAACTTATATGAATAGCTTCCGTTAGTAGATAGAATACAAAGTAAAAATATTAGAAAAATCCTCCATTTACAAATCAATATATACAAAGTAATATATAAGTAGATATATATTAAACAAGGTAAAGGGGCGATTTTTTTGAAACAGAATACAGAACAAAAGAAAGAGAATTTTTTCAAAAGGAATTGGAATAGTTTTGCAAAGAGATTAGGCAAAAGCAAGCGTGTAGTAACAGGGACAATTGGTATATTATGCTTAGTAATACTAATTATGTCTGTAATTATTGGCAAAAAAAGGATAAGTAGTAACGCAATAGACCCAGAGCTTGCAAGAGCAATGAAATATGAACAGTTTAAAGAAGAGGATGAAAATGTAGATGGTACTGATAATGTGAAATTTAGTGCCTTTTTCTTACGTGACATAAATGGTGATGGATATGCAGAAAAAATTAAAGGGACTGCAAAGAGGATAGATTCTACCGATAATCTATACATGGAATTAAAAGTACAATCAGAAGGATATTTGAAAGAGGCAGAAATACAAATAGATGGAAAGAATTTTAATTTACAAACAAGTTTGGTAAAAGATGAGCAATTAAAAGACAATTATATTTCTAATAATACTAAAAATATAATGTTTAATGATTTGACAAATGGAACACAAAAACTGATAGAGGGAAAAATAAAAAGTGCAATTGGTCAGGATACCAATAATTATACAAGAGATGATAATAAAATAATATTAACAGGTATTTATGTAGGAGCAGATAATGTAGAAAAACAAATACGTAAAGAGATAAATTTAGCAATCGATTGGTATGGTATAACTTGTGCTACCATTAATTTGGAGGTGCAAAATTATGAAGATACAGAAAATAAGATAAATGAAGATAAAAATACTTTTTCTTTGGATTTTAAAATTCAAACAGAGGAAACAGAAAAGCAATTAATTTTAAGTAAAAATTATGTAGAAGGAATCATACCAGACTTAAATGGATATAAACCATTACAAGTAATACAAACATTTGGTGAAGGAGATTTTAAATATGATGAAACAACCAAACAATTTACAATAACCAAAAATGGCACATTAGCAGATATAAATACATACAAAATAAATGTAGAATATCCTTTAGAGGCATATAGGAGGATAACAGGAGATACTATTACTTTAAAGATACCAGTTAAAACCTATTATGAAGGATATAATAATCCAAATGCGGAATTTCAAAATCCATATAAATCAAATATATATGAATCTACAATAATTGTGAATTATGCTGAATTTCCAGAGGATGGGACTCTTGCGAAAGTTGCACTAAATGTAGAAAAAAGCCTTTATAGAGAAATGAATACAAATGTAATTTCGAAACATAAACCAATTAAAATATACAATGGAGAAAGTGCAGAAGAAAAGGGTGATACTTATAGAGTTAAATGGAAAATATATACAGGTCCAGATGAAAATCAATCAGGAGCTATATTGAAAGAGACACAAAATAACCAAGAACAGATATCAGATGAATTTATAAAAACAGATGGAACCGCAGATAGTATGGAAAATATAACAACAAATGTAGGGATAAGTTTTTTTGGACCTAATATGTTTTTGGGTAAAGATGGATGGATAAAAATATATGATGATGAGACAGGGAATTTAATAGAAACTTTTACATCTAAGAATTGGAATGATTACACAGTGGATAAACCATACATGTATACAACGCCAGTAAAACATATAAGGATAGAAACAAGTACAAGTAATAAAAATTCCTATATGTATTTTTACTGTATAAAGGAATTAAATGATGAATTTATAACAACACATTATACAAAAGATGAATTTGATAAGTTACAATATATTAGTTCAACCTTGACAGGATACTTAGGGGGAAAATATATTAATACAGCTGTCAATCAAGGTAGTTATGAGGCAGAATATTCACAAGCGAATATAACGATGAAAAATAGAAATAACAACGAAGACAGTAATACACTAACGACACAAATTACAGACAAAAATAAAAGAATTATGATAAAAACAGGATATGACCCTAAATATAATCAGATAGGTTGGATAAATGGAAGTTTTTTAATTAAATTACCAAAAGGAATAGTAACGGCACAAGTCAATGATATACAAATTGATAATAGTAAGGTATCTTTAGTAAATTATGAACTAACAAAGCAAGATGGCATTAACTTTATAAAAATAAATACAAAAAATGATGAACAAGAACAATATAATATCATGATAGATGTAGATTTAACACCAGATCCAAGATTATCAACTTCAACAGAAAATATAGAACTATATGCTTCTAATGGGATAATGTGTGATTATCAACCAAAAGCACAAGATTTATATGATGTCAATGATAACCTAAATACGACAGAAATGGTAGCAAATGATAAACAAGAAATTAAATTTATAGCACCAAATAGTCTTATAACCAATCAGACGATAAGCAATTATGATAACAAAGGAAATACTGTAGTATCGCCAGAAATAGCAGATATAAAACCTAACTATGCTAATGTAGATAATGAAGAAAGAAAAGCAAAAATAGGAGTACAAATAAAAAATAATTCTTTATATCCATTAAGTGAAGTGACAATATTAGGGAAAATACCATTTAAAGGAAATACCTATGTATTAAGTGGTGAAGATTTGGGTTCCACTTATACAACTAAAATGGCAAATACAGGAATAGAAATCCCACAAGAATTACAAGGAAAAGTTACTGTATATTATTCAGAAAATGAAACACCAGATAAAGAGTTAGATAAGGTAGAAAATGGTTGGAAAACAGCAGAGCAAATTGGTGATTGGGACAAGATAAAAACATATCTGATAAATTTTGGAGAGACAAACGTAAATTATGGAACAGAATATGTATTTTACTATATGGTGCAAATACCAAGTGGATTATCCTTTAACAATGTGTCTTATAGTCATCATGGAGTATATTTTTATATGAATACACCAGAAGGAAAATATAAAACAGAGACAGAGCCAAGTAAAATTGGATTAAGAATAGCAGAAAAATATGATTTAGAATTAACCAAGTTCCAAGCACAGACAGACAAAGTAGTTTCAGGAGCAACTTATAGTGTAAAAGAGGTGATTGGAGATGTAGTGAGCAAGGAAGGAAAGAAGGCTGTAACAAATGAACAAGGACAAATCACAATAAAAGGTTTATATGCAGAAAAAGTATATGAAATTGAAGAAATAAAAGCACCAGAACAATATGAATTAAATACAGATAAAGTAAGATACACAACAAAGGTAGATGAAAATGGAATTTTAAAGGTAGAAAAAATGCAAGGAACTACCAAAGAAGAACTTGCTGTTACAAAAAATGAAGGTCAAGACTATAAAATAATGGCAAAAGTGGAAGATGAGGCAAAAGGAAAACTAAAAATAGTAAAGACAGAAAAGGGAACCGAAAATAAATTAAGATGGGTATATTATAAAATAACAGGAGCAGGTTTGCCAGAAAATGGACAGACTCTTATTACTGATGTAAATGGAGAGGTTACATTAAATGGATTATCCATTAATGAAGAATACACTTTGCAGGAGATAAAAGCAACAGGGTATTATTTAGCGAGCCAAATTAAGTTTAAAATTATTAATAATAATGGAAATTACGAAGTAGAAATAATAGAAGGAGAAACAAAAGAAAGTAGTGTAATAGAAGAACAACATATACCAACCGTAAATTTGAAATTAGAAGATGAAAAAATACCAACTTATGATTTAGAAATAACGAAGGTAAGAAAAAACACAAGTGTAAGTACAAGTACAGAGCAAAATGTACAAGAAAACAAAAATAAAGAAGATATAGAAGCATTAGCAGGAGCAAGATTTAGATTATATGCAAATAACCAAGAGATAGGAAATTATATAACCAATGCAGAAGGAAAGATACAAATAAATGCATTATATGAAAATGCTACGTATACATTAAAGGAAACAGTAGCACCTACTGGTTATTCAAAAGTAAAAGATATTACCTTTAAAGTAGAGCAAAAAGATGGCAAATTAGAGTTTAAAGAGACAACGAATAGTACAAGTATGAAATATACAGTTGAGGGAAATACTTTAAAACTACAAATAGAAGATAGTCCTATATTTAAGATTATTAAAAAAGATGGAGAAACCAATCAAGTTATAGCAAATACAAAATTTGCTATCTATAACATGCAAAATGAAAGTGAACCAGCAACCAATAGTAAAGGAGAAATATTAGGTTCAAAAGAAACGATAAATGGAAAAGAATACTATACTTTAACTACAAATGAGAAGGGAGAAATTACAGCAGATTTACAAGAAGGTGAATACAAAGCAATCGAAATACAAGCACCAAAGCAATACCAAGTTTCAGATAAAGCTTACTATTTTGCAATTGGTTCTTTAACAGCAAATACAGGATTAAAAGCAGAAAAAGGAATTACAGTAGGAGAAGGAAAATATAATTCTAATTTTCAAGTAATTGAAACAGAAGATAATGGATATCTAGTGAATAATGATGGGATACTTATAAAATATAATCATGATTTTGAAGAACAATGGAGAAGAGATATAGGAAAACCATTGAGATATTATGCTTCTAATAACAGCTTAGTAACAGAAATTAAATTAGGAGATTATATAACTCATAGCTCAAACAAAATAATAAAAGTAGGAAGCAATGGAGAAATTAAATGGGAAAAGATTGCAGAAGAAACCAGTATTTATGCAATTGCTGGCACAAAAGATGAAGGATTTATGATAGGAGGCATGAAGGGTTCAGATGGATTTATAGCAAAGTATAATAACAATGGAGAAGAGCAATGGAATAAGATGATAGAAGCAAGTAGTGCGTTATGGATTACAAAAATAAAAGAAACAAAAGACGATGGATTCATAATAGGAGGACAATTTTATAATGGAACAATAAATTTAGGAGAAGAAAAGATTCTGGATAACCGTGGTGGCGAAGACATAATGATTGCTAAATACAATAGTGAAGGAAAAGCACAATGGGGAAAAGTAATAGGAGGAAATGGTGAAGATGTTATAAATTCACTAATTGAAACAAAGGATGGAAATATTTTAGTAGGAGGATATTATAATCGAGAGTCTATAGATTTAGGAAATGGAGTGATATTAAATGAACCAATTGGAAGGTGTGGAATGATAATAAAATATAATAGTCAAGGAGAAGCTCAATGGACAGATAGTACAGAAGATGATAGGGATTGCAGTTATGAAAGTTATGCTCATTTTGATGACATTTGTTCCTTAATAGAAACAAATGATGGTGGGTATATGGCAGTTGGTTATGTAAGTAAGGGGTATATGTTAAATAATGGTCAAGTTTTAAACGCAGGTGGGTATGATACAGGAATCATTATAAAATATAATGTAAATGGAAAAGTACAATTTGCTAAATCAATTAATGAACCAAGAAATGGTGGTGTGTTTTTAAAATCATTCATACAAACAAACAATGGAGATTATATAATCGGAGGAGCTCTTACAGGTTACAATAGTTCTCTAAATTTAGAAAATGGGCAAAGTTTGAAGGAAGGTTCTGCATTAATTGAGTATAAAACAACAGACATACAGAATACTAAAATAAAAGAAGGGGAAGTGATAGGAGGAAGCTTAGAAGACCAAATCGAAACCATTATCAATACACAAGATGGGGGATATATAGTAGGAGGTCATTTTAGTGGTAATATAGCATTAGGAAATGGAAACATTTTAAATAGTAATGGTACCAATGGAATAATAATAAAGTATAATAATAACGGAATTGTGCAATGGTCAAGAACCATGAGCGGAAGTAATATTATCTCTATCTTAGAAACAGAAGAAGGCGATTATATAGTAGGAGGATATTGCAAAAACCAAACATTAGAGTTAGAAAATGGAAATATGATAAATTTAGACAATACATATGACAATGGAATATTAATAAAATATACGAAAGATGGAGTACTAAAATGGGTAAAATCAATAGGAGGAGCTATCTATCAAATTTCAGAAACAAAAGATAAGGGGTGTTTAATTGCTGGAACGTATAGACATGGACAGAATTTAGGAAATGGTATTAAATTAGAAGATAACAATGCTAATTATCAAGGAATGATAGTAAAATGTGATAAAGATGGAAATGCAGAGTGGGCAAAATCTATAAAAAGCGAAGGGGGTGGAGCTCTAACATCAGTACAAGAAACACAGGATGAAGGCTATATAATAGGAGGCGTTTTTAGAGAAAAAGCAGTAGATTTTGGTAATAATATCATATTAAATAAAGAAGAACACGGCGAGGAAGCTATTCTTGTCAAATATGACAAGAATGGAAAAGCAGAATGGGGAAGAGAATATACATCATATTATTATGATAAAATAGAGAACAGTTCTTCTAATTGGAAATCTGGTATAAGAACAATTATAGAGGAAAGTAATGGGGATTACGTAATAGGTGGTGCATATACCGGTAATAGTGTTGATTTAGGAAATGGAATACATCTAGAGACGTCAAATAGAGCAACAGCAATTCTAGTAAAATATAATAGTGAAGGACAAACTAAATGGGCAAAACAGATTCGAGGAAATTGGCTTAGTGGCGATAGCTACATTAATTCAGTAAAGAAAACACAGGATGGTGGATATATTGTATCAGGAGAATTTGCTTTTCCTAAAGCTGACCTAGGAAATGGAGTCGTTCTTGATAATAATATTGACAATAATCGTAAGTTTGATCGTCTTGAAGGACTAATTGTAAAATATGATAATAATGGAGAGGCAAAATGGGCAAAAAGTATAGGTGGAACATATCATGATGCTATTAATGCAGTAATAGAAACAGATTTTGGAAACTACATAGCAGTAGGTGCCTTTGCAAGTGGAACCATAAAATTAGAAAATGGACAGACTTTAGTAAATAAAGGCAGTACAGATGCAATGATTTTAAAACTAGAGGAGCAAATGGCAGGAAGCGAAGAATTAGAAATATTAAACACTAGGAAAGAATTTAAAATTACCACCGATATAGAAGAAATGGGAGGAATAAAAGGAGGAAACATATCAGGAGAAGGAGAAAAACCTTACGAAATTGTGAAATATGGTGATAGCAATACAAAAGAAATAAGAATGATACCAGACGAAAATTATGAACTGATTAAAATTACAGTAAATGGACAAAATTATTCTTTTGAAAAAGCAACAGATGGAAGCTATATTATGCCAGCATTTAAGGATATCACAGAAGATAAAAATATAGTAGTAACCTATGCTTTAAGGGATAGTAAAGTAACCATTAACAAAGTAGATAGTGTTACCAATGCTCCACTAGAAGGGGCAGAGTTTAAGGTGCAACAAGATATAACCATTGAAAATGTTGTTGGGAATCTAACGCAAAATAATGTACAAGATACAACCATTTTATCAGCAATGAATAGAATGGGACAATTCTATTTTGAAAAAGAAAATGGAGGTTATACGTCTACCAATAATATAACATATCAACAAGCACATGATATGAAGGGAGCACCAGAAGATATTATTACAAATGCAATAGCGAATAAAACAGCTAATTCTATGATGATAGTAGATTTAAGCGGAAAAACAGGAAAATATACAATAGAAGTAAATGCTGCGATATCAAGTGAGGAAGGTAAAGATATTGGATATGCGGTATTATCAGAAACATCTACACCACCAACCTATGATAATCCAGAAGGAAGATTTATCTATCTATCAGGAGAAATAGAAGCCCAAGATTATACTTATGAATTACAAGCAGGGAAACGATATTTTCTACATTTTGGTTATCGAAAAGATGAAAGCGGAAATGTAGGAGAAGACAGAATGATAATAAACAGTGTAAAATGCTACAAGCCAACCTATAGTTTTGTTGAAAAAGACGGAAAATATGAATTAAACCAAGAAGATATTTCAAAAAATTCTTATCTACCAATAGATTTAAGAGATAAGCAAGGAGAATTTACGATAAATGTAAATGCTGAAATAACTGGTGAGGAAAATAGAAATATAGGATATGTAGCAATAACAGAAAGCACAACATCACCAGATTATGAGAATGAACCAGGAACATTTGTCAACATAGTTGGAAATAAAGAGGCAACAGATTATACAGCAACGATACTAGGTGGAAAAATGTATTATTTACATTTAGGATATGCAAAAAGAGGTAATATCCCTATTGAAAATTGTAATTTTATCATAAATAATATAAAAATAGCACTAAGACAATATACTGTTGTAACCAATAAAGATGGAAAAGGTTCATTACAGCTACCATTTGGAAAATATAAAATAACAGAAACAAAAGCACCAGAAGGATATTTATTAAATAAGGAGCCAATAGATTTTGAATTCACGTCAAGTGGAACGAAAGAACTAACAGTACCAAATACTAAAAGTTCTAAAGTTATTGTACATCACTATGTAAAAGGAACAACAGAAAAACTTGTAGAGGATGAACAGATAGAAGGAAAAGAAGGGGAACCATATACTACAGCACCAAAAATGGATATAGAGAAATATACATTAGACGCAAATGAGGAAGGAAATTATATTGTTCCAGAAAACGCATCAGGAAGATATCGTAAAGAAGGAATTGAAGTTACTTATGAATATGTAAAAAAAGACATTCCACTAACAGTACACCATTATATAGAAGATACGAATCATAAAGTTCCATTAGCAAATGGTGAATTAGCAGAAGATGTAATACAAAAGGGGAAAGAAGGAGAAGCTTATACAACTAGTGCCATTCCAGAAAATGAATTAAAGGCTGAATATGAATTGGCAAAAACACCAGAAAATAGTACAGGAATTTATAATGGAAAAGAAATGAGTATAACCTATTATTACAAAAAGGTACAAAGGAAAATAACATTAGCAAAATATGAAGAAGATGGTATAACGCCATTAGCTGGTGCTAAATTTACTATCCAAGCTAAAACAAATGGAACCGAAGAAGCAGATACTATCTATGTAACGGATAAAGAAGGAAAAATACAAACAACATTAGCGTATGGAGAATATGATATAACAGAAATAGAAGCACCAGAGGGATATGTTTTACCAGAAGAACCAACCACTCAATTAAATATAAGTAAAGACTTAGAAGATAAAGAAATAAAGATAACGAATGAAAAAGAAAAGGGAACCGTAATTGTTCATTATTACATAGAAGGAACAACATCAAAAGTACCATTGACAGATGGAAATGTAGCAGAAGATATAATAAAAACAGGATTGCCAGGAGAAATTTATGCTACAAAGGAAGCAGAAAATGTAAGTAAAAGATATGAATTAGTAGCAGAACCAGAAAATGCAAGTGGACTTATTACAAAAGATACGATAGTAGTTAATTATTTTTATAGAACAAAAGAAGAATCGACTATTGATAATTCAGAATTGACAAAAGAAAGTACAAAAGAAAGTATAAAAAAAGCAGATGAAAAAATACCATATACCATAATGTATACAGGAGAAATAGACAAATATAAAGGAAATGCTGTAGTCACAATAACAGATAAATTGCCTTATGAAATTGACATAGCAGAAGGAAAATCAGATTTAGCAGGAGGAACCTATGACAGAGAAAATAAAACAATAACTTGGGTAGAGAATATAGAAGGCATAGATACATTTACAAATGGTAAGAAACAAATTAATATTACAAAAACCATACAAGTCACATACAAAGATATAGACTTAAAACAAGCAACATTAAGTAATGGAGTAACAGGAAAAATTGACTTGAAAGATACGGAGACAACAATAACTGACACAACAGAGGAAGAATTACCAATAGACACGTCAAAGGATATAAATATATCATTAGTATGGATTGATACAGAAGAACAAAGACAGAAAAGACCAGAAAAGCTTATGATACAAGTAAAAAGAGATGACAAAATAGTAGATAGTAAAGAAATAACAGTTAATAAACAACAAGCAGAAAGTAAAATAGAATTTAAAGATTTACCAAAATATGATGATGAGGGAAATGAAATCCATTACACAGTAGATGAAGCTGTATTGTCAGGGGAACAACATAAAGAGGATTTGAAATTCTATGAAAAAACGATTGATGGATTTACAATTACCAATCGATTCGTAGTTCCAAAAGAAAAAATAAGCATTAGAGTAAACAAAGTATGGGTCGATCAAGATGATTTCTATAAGAAAAGACCAACTTCATTGGTATTACAAATTAAAAAAGCAGACACAGGAGAAGTTGTACAAAATGGAGAAATAGAAGTAGCAACAGAAAATAGTTATACATTTACACAATTAGAGCAATATGATAGCAACGGAAAGGAAATTGTTTATACTGCAGACGAAAAAGAAATGTATCAAGATGAGTTAATTAACTATGAAAAGGAAATAGGAAAATTAACAGACATAACAGATGTATCAACTAATACAGAAACAGTACCACAAAAGGAAATTACCATAACCAATACGATGAATAAAACACCAGGAACAGTAGTTGTGAGATATATAGACAAATACACAAAAGAGGAAGTTTCTGATTCAGTAGAAAAAACTGGAATAGTAGGAGACAGATTTGATATAAGTGCAGATAAAAAGGACATTGTGGGATATACTTTAGTAGAAGAACCAACAGAAAAGACAGGACAATATACAGAAGATATGCAAAGAAAAACATACTATTATGCTAAAAATACAAAAGTAGTTGTAAAATACTTGGAAAAGAGTACCAATAGTATAGTTTCAGAAAAAGAACAATATGAGATTAATGGTTATGAAGGCAAAAGTTATACCACCGAATTAAAATCAATAGCAGGATATGTAAATATAGAAACTACAGGTAAGACAAGTGGTGCTATGACAAGAGAAGAATCAGAAGTCATTTATTACTATGCAAAAAGTGCCAAAGTAAATATTAAATATGTAGAACAATTTACAAACACGATATTAGCAGAAGAAACACTAAATGGATATGTTGGTAAAGAATATCAAACAGACCCAAAAGAAATAGCAGGATATACTTTTGTGAAAAGCACAGACAATACACAAGGAATTATGAAAGATGAAAAAATAGAAATCATTTATTACTATGCAAAAGGTACAAAGGTCGTTGTTAAACACTTAGAAAAAGATACCAAAAAGCAATTAGCCGAAGAAGAGACAATAAATGGATATGTTGGACAAGAATATGTAACACAAAAGAAGGAAATAACAGGATATACGTTTGTAGAAAGCACTAATAACACAAAAGGAAAGATGACAGAAAAAGCAATAGAAGTAATTTACTATTATGCACAACAAGCAAAGGTAACAGTGCAACATATAGATAAAAATACAAGTAAAATATTAAAAACTGTTACACAAAAGGGAGAAGTAGGAGAAGCCTTTGTGACATGTGCAGAAAATATAGAAGGGTATGTTTTAGTAGAATCACCAAAATCACCAAATGGTACTTTTAGCAAAACAGAACAAATCATTCGATATTATTATGCACGTATTTCATCAGGAGTCATTGAAAAACATATAGATATTAATACACAACAATTGTTATATAGTGAAACACATTATGGAAAAGTAGGGGACAAATATAACATGGTAGCAAGAACTTTTGAAGGATATGATTTAAGTTCTAAATCACCAAGCAATGTAGAAGGAGAAATGAAAAAAGATATCATAGAAGTTAAATTTTATTATAGTAAAAAAGCAAGTGTAAAAGTAAGCTATATTTATAAAACAACTGGCGAGAAAATAGCAGAGGATATTGAAATATATGGACATGAAAATGATGATTATAAGACAGAAAAGAAAGAGATTAAAGGATATGGATTAATGGAAGTACCTAACAATGCAACAGGAAAAATGAAAATAACTAGGAATCCAGATGGTACATACAATACGCAGACATTAGTACAGTACTATTACAATAAAAAATCAGAGGGAGTCATAGAGAAATATGTTGATATAACAACAGGTAAAGTAATAGAAGAAATAAAACATGAAGGTAATGTAAACGATAAGTATGAAATTGTACCAAAGGAAATCGAAGATTATGAATTAGTGATAAAAGATGAAAATGGAAATAGTAAATTACCAACCAATAACAAAGGAACCATGGAGGAAAAGGTAACAACAGTAACTTACTATTATGTGCGTAAAACGAAAGTAGTTGTAAAATATATTGATAAACAAACCAATAGAGAATTGGAGCAAGAGGAAATTCAAGGATATGAAGGTGACAGCTATGAAACAAAAGAAAAACAATTTGATGGCTATGGATTATTGGAAACACCAAAAAATGCAAAAGGTAAAATGAAGGCTAATACCATAGAAGTAAGATATTACTATAAAAGAAAAGCACAAGTAGAGATACAATATCTAGAAAAAGAAACCAATAATATACTTTCTGAAAAACAAATCATAAATGGATATGTGGGAGACAAATATAAAATACAAAGAAAAGATGTACCATATTATGAATTTGTAGAAGGAATGGGAAATTCAGAAGGCACCATGACGAAAGACAAAATAATGATAAAATATTATTTTGAAAAGCAAGTGTTTAACCTAAAAGTAGATACTTGGGTAAGCAATGTAAAGATGAATGGGGTTTCACAAGGCGGAAAGACATTGTCTAACAAAAATGAAATATACAAACTAGATATTAATAGAAAGAAAGTTAATACATCAGAAATTAAGATAACTTATAAAATACGAATTAGTAATAGTGGCGAAATAGAAGGAACAGTATCTTCTTTGACAGATATTATACCAAATGGGTATAAATACTATCCAGAAGATAATAAAATCAATTGGAAGGATACAGATGGAATTTTAACGACAACTGACTTGAAAAATGAAATTATCAAACCAGGAGAAAATAAAGAAATTGAATTAGTTTTAAGATGGATAAAGGGTGAAGATAACTTTGGAGAGAAAACCAATACCGTTTCTTTAACAGAAATTACAAATCCAGCTGGATATAAAGATATTGATAAAGAGGATAACATAGATAGAGCTAATATGATTATTATGATAGCAACTGGAATGGATACAAATGACAGAACGATAATAAAAACAGTTCTAGTAAGCTTTATTTCAGTATTAGCAATATTTGGAGCATTGGTATTTTATAAGAAAAAAAGTGGATATTACATATAAAAACATAACAATTTTGTTACAAAAATCTCATGAATACTAGGGAAACTCATGTAATATTTTTGTAAAAAGAATATAACAATATCGTTATATTCTTTTTGCCATAAATATTGTATAATTTCATAAACACATACAAACAAAATTATTTACATAATGTAAAAAATATAGTATAATTGTAATAGAGTTTTGTAAAACGGTATAATAAAGGTTGAAAAAGAATTACAATTTTTTTCAATCAGTTTGTGCGTTGAGGAGGGAATGAAATAAAAATGAAAAAAACCAAATTTTTGTTAAAATTAATTTTTAGTTTTATTTTATTATTTGTCATATTTTTACTACCAAACAAAAAAGTTTGGGCATCTGAGAAAAACGAAGATGAGAAACTTTGTTATTTATCAGACATACCATATAGGTCTGATTCCTCAGTAGGATGGGGTGCTATAACTTATGATAAAAACTTGGATACAAGTAAAAATAATGGTATGATTAGTTTAATCGTTGATGGTGAAAAGAAACAGTTTTATAAAGGAATAGCAGCACATGCTACTTCAACAGTTATTTATGATATTACTAATTATAACTATGATTATTTTACTGCTTATATAGGAGTAGATGAATCGAGAGGAAATAATGGAGATGGTGTAAAATTTACGATCTATACTTCAGTAGATGGAGAAAACTGGACAACAAAAAAAGCAGAAACGGCACCATTGAAAGGAAATACGAATGCAGAATTTGTAAAAATAGACATTAAAGGTGCAAAATATTTAAAACTATATGCTGACAAAAATCGAAATAATACCGCAGACCATGCTGTTTATGCAGATGCTAAGTTAATAAAAGAAGGGTATGATGAAAATGCTATAGCTGCACCTTTTATTAAGACAGTTGCAGAATATGATGAAATGCTTAAAAAATATGAAGATCAAGAAATAACAGGAGAATATGAGAAAATCTTATTACAAAGAGAATTAGTAAATAATGCAGGATATGATATTTTACAATTTACGGCAAACTATAAAAATGCTTATAAAGAAACACTTGAGTGGCTGATGAATGATTTAGACAATCTTAGGATGTATGTACTTGGAGGATATCCAGATGGAAAAAATTATATGAAGTCTATTATCATATTATCTAATTTACGTGCTAACTATGCAAATGACTTTACCATACAAGAACCAACTAAATATGGATATGATACATTAGGTAATCTATATAAAAGAATGGCAGTGGCATTATCTTTAACACACACAGTAGATGTAGCTTTATGGATGCAACCTGGGACAGTAGAAAATAAATCAGATCCAGTAAGACGTTATCAAATCTATAAAGATTTGTATCATAATGGGAACATGAGATTCACAGACACAATAGATTTTGCCAAATGGTTTGAAAGATATACAACAGAAGAAATGCGTTATGTCATGAATTGTATTATTGATGACCAAGAAATATTGTGGTTGAATGAATATACACAAAGTTTTATTGATGCAAATTCAAACAAAATGTGGTATTTATCACCACATCCTTATATGAAATATATATGGCCTAATTATAATCAACCCAAATATTGGGATGAAAAGAATAAAGAAGCCTATGATAAGAAATATAAAGGAATTTTCTCAAAATATGGCGTAGAATATGGGAAACCAGGTGTTTATAAATTATGGATGAATATAGAAGGTGGAGCTGTTTGTGGTGGTATATCGAAACAAGGAGCTTGTAACCGTGGCGCACATGGCGTGCCTGCAACCGTAGTTGGTCAACCAGGACATGCAGCATTTGCTTATTATTCCATGAATGATGCTGGAGATGGAGCGTGGACCCTAAATAATGTTATTACAAACTGGGGTCAAACAGGAAAAACGGAAAGATTGGGCGTAAGAATGCCTTTAGGTTGGGGTAGTGATAGGTATGTAAGTGGATATGCAGCATCTTATTTACTATTAAGTCAAGCTGCTATGAATCAAGAAGAAGCTTATGAAAAATCAGAAAAAGTTATTATGACAGCAGACTTATATAAAAATGACCCAGCAAAGCAAGAAGAAATCTATCGAAAAGCATTACAAGAATTACCAATTAATGTGGATGCATGGTATGGATTAATTAATAACTATAGTGCGAATGAAACAAAAACAGAAAAAGATTGGTATAATTTAGCAGAAGAAATGGCAGAAAGTTTAAGATGTTATCCATTACCAATGTATAATTTAACGAATTTAATTAAACCAAAATTAACAAGTTCAGAGTATTCAGCTCAATTTGTTATTTTACAAAAACGTATCTTAGAATATGGAAAAGTACTTGCCAATAATTCAACAGAGACCTATCAACCAAGTGTAACGAGGGAAGTATCAACTTATTTATTAGGACAAATGGATACTAGCATAGCTACTTTTTCCTTTGATGGAGATGACGCTGGAAAAATAGTATTAGCAGAACGTTTTAAAGAAATGGGAATTCGCTGGGATTATTGTATTGATGGAAATACACAAAACCCAAGTAGTTGGAAAGAGCATTCTTTTGAAGCAGGACAAGAACATAAATGGCAATTAACACCAGAAGAATTAGCGAGTCTTACTGCTGAAAACGATATTTATATCCATCTTGTTGGAGTAAATTATGACGAAAAAAATCTATACAAAATTGATATTTTACCATCAAGCGGATTGCCAAGTACTTTATATGCAAACGATTTGGAAAACAAACTAATAGCAGCTGTTCCAGGAATGGAATGGAAATTAAATGAAACAGATGCATGGACTTTATATAGTAAGGCAGAACCAGATTTAACAGGTAATAAAAAAGTATTTGTTAGAATGGCTGCAACAGGTACTCATTTAGTGGGAGAAACAGCAGAATATCAATTTAATCAAGATGAAGTAAATGATAAAAGAAAATATGTACCAATCGAACATTTAGAAATAGCAGGTTATTCTACACAGTCAAAAGATAATAGTAGACCTTTCTATGCAGAAAATGCAATTGACGGAAATTTAAATACTTTATGGCATACAGATTTTGGTCAAAATGTTTTACAACAACCAACCAAGCCATTTATTAGTATCAAATTAGATGAACCGAAAAATATATCTGCTTTGGAATTTATACAAAAGAAATATCCAGGTCGACCACAGGACCCAGATGACATAAGAAATGCTAGAGTATATGTAAGTATAGATGGCGAAACATGGATACAAGCAGGACAAATAGAAAATTGTGATACTTATGGTGATTTATATGCTGTTAATTTTGAAAAACCAGTTTATGGACAATATGTAAAAATAGAAATGGATACTAAGAATATGTTTGCCTCACTAGCCATGGTAAATTTATTTGAAGATACAACAGTAGTAACATTAGGAACTTTTTCATTTGATGGAGAAAATGCTGGAAAACTTATGCTAACAGATGAATTTAAAGGCTCAAGATGGCAATATAGCTTAGACGGTGGAGCAACTTGGAAAATAGGAATAGGAAATGAAAAACAATTAACAGCAGAAGAAATAAAACAAATTAACCCAGACAATAAAATAAAAATTCGTTTAATAAATGCTAACAAAGAGTCTACCATAGACATTCAAAGACAAGAGCTACCAGTTATAACAGCCTATTTGAATGACTTAGAAAACAGACTAATAGGAATGGGTGATACAGCAAAACTTGAATGGAGAACAGGAACCAATACTGGAAATTGGATTTCCTATTCAAAACAAGAACCAATCGTAACAGGAAATACAAAACTTTTCATTAGAAAAAAAGCAACCAGTACGTTAATGGCGAGTGAAGCAGTAGAATTTACTTTTACAGCAGATAATCAACCAAATACAGCTAGATATGTGCCAATCAAGCATATAACCTCTGTAAATGCGTCAAGTACTACGGTACCAAGTAGAGAAGAAGAAGCAGAATTTGCAGTGGATGGGCTTCCAACAACCATGTGGCATTCCAACCGTACTACTACAACCATGCATGACCCAAGATGGATTGTTTTAGAATTAGATGAACCAAGATATATATCCAAAATTGAATATGTAAAAAAAGCAGGATATGCTTATGGAATTCCAAAAGATGGTAAAGTTTTGGTAAGTATGGATGGAGAAAATTGGACAGAAGTTCTTAATTTCCAAAATTTATATCATGCGACAACAGCAGCAGAACTTACCGCTAGTGAAGATAGAAAAGAGCTACAATTGTCAAAAATAGAAAAAGCAAAATATGTAAAAATAGAATGTATAAAATCTTGTGATAGTGTACATGGTGACAGAGATGGAGAACCAATGGATTATTTCTTCTCAGTAGCTATGATTAACTTATTTGAAGATAAAACGAAAATAGAAACACCAACAGCAGAAATAGAATACAGTATAAAAGAAACTACCAATCAAGATGTAATAGCGAGATTAATCAATAAAAGTACCGATATTACTGTAACGAATAATGACGGAAAGGATACTTATACCTTTACAGAAAATGGTGAATTTACATTCGAATTTGTTGATAAGAAAGGTACAAAAGGAACCGCAATAGCAAAGGTAGATTGGATTGTCAAAACATTACCAACACCAAGTATTACTTATACCCCAAATAGTTTAACCAATCAAGATGTGACAGCAACCGTAACTTTTGATCGAGAAGGAACCAAAATAATAGATGAAAATGGTGCGACAATTGAAAATGGAAATACCCATGTATTTACGGAAAATGGAACACACAAATTTAGATTTAAAGGACCATATGAAAATATAGGAGAAACAACAGCAAGCGTTGACTGGATTGATAAAAAAGCACCTGTTGCAACGATAACCTATAGTTCAACCAACTTATCCAATCAAGATGTAACAGCGACCATAATCTTTGATGAAGAAAATGTTACTGTAAAAGATGGAAATACCCATACTTTTACAACAAATGGAGAATATACATTTGAATTTCAAGATGCGGCAGGAAATACAGGAACAGCAACAGCTAATGTTACCTGGATTGACAAAGACCTACCAACAGCAACCGTAAAATATAGTACGACAAATCTAACGAATCAAGATGTCACAGCAACCGTAACTTTTGATAGAGAGGGAACAAAAATAGTAGATGAGAACGGTGCAATAATCGAAGATGGAAATACCTATGTATTTACAGAGAATGGAATTCATGAATTTCATTTTGTGGAACCAGTTGCTGGAAAAAGAGGTGTGGCAGTTGCAAAAGTAGATTGGATTGACAAAGTGGCACCAGTTGGCACCATACAATATTCAAATACCAATTTAACGAACCAAAATGTAATAGCAACCATTACCTTTAATGAAGAAGAGGTAACGATTACAAACAATGACGGAAAAAATACCCACACATTTGAAATGAATGGAGAATTTGAATTTGAATTTGTAGATAAAGCAGGAAACAAAGGAACTGCAATAGCGGAAGTAGGATGGATTGATAAAAGACAAATCAATGCAACTATCACTTATGATATAAACGATATAACCAATCAAGATGTAACAGCAACCATAACATTTGACAAAGAAAATGTTTATGTAGAAGGAGGAAATACCCATACCTTTACAGAAAATGGAACACACGAATTTAGATTTGTAGGACCAGCAGGAAATACAGGAACAGCAATAGCAGAAGTAACTTGGATTGATAAAACACCACCTGTAGCAACTATCACCTATAACATTAAGGAATTAACCAATAGGGATGTAACAGCAACCGTAACCTTTGATGAAGGTGGAGTAACCATAGTAGATAAAGATGGCAATAAACTGGAAAACGGTGACACACATGTATTCACGAAGAATGGAACCTATACCTTCTACTATGTAGGTCCTTTAGGCAATAAGGGAACAGCAGTAGCAACCGTAGATTGGATTGATAAAATAGCTCCGACAGCAGAAATCGAATATAGTACGACAGAACTAACCAGTGGAGAGGTAATAGCAAGATTAGTAAGGGCAAGTGAACCAATTACAATAACCAATAATAATGGAAGTGATACCTATACATTTACAAAAAATGGAGAATTTAATTTTGAATTTGTAGATAAAGTAGGAAATAAGGGAAGAGCTACAGCAAAAGTAGACTGGATTAAAGATTTACCAGAAGACCCAATAAAACCTGGAGAGCCAGAAGACCCAATAAAACCTGGAGAGCCAGAAGACCCAACAAAACCAGACGAGTATAAAATAGGAGATGTAAATGGAGATGGCAAAATAACAGCAACTGATGTTCTATTTGTAAAAAGACATTTAGTAGCAGCTAAAAAGAAAGAATGGATTTTAACAGGCTTGAAATTTAAAGCGGGAGATATTAACAAAGATAGAAACATAACAGCAACTGATTTGCTATTAATTAAGAGATTAGTGTTAAGTGAAATGAAAAAATAGGGAATTGGTTGAAAAATAATAGCATACAAAATATCCAATTATTTTTCAACCAGATTTGAGCCCAAGAAAGGAATGAGATAAGAATGAAAAAAATAATTTCTATCATCTTAGTTATATTATTGCTTGTATGTACAACCAAAGTATATGCCGCTAAGGATAGTTTCCATACAACTTTAACCATCAATCATACACAAGCTAAAAGAGGGGATACCGTTACAGTTACGATTGGATTAAAAGATATTGCGATTGAAAGTGCAGAAAAAGGAATTGGTGCTTATACTGCGGAAATTCAATTTGATTCTTCTGTTCTAGACTACGTATCAGTAAATGGTACAAACAAATGGGAAGCACCACTTTATCAAGATGGATTTATTACATCTAATACAAAAGATGCTAAAGTAGTCAATACAGCACAAAGTATAGCAACCATTACTTTTAAAGTAAAAGAAAATGCAAAATTAGGAGAAACTTCGATTGCCTTAAGAAATTTCTCTGGTTCAGCAGCAGGACCAGATATACTAGCTTCTAGTAATGGAGCTACGAAACTAACCATTATAGATAATAATAGTAGCAATACTATTAACAGTAGTAATAGTAGCAATAGTAAAAAAGATAATTTACAAGACAACAAAGCACAAGAAAATTCAAATACAGAATCTGATTTATCTGTATTACCTAAAACAGGGGAAGAACAAAATCCAGTGGTAATGATATTATATACATTAATCGGATTAAGCATAATAGGTATCATAGGATTAATGATTGCAAAAAACTAAGAATTAGACAAAATAGAAAGGTAAGACAGTTGGTGTCAATCTAACTGTCTTTTAAATGGAGAATTGCGAATGGATAAAGGGGAAAAAAAGTTAATTTGTTTCTTGTTAATGGGAATCATAATAGGCTCCAGCATATTAATTTTTAAAATTAAAAGTGAATCTGAATATGACGAG
This sequence comes from uncultured Clostridium sp., assembly GCA_948470605.1. Lineage (GTDB taxonomy): Bacteria > Bacillota > Clostridia > TANB77 > CAG-508 > CAG-269. Next base: position 632 of record CAOKPI010000032.1, on the reverse strand, counting down.
GCTTTATATGATGAAATATATTCAGAATATGAAGAAATATTAGCGAAAGAAAATGAAAGTTATCCTGAAAAAGATGAAAAAAATACAGTTAAGAAGGATAATACAATTTATTTGAATAGCAATTCAAAAGGTCAAAAATATAGAGTTGCTGGTCAGATTCATATTCCTAAAATAGATGTAAATTATCCAATTGTGTACGAAACATCAGACGAATATTTGAAAATTGCTCCGACAAAATTATTTGGACCAGATATAAATCAACCAGGAAATGTATGCATTGTGGGACATAACTATAAAAATGAACAATTTTTCAGTAGATTATCAGAATTAGAAAATAACGATAAAATAAATTTGTTAGATAATAAAGGGAAAAGAGTTAGTTATTTGGTATACGATAAATACGAAGTATCGGAAACAGATTTAAGTTGTACCAATCAGAATACCAATGGAGAAATAGAAGCAACCTTGATTACTTGCACGAAAAAAAAGGATAAAAGATTAGTTGTAAAATGTAGAACTATTACTCAAGAAAATTAATATTGGGGACATCATCTACGTCCCCATGTCTCCAAAATCATATGTGCGACAGGCATGTCGTTTAGCTTATTGGTGAAAGTCCATAGTGGAGGTAG
>CAOKPI010000031.1 GCA_948470605.1 uncultured Clostridium sp. | reverse complement strand
CCGCTTCGGTTTATTCTCTAAAGGATTTTATTGTTTACTTTTCAATGTACTTTTTGTCGTTCCATTTAGCGGAACGGTTTGCATTATACTATACCTTTTTTTGTTTGTCAACACTTTTTGACAAATTTTTAAAAATATTTTTTCTTTGTGTAATTTTACCTTAAAAATTGGGCAAAATAAAAAACTAGTAATCTCTGTTTTTATTATATTCCTTAAGTTTTATTTTATTACTAATTCTTAAGTATATTTTAAATTTTTTGTCCGTCGCAAGGTACTTTTTAATAATATCATGTTTCTTATTTAAAGTCAATACATTTCTTGAAACTTTTTATGGAAATTTTATACTTTTTCTGTACCGACTTTTTCTATTGATGGTTAATGCTTTTTTAGTATAACATTTATAATGTTTTATGTCAATAATTTTATCTTGTTAAATTTTGGTATTTCTCATCTCAAATTGCTAAAAAGTTATAATATATGCTAAAATGCAGCAATGCACAGTTCAGAAGGGCATTTATTGATACAGCATATATAACTTTTAGCCAATGCTATCAACTTAAGAACTAATAAATTAATAGCATTGGCTATTTAAAAATAATACCCTTATGGTTTCATTTCTTTATTAAGCATTCTAATTTTAAGAAAGAAAATTCCTGGATGTTAGTTCTTCTAGTAACTATTTTTATGCGATAAATTTCGAAGGTAAGCATATTTTAGATTTTTCTATCACTAATGATTTACCTAGTAGCGAAATTGCCGTTGAAAGAATATTTATTTTTCTATTGACATATTACCTACTGTCTTTTCTATTTATGCAAACATTTTCTGTTTGTCTTTTTTTAATCATAAATTTAGAAAAGCTAGCAAAATTACAGCCTGCTATTAACTACAGACTGTACGAAACCTGGACATTATCATAAACCATTGATATAGCTAAATTTCTACTAGTATCAAATCATCTCCTATACATTTGATATTTTGCCATGGTTATTATACAATAGTACCCCTTCTTTTTTAAAGTAATCGCCTTGATTTCCCTTTAAATAAAAGTCAAATTCTGCTTTATTATAAACTATAATTTTATCAATTAAACTTCTACATACTTCGTCGCTAAATACTTTGGTATTTACTATATCGTTTATTGTTTGATTTGCTTTTTCAATTATTTTGTTCTTATTTTCTAATGCCTTTATTTCTTCTTCCTGCTCCCTTAATTCTTGGTTTATCATTTTTAGTTCTTCTTCTTTTTCCTTTTTCTTTTGTTCTAGTTCTTCTTCTGTTATTAGCCCTTTAATACATAGTTCTATTGCTTTTTGTCTTTCGTTTTCTATTTCTTTCTTCCTTTTTAATACAACATTTTCTTTTTCTTCTTTTTTTACTCTTTTATAAATTGTGCTTTCTACTATTTTTTCCACATCACTTATTATTTTTTCTTTGTCCTTTGCTATTTCCTTTATAATACCTTTGATACATTCTTTTAGTACATCTTCATATACTATGTCTGCGTCGCAACCATAACTTTCTCCCTTTTCGTTTATTGTAAAAATTCCGTTATCTACTCTTGTTCTACAACGGTATTGCCTTCTGATTTCTCCAGTTTGTAATGTTTTTGTAGCACCTACGCCAAAACTTCTACCACATCTACTACATATTAGTTTTCCAGAGAAAGCATATTTGCTTGAGTGCTTTCTCCTACAATCATCTTTTACTGTTTCAAGATGTCTTCTTTTTATTTCTTCTTGTACCTTTTCAAATTCTTCACGACTAATTATTGGCTCGTGGTGGTTCTTTATGATTACAAATTCTCTTTCTCCTTTATTTTTCTTTGTCTTTTTGTCTAAATAATTCGGTATGTAAGTTTTTCCTTGCTTTAAATCTCCGACAATATTTCTCATTTGTCAAAATGAATTTTATAGTAGTTGCATACCATTTATTATTACCTCTGCTTGTCTTTACTCCTTTTTCCATCAGTTCTCTTCCTATTGTAAAAAATCCTTTTTCTTCATATAAATATTTGTGAAAAATATCTTTTACAATTTTTGCTTCTTCTTGGTCTATTGTTAATTTTCCGTCTTTTAAATGATAACCTAAAACGATATTTCCAAAAACAACGCCCTTTTCCATACTACGTTTTGCTCCCCATGTACAACGTTCACTTATTTTTCTAGCTTCTTCTTGTGCTAGACTGCTCATTATGGTAAGCCTTAATTCTCCATCTTTGTCAGCTGTAGAGATATTATCCAACAAAAAATATGTCTCAATTCCTATAGCTTTCAGTCTTCTTGTATATTGTAAGGCATCAACTGTATTTCTTGCAAACCTACTAACTTCTTTTGTCAGAATTATATCAAATTTTCCATTTTCTGCATCTCGTATCATTTTATTAAATTCTTTTCTCTTTTTTACACTTGTACCAGTAATTCCCTCGTCTGCGTAAATTTTGGTGAATTCCCATTCGGGATTATTTTTTATTTCCCTATTGAAATACATTTTTTGATTTTCTAATGAATTTACTTGGTCTTCTGAATCTGTCGAAACTCTGCAATATGCTACTACTCTTTTCATTTTTTACACCTCGATATTATATTTATTTTCTAATTGTTTTACTGTTGTTTCTTCTTCCTCTTTTGTAAGTACCCCTTGTTTTCTTAATTCTTTTATAATACCTATTTTTAATAGGCCTATGTAAGTGTCATTCATTAGCTATCATTCTTTCAAGTTGTTTTAAATAAGGGGTATATTTATATTTATTGTTCTTTTTTTCTCGTTTGTAAATAGTTTTTTCACATTTTACAAAACTTTTCATATAGTATCACCTACTAAAAGGTGTATTTGACTTGTATCGTTTTTATGACTTCTATTTTTTGTCAAATACTATCCCTTTTTTAGTAAGTTGTTGTCTGCATTGGTTTATATTATTTTTTAAGATATTTTTTTGTTTGCTCATTTTAAATCGTTCCTTTCTATTTCTATATTTTCATAGAGTAGCGAATTACTACTCTATGAATTTTTAATTTAAAACTCTACATCAATATCGTTTATCTCTTGAACCTCTGGTACACAGAAAGAAGATGTAGTTGTTGTGTCTATTATTCCGTTTTTTTCTTCTTGTTCCGTTAATTTAGCTTTATCTTCTATGTCTTTTATATCGTTACCTACATAAAACCAAAGTCTATTAGGTTCTAATTCTTTGATGTTTTCTTCTCCTACGTTATATTCTACTGATGGTTCTATATTTGAAAGTTCTGCATAGCCAAATTTATATATCTTGTTCGTATCTATTCGACCAGCTTCACTAAACTTGTTGAAAACTCTGATAGAACCACCTTTACATTGTAATTGTAACTTTGTTCCATCTTTAATGAAAATTCCATATATGGATATGATATCTCCCTCTCGAATGTTATTATCTAAATATGTTTCTGTTTGATATCTTTCATTATTTAGGAATTTAATTTCAACTTTATCCATTCCATTAAATCCTTTACCACTTTGTATTGAAACAACTTGTCCTATATATTCTTTGACACGATAATATTTGCTATTATATCCTTTAGTTAGTAATACTATATCAAGCCCATTGTTTGCGACTACATTTCTATATTGAAAAAATTTGTCTAATATTGGTTTTAACATCTTAAATTTCTCCCTTCTCTTTTATAAGTTTCATATAATCCTGACGCTGTGAAAATGCTATTTCTAAAAACCTTAACCATTCCATTGTTAGCAAATCTGCAATATTTTCTTCTATGTTTTCTCCTAAAATTTCCCTAATCTGTTTTTTTGCTAACTCTCTAAATTCTTTTTTTCTAGTTCATTTAATGGTTGTTTAATGTTGTATTCTTGGCACATCTTTATGTCTACCTCTCTTTTTTTTAAGTAATATATTCTTTCTAAAGAAGATTCAATTTCTTCCTTTGCTCCATTCATTAAACTTTCTACCATTACATTCTTCCAATAGCGAATTTTTTTGCTCTCTTTAACTGCCTTTTCTAACTTGCTTTCAAATTTTTCCCATACTTTTTGAATATTAAATGGGAATTTTATTTCTTTCATATTCGGTATACGGATTTCTACTTCTGTAATCTCTCTAATTGACTTCTCTTTTTCATTTAGCTGTTCTTTGTTGTTATTCATTTTAGCATCTCCTCCTTCTACTTTGTTACTATGAGTTTTACGTTTTTCAACTGAATTTTTTTGTGGCATATTAACCACTCCTTTCTTATTTATTTGCTAAAAGTTTTCAAACTTCTTGCATTTTTTTCGATACTATGATAACATTTTTTCAGTATTTTCTAAAATATTTTAAAATTATTGAAATTTTATTGAAATTAATAGGAGGAGATTTTATTGATTAATTCTAAAGAAATACAAAATTTGTCTAGCATTTCTACTAAACTTGAAAACAACTATGTCATTCATTCCAATACAATTATAGGAAATAACTATAAGGAAAATATTGATACTGAATATAAAAACTGCATAGGAATATATAACGGTTTATTAAAAAATTTTGGTTATAATCATACTGAATTACTTAATGAATGTTCTAGCTTTGGTAAAAAATTATTTATGTTATACAAAGACAATTTCACATTATATGAACCCAATATTATTAAAATTGAAAATGAAAAAATTGAATGTGTGTCTTTAATGAAAAAAGGATTTCCTAGTATAAAGGACAATAAACATTCTGAATTGCTATCTTTATTCATTGACTGGTTTAATTTATATGGATTTTTTATTTCCCCTAAAACTGTCGGAATTGAAGAAAATATTATTTTAGAATTTAAACAAATTTTAGATTTAAGAGATAAATTTATAATTTTATATTTGATTTATGAATTTTATAATAGTCTATATTTTATCTGCAACCAAATGTATAATTTTCGTAATCCCTTATCTGAAAATGAAAGGTACTCTTTAAATTCTGCCACAAAAAAGGTTAATACTATAGGTAAAATATTATTTGACCGTTTTCCAAAATTAAAAAACGATTTTTTCAAACAAGATTACATAGATAAAATGAATTATTTTGAAAAAATGAAAAAGAAACTAACACCAAAAATCAATTATTATTCAAGCATATTTCAAATTAATGTATTACAACATTTAATTTATAATGAAAACGAATGTAAAGTTGTACATATTTCCAATAACTTGTTTGATTTAGCTTGGAATACATTTCTTAATAGTTTTAAATATTCTGAAAAAAATTCTAAACTAAAAATATGTATTGATTGTGGTTGTTCTTATGTTGCTACTGGTAATAACTCAAAACGATGTCCTACTTGTCAAGAAGAACACGATGCTACTAAAACTTCACAAAATGAAAAAAAAGAAATGATTAATTATATAATTGAAAAATCTGCTAACATTACTATTAAAAATAAAAATTTACAAAATAGAATAAATAAAATCAAATCTTTAAATGAAAAAGGACATTCACGAGAAAAATATACCTTTCCAAAATCGAAGATTGAAGCAACTAAAAAAGATTTAGATAGAGAATTAAAAACAAACAAATAAAATAGCTTAATTTTCTAATATAACCACATACATGAGAATTACATTAGAGGTTATTTCATAACTTAATAATATAATTAATATAGGGTAGAAGTTGCTTAAACTCTACCCTATTTTTTATTTCGTATATTTTAAATTATTTTATATCTCTTTTCAATTTTCGTAGTGCTTTTCCTAAATCTAGTCTTGTATGTAAAACAGATAAAATCACAATATCATTTCCTTTTATATGATAAATAATCCTATGCTTTTTATAAATTAATTGTCTTATTTCATAATCTGCTACAATGTAATCCATATTTTTCCCTAATTCTGGCATTGTATCTAAAATATCGGTATAGTCAATTAATTTTCGCATATAGGATTTTGCTGATTCCTCTGTATCTTCTCTTGTTTCGTCAATAAATTCTGTAATGTGTGATATTGCATTATCCGTCCATATTACCATTTATCTATTATCTCCTTTACCTCGTTACTGGTTTTTGTGTTGCCTTCTTCCATATCTTTTATACCTTTTTGTACTTCTAATTGTGTATAAAGGGTGTACAAAATTTCTTCGTAACTTGATGTATCGTCTATATTTTGAACTGTATTTAATACTAATTGTTTATCACTCATAATTAATCTCCTCTCTTCCGTTATATCTCTATTTTACCACAAATGTTAATATTTTACTACTACTTTTTAAACTTTTGTTAAGTTCTGCCTTCATATTCTCTAACAAACATATAAAACTTTCCACGTTTCAGATCCAAATTTTCCATTGTTACTTTTGCCGTTTGTTCTCCATTTTTCCATTTTCTATATTCTTGTTTAAATTCTTTTGGTAATAATATGGGAGGTCTACCCATTCTTACGCCTTTGGCTTTTGCTATTTCGATACCTTCTCTTTGTCTAGTTCTTATATTATCCCTTTCTTGTTCAGCTACGAATGATAAAACTTGTAAAATTAAATCTGCTATAAAGTTCCCTAATAAGTCCTTATATTGCCTAGTATCTAATATTGGCATATCTAAAACTACAATATCAGTTTTTAAATCTTGTGTGATTTCTCTCCATTCGTTTTGAATTTCTTTATAATTTCTTCCTAATCTATCAATAGACTTTATAACCAATACATTATTTTGAGTTCGTTTCAATATCTTTTTTAATAATTGATATTCTTCTCTCTCGAAGTCCTTTCCACTCTTTTTATCAATAAATATGTTATCTTCTGTAATTCCAAACTCTGTTAATGCTTGTGTTTGTCTATCTTCGTTCTGCTCCTTTGTACTTACTCGTGCGTATCCATATAAGTTACTTTGAATTTGCTGTGAATTTTCCATAAATAAAAATCTCCCTTTTTATTTATTATATATGGAGAACAAAAAGTCGTAAACCATTCTGTTTAAAAAAGTTGAAAAGTTTTTGAATATGTTTAAAAAGTGATATTCAACTTTTTTGAATACCACTTTTATATAAATTTTATGTGTTTAAAAAATTATAGGTTCTTGAACAACTAAATCTTATCTTAATATCTTAATCTATTCCCTAATCATATATGTATATTTTTTATCATTGTTCTCATAATTTATACTTGCAATATAATCTTCACTATTCCAAATTTTCATAGCTTCTGTACCATAATCATTTAGTTTGTATAATTCGTTACTTTCACTATCCCATCTTACTATAATTGAGGAATTAGAATTTTGTGAACTACTTACATACATATATAGATATTTTATACTTTCTTTAGATTTATCTAAAGCTATCCATACCTTTTGCACATAAATTTCATTATATGAATTAAAATAGTTAGATAAGATTTTTGCTTTTACATCTTTTTCTAATTCCTTAATTTTTTCTCCGAATATGTTATCATATTCTTTCTGTTGTGTTGCTCTTTTTTCATTACTCTCAATTTCTTTTTCAATTTCTTCATTGGTCATTTCACTTAAACTTTTACCTCCTGCTGCTTTCCTATATGAATCACTTGAATATTTTTCCCATGTAATTCCTTGTCCTTCGATAGATTTCTCTAATTCTTTCATTAATTCTTCTCTTCTGTTACTTTTACTTGCAGTATTATTTTGAGTTGTACTTTCATTTCTGCTTTCAGCTTGAACTGATGTTTCTACATCGTCATTGCTAATATCAGAAATATAAAAGCAAATTGTTACAATTAACAATACCACTATAAAAATAATTAATCCTAATATTATACTTTTTGTAATTGGTATTTTTCCTTTTTGTTTTATATTCTCACTAATTTTATTGCCACATTTACCACAAAACTTTTCCGTATCTTTTACTTCATTACCACATTTACTACAGAACATTTTATATCTCCTCTACACTAATTTTTTTTAATTTTTTAATACATCTAGTCCTTTTAAAGAACGAGTGTCATAAAAATTAATAGTTTCATCTTGTACGTCATATATTTCTTCCGTTTCTTGCTCATTTAGTTGTGTATCTTCTATTGTATTTACTTCGTAAATTTCTAATTTATCTCCATTGTATTCTATATTTAAAATGGTTATATATCCCATAACTTGACGTATTTGTTTTAAATAATTACTGTCCTTAACTTTATATAAAATTGAATTATCTCCATAATTTGAACCTAATTTTACGACTTTGTTATCCTTATATGTATAAAAAATGTATTCAGTATCTGCATTACAAGTACCAGAAAATATTATCAGTTCTTGCATTTTGTCATTATTAATATCACATAAAGCATATTTTAAATCTAAATATTGAACATCTTCATTTTCTATTTTATTTTCATATTCTTTTATTACTGCTAAATATTCATTATAAAGATTATTATTTTCACTGCTTTTAATGTCTTCTACATTTTGCTTTGTTTCTATAAGTTTATCTTCTTTAATGTTAGAAATCCCCCATATTAAAACAATAATAAGAATTATTAGTAATATTATAATTATCATATTTCTTGTTTTTTTATTTTTAGACTTTTTTATTTGATTCTCTTGTTTCTCGTTTATCTCTTCTTCTTCTGCTTTGGCTCCACATTTAGTACAAAACAAATTACCTTTTTCTATCTCTTCTCCACATTTAGTACAAAACATTTTTACATCTCCTTTTAATTTCAATATCATTTTTATTATACGACAAAATTCGACAAAATAGAATAGTTTTGCATAAATTTATTTTTGCTATTTATATAACTACATTATTTTTCTACCAGCTAACCTCTGATGTCCTTCTCGTTTCTTCTGTTATATTTAATTTATTTGATTTTAACTGTTACTATTAAATTACCAAACTGTTTGTCTTTCCTCTTTCCCTCTCCAATTAATAATATACTTTGTCCGTCTGTTATCTCTCTCGGGATTTTTATTTTTACTTTCGTTTTCTTCTTTTCTAATTGTCCACATTCATTTTCTAAAAGATTAAATGTCTTATCCATTATGCTTTTACACTTGTTACAATTCTTTTCACAAGTTAATACTTCTTTTTTTACTTTTATTTCTTTTTCTGTTCCTCTGTCTTTCTTCGATATTTTCAACTTGTAATTCACATCTAAATCTTTGTTGTAGTTTTGGTTTGTTTCATAATTGAAACAGCTATCAAAAGTATTTGCTAAATCTTCTTGGCTAATTTCAAACATCTTATTCATTAGTTGACCTCTTTTATCTTTTTTGTAACTTCTGATGCTACTATAATTGTTATATCTAAATCTTTTGCTAATTCTTTTATCATTTTTAAATTTTCTTGAATTAATTGTGAACATTCCAATACAACTAATTCAATGTTCTTTTCTTCCTTTAATTTTTTACATTTGCTTAATATTTCTCGTATAGAATTTTGATGTGTGTTATCAATATACAATTTAAAGTTTGATATTTCTTTCATTGTACTTGATAATTTTTCCCAGTCTTTATTTGATAAATCCTTTTTTAATCTGATTTTTTCAATACTAACTGAACTCTTACTTGCCAATATTCTATTGATTATTTCTTCTTTTGATGTTTTCATTGGAAATAATAGAATAGCTATATTTTGTAAAGCTACTTTCATTATTATATTTATTGTATCTTCTTTTTCTTCCAATAAAATTAATTTTCCTTTTTCTAGTTCTATTACTTCTCCTAATTTCTTAAATCTAGTTTCCATTGTTTTGTTTCCTTTCCGATTATATCATTTTATTTTTTACTTGTCTACTGTTTTTGTGAGTTATTTTGTTGTGAGTTATCTTTTGAGGTTTTATTTTGTAAAATGTACATAAATAATGTGAGGTGTGTATTATGCTACAATTAAATGTCGATAACTTATTAAAGAAAAATGGTAAAACTAAATACTGGTTATTCAATGAACTAAATAAAATAAGCCCAATGAGTTATACCAATTTCAATAATCTAGTTGCTAATAAAACCAAATCTATAAAATATGACAATATTGAAAAATTATGTACTATTCTACAATGTAAACCTAATGATTTGTTTATAACTAAATAAGGACTACTAGATTTACTCTAGTAATCCGTTATTAATAACATCTTGTACTTCTTTATCTTGTTGTTTAGCCATTATAAAACCATACATAAATAATTGTTCCTCTAATTCTTCCGTTGCTTTATTTTCTAGTTCCCAATATTTTATGAATTTTTCGTATTGTTCCTTTGTAAGTATTGTTTCAAATTCTTTTTGTAACTTTGTTTTCTCATTTTTTAATTTTTCATTTTTTTCTGATGGTGTGTATAAGTCCTCTCCAAATTCACGAAGTATGTATTTTAATAATGGTAATTTTGAAATATCTATATCTATATTTTTGATTTCAAATATTTCTCCAAACCTCTTAACACAATTTTCTTTTTTGATGTTATCTTCTATTTTCAAATTAATATCTTGATATTTTTCTAAATCCTCTACATTAGCTTTTTGTAGTAAATTTAGTATTTCTTCATTCGTTTTTGTTATTTCTTCTAATAGTTCTTTACTGATTTGTATTTTCTCTTTCATTTTCTTAATTCTCCTCTCAATTTTAATTTTTCAAATTCCATTAAATTTAATTCTAATAATTTGCTACTATCTTTTAAGCTGATTCTTAAAAATTCAATAACTTTTCTATCTCTCCATAGTCTAAATTCTTCTTTGTATTTCTTTAACTGTTTTTTACTTAATGAGATAGTTTCTCCCTCGTGTTGTCCTGCTATAATAAATGTACCACAAATAATATCATTTTGTATAACTCTGTTTATTTCTAGATTTAAAATTTTACCTTCGTCATTGCAGATTAAATCTACATTATGTTCTAATTCAACAAATTCTATTAATCCACCTACTATCTTTTGTTTTTCTTCTAATCCTTTTTTTATTTTAGCTTGATAGGGTTCTTTGTTGGGTTCTACTATTAAAACTCTTATTTTCTCCAATTTTCCTTATCTCCTCTCGGTTGGTCTTTTATTATTTATAAATCCTTTCTACTTCATTTGGTAATATTGTTCCTATATTAGTTTTAAACCAATATATCTCATTAACTGTTGGTAGCATACTGTTACAAATTCCTTTTACAATAACTTCTTTACCATTTTTTAAAATCAATTTTGAACCTATATCTATCTCATTAGTTTCTATTATTGTTTTTACTTTCATTGTTTCCACTCTCCTTTTGGTATTTTATAAAATCCTCTAATGCTTGTAACATTCCACATTTGTTACATATATTGGTTTTATTATCTATTTTTGATAAACATGGATAACCAATTATTTCTTCGTTACATAAAGGACAAACATTATCTCTTCTCGCTACCCTTAAATGTATAGTTCTTGATGTATCCCATTTATAAATCCCATTTTCTAATTTTTTTATTAATTCTTCTTTGGCTTGTATGTATGCTTGTTCTGTTCGATATTGTTTTCTTATTTCTAATAAAAAATCGTCAAATGTTATTTCTTTTCTGTTTTTAGTAAATTTGTAATCTTCTATTTGCATTATACTTCGCCACCTCTATTCAAAATAATATTGTACATATAATCAATGTAGATTTAATAGGTATACTAACTATTTCCTTTCAATACTTTTTCTATTGTTCCTAAGGTTGTAGTTTTTATAATCTCTCCACCAGTTACCTTTTCCATTATAAATATAACACCATCTTCTACATCTAAATAAGTTTCATAATAATTACCCATCACATCTTTTCGTAATTTTACTATAAAAGTACAGTCATAAGTTCTTTTATAAGTATTGTGTTCTTCTATCATTTTAAATCTCCTACTTTAATTTATTTATAATTTCTGTCTATTTTCATTTATACTTTGCCACCTTTTCTATTTCCAAGCTGTACCGTTATTTATACAATATTTTAATTCTTCTAAACATTCTTTTTTGGTATCTCCAAATATAGATATAGTTCCATACTCTGTTTCCCAAGGTTCTTTTAAAGCTAAACACCATCTTCCATCTTCTGTTCTTTTCCAATATTCTATTTTATCTTTATCAAATTTAGTCATATTTCAAAATTTCTCCTTTTACAATTTTTCTAAAAAAATAAAACTCTCTACTGCTTAACAATAGAGAGTTTACGAACTATTAAAATTCAAACTATAAAATCGTATCTTCATTTTTACACCTACCTTTCAAAAATGGGGGTTAGAGAATTTACAAGTTACTTTTTATAAATCCTCTAAAGAATAGCTGATAATATACCTTTTTGCTTGGTATATTAGTATTTTAATATATCTTTTTCACTTCGTAAATAGGTAGACATAAATTTACATCACGTTTAAATTTAATACTTATTTTATATTTAGTTATATAATTTATTTATTTTGTTATAAAATTTAATCTGTTTTAATTCTGATGTCCTTTTGAATAGGCTTTATTGATTTTTATAAATATTTTTCATACATTTTCTTTGTATCTTTATCTAGTAAATCAAATGTCAATTCTACATCATTATTCTTACAAAAATCTTTTAATAATTTGATTACCATTTTTGCAACCTCTTTATGAGGGTAAAAGTGGAATCCAGTTCCTAATGATGTAGTTATAACACTTTTATATTTTTCTTTTTTTATTACTTCAAATAGTTTAATATAGCTATCTTTCAATTTTTGTATTGGTTCTTTTTCTTCATAGTATCTTGGTACCAATATATGTATAATCTCTTTCCATACATTAAATCCTTGTGTTATTCTTATTTCATTTACTTCCATTTGTTTAATCCATTCATTATGACAATATTTTTCTATTGTTTCTTTTCCCACTTTATCATATATAGCACCACATACACCACCCCCATAATCCATATATCTATTAGTTGGATTTACGATTACTTCAATGTTCTTTGAATTTTCAATAATATCTCCAGTTACTAAAACTAACTTTCCCAATTCTCTAAATCTCCTTTTTCTTTTTTATTATCTTAAAACATTTTCTGTTATTTGTAAATAAACTATAAATTTGTTAATGAAAATTAAATCTGATACTTTGGAACTGTTAAGCTATATAATTTTATTATTTTAAATAGAAAATGTACTATGATAAAATCTCGTGTATGAGAGATATATTGAAATATCATTGAATTATAAAATTGAAAAGAGATACATTTTGATAGTAAAATGCACCTCTTAAAACTATGATACTCTGTTTTCTTCTAAAAATAATTTGACATCTTCTTCTGTTATCCAGTATCTACCGTTAAGTTTACTAGAAGGAAGTTTACCCTCTTTGATATATTTAGTTATCGTTTTAGCTTTTCTTTTTAAAATTGGTTCTAATTCTTTAATTGTATATGTTTTCATATTTATAAAACCTACCTTTCTCTATACTTTATCTTAATATTATATATAACAAAAAGGTCATTTCAATAATTTTTTTAGTACTATCACTTTCATTTTAGGTTTTAAATCAGTAGAAAATGAACTTTGATGTTTTTGAATGTTTTGAATGGTTTTAGAGTTTAAAGAAACATAAGCTAATCCTAAATCCTCTAAAACTTGTTTGGTTTCTGTATTGTATAAGAGTAATCCAGAAATAAAATTGATAAAATTGTTGTAGATTTTATTGTGTGGTTCGTCTTTAATCATTCTTTGAGTGTTTATAGCTTCTATCTGCTCGAATATCTCTTGTTTGGTCATAAAGCCTTGTGAGTAGATGTCTTTGTCAGTTTTAAGAAAGTTTAAAATGTCGTTCTTTGCTCTTAAACAAAAAATGTATTTAGCTTTACATTGTTTGTTTTTATAAATGGAATCTGCAACCTCTTCTCCAAATTCTTCTCTAATAAGAAAATAAGTGAATTTGTTTAAATTAAGATGTAATAAATCTTTGGACCTTTCATTTACTCGTTTTAATAATTCGTCAGTATAAACTGGTATATGTATAAAACTAGGTGTATGTACTATTCTGTTAGAAATAGTATTAGGTTTAGAAATATCATTTTGTCTAGTTAGTAGACCTAGTAAGTATAAAACTAGAAATGATTTATGCTTTCCTCTAGTATTGAAAAAGTCTTTTATTGAAAGAGTTAATAATATGTTTCCATTCTCTATTGTGTATCTATTAGTATTATAAATATCATTGTAAAAATCAAGTAATATATTTCTAGTATTAGATTTATCAAATTTTAATTTTTCTTTAAAATCATTGTCTATTAGTTTATATTTTTTTAATATCTTTTCTATATTAGGATATTTAAGAATGTATCTATTTAATAATCTAATATTATTTTCTACTATTGTTTCATATATATATCTTTTCTTTTTTCGTAATAATTCTTTTATAAAAATTGTATAAAAATTTGTCATTAATTTATAGGGTTTTAAATCAATGAAATTATTAAGAAATATACTATCTAGGGTTTTATTGTTTAAATTCATTTTATTATAATTAAATTTTAAATAACAACATCTAACTAGATTATCTTCAATAGTACCAGTAGTAACAGCTTTATAAAATAAACCACTTATTCTTTTTAGATATTCTTCGTCTATCTTCTGCTTTTTATCCTTTTTACATTTTTCTTGTAGTAGCTTTAATTGTTCTGTTGAATATAAAACATCATAGCTTGTCCCTTTACTATGCTTGATATTGTCTTGATGTGTTACAATTTCCAAATTCTCTAATCTATTATCTAGCTTATTTCTATTTTTATGATTCACTTCATACTCTTTGTTTTGTAGTATCTGTTTTAGTTCGCTATCCTCTTCAGAATAAAACTCTATAATAAATCTTGAAAATGTAGTAGTTGTATTATCTTTTCTTTTTATGGTTGGATATCCGCAATTATTAATGTTAATGTCGTTTATTTCTGTTGCTTTACCTAGATATCTTATTAAAGAAAAGTCCACATCTATTATTCCTACGATTTGTTCTTTTGGTTTCATATTATATGATTTTACTTCTTTACAACTTAATTTGTGTAATATTGCTATTTTGTTTTCTATATTATTTATAACAGTCATATTCTTACCACCTTTTATACATTTAAGGTATAGTAAATAACCTAAAATAATATATAAATAGTCTGTAAAAGTTCACAAAAAAAATACTTAACCTATTTTAAAGTTAAGTACGTAAAAGTCGTTGTATGCTCGTGAGTGATATAATATCAGTCCATTATTTAAAGGTTATAAAAGCCCTACATTTCACATTACTAAAGGCTTCTAGTTTTTTAGGTGCTTTTACAAAATTGAATAGCTTTATTACATTCAAGTATTTTTGTAATATTACCACACGGAATTATAATTTCGTTATTTTGAGAGAATATATTTAACACCTTATTATTTCCTGGAACAATGATAGATGTCGTTGTTGCAAGATTGATAGTTGTTCTCTTTTGTAGAATGTTCATTGTTATTACTGTCACATAAAAGATACTTTTCATCATTAATAATATATTCTTGCTTTTCTTTTTTTCTTAAGTTTCCTTCTAATGTAATTGGTTCTCCTATTTTAAAGTAGATTTCTAATTTGATATGTTTTCTATCCCCATCTACTTTTGATACATATATTTTATCTACTAATAATTTAATTAAGTCTTCTATGTTTTCATCTATTTTTATTTCTTTTTCTAATGCTCCTTTTATTTGTTTCATGTTGTCTTCTATAGAAGATAAGTTTTCCTTTTCTTCTTTTAAGTCTTTTATCTTCTCTTGTTCTCTTTGTATTTCTTGATTTAGTTCTTCGTTTCTCTTGTAAAATTCTTCATCAGATAAAAGATTTTTAATTGTAAGTTCTAGTAACTTATCTTTTTTTGCTTGTATCCCATTTATATTACTCTCTATATTTGCTATTTCTGTTTCAAAGTCTTTTGTAAAATTATATTTTTTGTACTTATTTAATAAATCTTCTATAATTTCTTCTTTATTAGAAAGAAACTTATTCAAAACTACTTTTAAAATTTCGATTAATTCTGTTTCTTGTATAATTGGACTTTCACATTCTTTTAGTCCGTATGTAATGTATCTACTACATGCCCATGCTGGTTTATTTGATCTTTTACTTCCTGCTATTCTATTATATCCTGGCATGTGTTCTTCTCTTTCGTGTTCTTTGCAATAAATTAATCCACTAAAAGCATATCTACTTTTAAATACCTCTTTATTTTCTACTCTATTTAAACAACTTGCTGATTTCTTTTCTAATAAATTATTGCATTTCTCCCATAGTTCTTCTGAAACAATGGCTGGTATGTTTTCTTTGCATTCAAATACTTTCCATTCTTCTTTTGGCATCTTTTGTGCTTTATGTAGTTTGTAATCTACCACTTTTACAGTTCCTGTTCTATAATATCCTTTATATTTTGGATTTCTTATGATTCTTCTTAATGTTTGTGATGATATTGGTGTTCCATTTTTTCCTTTATATCCTTTTTGTTTAAAATATTCAGATATTTTGTAGAATCCCATTTGACCTTCAGAATATAATTCAAATAGTTCTCTTATCATTTTTGCTTCTTCTTCATGTATAACTAGCTTTGTGTTATCTTTTCGATATCCGAATATGTTGTTGTTTCCTAATACTCTCTTTTTTTCAACGGATCTACTAAATCCAAATTTAACTCTTTCTGATAATTTCCTTACTTCATCTTGTGCTACACTTGCCATAATGGTTAATCTTAGTTCCGAATCTGGCATGATGGTGTTTATGTTATCAGATTGAAAATATACTCCCACTCCATTTTCTAATAACTTTTGGGTATAAGAGATACTATCTAAAGTGTTTCTAGCAAAACGTGTTACTTCTTTTGTTAATATTAAATCAAACTTTCTTTTTTTACTATCTTGTATCATTCTTTTAAATGAATCTCGTTTGTTTACACTTGTACCACTTATACCCTCATCTATATATCCTTCAACATAAGTCCAGTTAGAGACTTCTTTTATATGGTTTTCAAAATAAAAAACTTGGTTACTTAATGAATTTAATTGTTCATCTTTTTCGCTTGATACTCTTGCATAGTATGTTACTTTTAGTGGTAAGTCATATATACTTTTGCCACTACTTATTTCTTTTCTCATATTATATAAATCCATATTTTTATCTCCTTTCTTTCATAAAGTATCTTTATAGGTACAATTATTATATAATTGTTTTTCTTTTATGTCTATATTATAAAGTAGTTATTTTTCAAACTTTTTCTATTTCCTTATTAATCTCTTTTAATAATTCATCTTGTACATTTTCATATACCTCTCTATTAATTGTATTATTTTGAAACAATTTTCTATTTATTATCAATTCAATCTCTAACTTTACTTGTTTATTAGATACAATTTGCTTTTTTTCCATAGGCTGCCTCCTCTTGTTTCTAATTAATATTCAAAGTTAGATTAATGTATGCTAAAACTTATCTCCTCCCTTCTTTATTTTTTAATTTTAAGGCAAATAAATAAGCAAGCTATTTACTTTTGATAAATGCTTGCTTTTGGTTGATTTTTTGGAACAATATTTTGAACATAATTAGACTAAGTATTTTTTTGACATTTCAATTGCATGTTGCCATTGTAGATGTCTTAAATACTCTAACTCATAATCTTCTTTCTCCTTCAAAATTTTTGTTCTTAACTGTCTATTTGTCTTTTTTCTCTCAAGATAATTTTTATATTTTATCTCACTTCTTATTTCCTTTTCTTTTTTATAGTTAGGATGTCCTTTTAAAACTTTTGATACATATTGTGGACTTATTCCCAATTCTTTTGCTATACAAACACAGTTAAGGTTTCCTTCAAAATACAATTCGCAAATTTTCTGCCTCTTGCTGTCTGGTTTGATTACCTCCTCTCTTAAAATAGTAATCAACAATTCTTATTCCTTTTTTGAAAATTTGACTTTCTCGTATTTCCTTCCTTTTTATAAACCTTTCTTAAGTCATTTTGTATCTACTTTTGTTGTTGACATTGTTATTGTACTACATTATTTGTATAATTTCAATAGATACATCAAAAATTTTATAAATACTTATTTTTCAATAGTTTAAGTATTGTTTTTATATGTCCTTTTTATAAATTCCAGTTTATAATATTATATTTTTCATCTTTTTCTAGTAACTTGATTTGTATTTTTATCTCTTCTATATCTTCATCATTAAATCTTTCAAAATCATCATAAAATCCTGTAGATTTATTAGGAAAAACTAATGCTTCTCCCCAAGTTTGAGTTTTAGAATCTTTTGTTCTACCATATAAATGAACATGAAATTCTGGATTCATTCCTTTTTGATATGCCCAATTCCCATTTTCCTGATAATTTATTCTTTCAACATTTATCCCTCTATTTTTCATTCCTTTTTCCATTGCTTCACCTAATAACATGGTTAATCTCATTACTTCAATAGCTAATTTGGGCTCAAGTTCAATTCTATTACTAAAATATTCTTTCTTAGCTCTTATCCATAAATGTCCTCCATCTGTTCTAGGTATATGTGGAACTTTTGGAACAGCAACAACAAAATTTTCTGTTTCATAAATTACATTGTCATTAAATGGCTCTATTTCTTTATGTTTTTCTTTATTTAATAACTCAATTAATTTATCTGGAAAATTTACTGTCATTCCTTCAATGTCTAATTTATACACTTTATTTATAATTTCTTCGTTATTAATTCCCCATAATCTAACTCCTACCCCATTATTAGTAGCAAATTCTATATCTTCTTTAGATACTAAACTTGCTCTAGGACAAATTTGAGTTCCATTTATTTTTAGTAGCTTTTCTATATTTTCTTTACTTATTCCATCTTCAATAAGCCAAGATATCTTTATATTTGAATCTATTCTTCTAACATTTTTAAGTACATCATATAAAAATGAGGTTATATAAATATTATTATGTACTTTATATTTATTTATAATGTTTAATACTTCTTGCTCTATACCTAAAACTTTTAATTCGATTGCAAATGTTATATTTTTGTTTAAATAATCTCTTGCAAAATCTTCAAATAATACTATTTTTTCATTTTTATATTTATCATCAAACCAACTACCAAAATCTAATTCTAATAATTCTTGATACGTATATTCTTCAATTTTTCCTAAACCATTTGATTTTTTATCTATATAATCATCATGGAATATAACTATTTTTCCGTCTTTTGTCTTTTGAAGGTCTAATTCTATTCCATTTGCTTTTAATTGTATTGCTTTTTCAAATGCTACTTTTGTATTTTCTGGTGCATAAGCAGATGCTCCTCTATGTGCATATACTATGAAATTATTATTCTTGAAAATGTTATAATTAACAACTTCACAATTTTTAATTCCTAGATTAATTATATTTTTATCTTCTGGAATTCCATTAAAATATATATTAATTGCCCTACATACACCATTATGTGTAACTATTAATATATTTTCTTGTTCATATTTTTTTATATGTTCTAAAAAATCATGTACCCTTTTTATAAATTTATTTACATTTTCGGCATCTTTATATTCATGAGTATTAATTATATTCCAAAATCCATCATAATCAAAGTCATTATGCAATCTTCCTTCATTTTCGCCATAGCAAATTTCCAACAATCTTTTGTCGTAAATTATTGGAATATTTCTATCTATATTTATAATATCTGCTGTCTGTTTTGCTCTTTTTAATGGTGAGCATATTATCAAATCTATCTTTTCATTTTTTAGATTTTCTTTTGTTTTATATGCTTGTTCTATTCCTTTTTTATTTAATTCTATATCTGTTCTACCTTGAATTCTTTTTTCTACATTCCAATCAGTTTGACCATGCCTTGTTACTAGTATTTTCATTTTTTCCCTCTTTCTTATTCTTTATAAATAATAGTATTAAATAACTTCTATCTATACTATATAAAACTACTACCATCATAACCTATCTACATTAATTCTATATCTCTTTTGGTATAATCAAAATCTCCATATTTAGTTCTTGCAAATAATTGATTCATTTGTCCATATATTGTTCCAGGACATCTGTTTAAAACATTCTCTATATGTTCCTTTACATGTCCTAAATCCATATTATTTGTTCTAATCCATACATCATTTCCAATATTAATACTTTCGCCCTTTTTAAAATATTTATCTCCAATCAATATTCCATCATCTAAATATTTAATTGTATCACTGCTATTTTTTAGCATAACTCCACATCCATGTGGTGTTAAAGTAATTTCTTTATTACTCAATTCAATAGTATTTTGAGCAGTTAAATTAGGATGAACCAAAAAAATGTCATTTCCTGGTGCAGTTAATAAAGTAAAATCTTCCTGTTCCCATTGACAACCTATACATACAGCATTATTAATAGGCATTCCATAGTGACTTAAATTAATAATTTCCTCACCTGCCAACTCACCTAAAACTGTTTTACAAAAATATCTATTTCTATCTTTATTTATTTTTTGTAAAATATTAGCTAATTCTGAAAATTCAACAGCTTTTTTTCCATAGATATATCTTAAATATCTATTTTCTTTATCATCATATATTGTTTGAATATCATCATAATACCAATTACCTTCTGTAGGATATAATCCATATTTTAAATTGTCTTTTTTTAGTTCTATTGCAGAAGCATGAACTATCATATATTGACCTTTTGGAAGTTCAGATTTTTCTTCTTTTTGTTCCGCTAAAATTACAAAATGATTACCAACATTATAATTCCAATAAAATTTATCTGTTTTTTCTAAATCAATTGAATTTAATATTTGTGAAGGTAGATGTGTGTTTGCATATTTTAAATATGTTTCCCTATTTGTTATAATAGCATCTAACCTCTTTTTAAATTCTTGAGTCGTAATCTTTTGTTTTAATCTATAAACTGTAGTACCACAAACATTTACCGTAGTATCTATTGGAACAAATGGAATATCCGAATTCCAAAAATAACAAGCACCTGTATAAAATCCTCCTAACATTCTTGTTCCATTTTGTGCTATTCCTAAATCTGGCATTGCATAAATCATACTCTCCTTTTGTATTTCAGATAATTCTGTTCCTACTTTATTTAATAGTTTTGATGTTATTTCTAGATGTTTTAATATTTCTTTTTGAGTACTATCATTTAATGAAAAATTTGTTATCATATTGATTTCTCCCCATTTTATTTTTTCTTGTTCTAGCATAAGTTTACAAAAAAATAAAGCATATCATAAATTAAATTTATAATAATTATCAACTACTTCCATAATCAATTCTAAACTGCAAATCACTATCAGAATAATACTCTGTAATTGCATTATACAAACAACTAATCATAAAATTGGTACTATTATGTATTTTACTATCTTGTTTCAAATAATTTAATTTGTCAAAGGCATAAAAAATAATAGAAGCATTTAATAACTGCATTCTACTTCTAACTACTTCTTGTGGTAAAACTGCTTGTCCTATTTTTAAGTTATTTGAATAAAACATAAGGTCTAGTGTATTTTCTATAATATTTCTTTGATTTTCTTTAAATAGATATAATTCACATTTTTGTTTTATATCTTCTAATTTTTTTGTTTCTATTTCTAACTGACTAACATCTATATTATTATTTTTATGTTTTTTATTATCTTTCTTATTTGCTCGTAAATTTTCTGTTTCTAGAATCGTAATTTTTCCTACACAATAATCTTCTTTTATTCGATTATCTGCTAATACATTCTCTGTATAATCATCTATATCAATATCATTAATCTGTAATTCTTCTTGTTCAATCTTACCTATATAAATCAAATTAGGTTTTCCAAATCCTTGTTTTTCTTCTTTTATGAGTTTTGCTTCCCTTAATTCCTTAAATGCTCTTGTTACTGGCTTATCACTTAAATTTAATTTACTTTGTATCTCTTTTCTAGTATAAATTAAATAAATTTCTCCTTTATCATTGATCCATTTATTCATTCTTGATAGGTTCATTCTATTTAGTAAAAATGAGTAAATTACTTTGGCTTCTATACTTAGCCTTTTATATTTTTCATTACAAAATAATTCTTGTGGCATTTGATAATATGAATGCTGTAATGTCTCATTTATTTTATAAAGCTTCATCTTCTTCACCTCCTGATTCTCTATATCTTACTAATAATTCATTGATTTTTCTTTTACTTAAACTTTGGTATTCACATTTAGGCAAATATTGCTTGATTATACTTTCGTATTCTTCTAATCCAAATATGTAAATATTTTTATAATTATCATTTTCATTAAAATAGTAATGTAGCCTTGCTAATATTTCCATATTTATTAATGGCATAATTACAATATAATTATCATCATCTACTTTTAGATCTGCTAATCTAAAATCTGATAATTCTACATCATACATTTCTTTAATTCTTAAATATATACTGTGTCTTACTTCATAGTTATTTCTCATTAAAAATTTACCATATTCATGATAAGGAATTAAAATTGTATATTTGTTTCCAAAATAAAATCCTTTTTCATATAATACTAGTTTTTCTATGTTATTTGTAAATATCATGGCATTTACATATCCGTTTTCTTTTTTTATATCGTAATAAATTGATTTTATATATTTATCATCCTTTCCCTCATATATTGCATATACTAAAAAATTTTCTTCATTGTAGTCTAAGTTTCCAATGTATCTTCTTGAATAAGTTGTTGGTTCATCTTCTTTTTTCATGTTCCAACTAGGTGTAAAAGTTAAATTATCTTGTATAAAACTACTTGCTATATCACTTATTACATTTAATCTCTCCATATTATTTTCATTTCTACAATGATTTCTTACTTCAAATCCATTTTCTAATAAATATTCTTTCCCTTTACTTCCTAATGTAACATATCTGTGCTTTAGTCTTCTTACATAATCATGTTTTGCTAATAACACAATCCTTTTTTCTTCATATGTCTTTGTTTCATAAATATATCTTGCATTATCTAATGATATTATTTTATACTTTCCTAAAAATATTAATAATTCTATATCTCTATTCTGTAATGTCATTCCACTTCTCATCTAAATCACCTCCATAATTTTCTAGGTAGTGTAAACTAATTCTAAAATTAATCTGTTTACACCCCTTGTCCTTTAAG
>CAOKPI010000030.1 GCA_948470605.1 uncultured Clostridium sp. | reverse complement strand
CCGTCTCCGTCTGTGTCTACATTTAAGTCTGGTTTTCCGTCTCCGTCTGTGTCTACATTTAAGTCTGGTTTTCCGTCTCCGTCTGTGTCTATATTTAAGTTCGAGTTATCTGGCTCTTCTGGAGCACTATTAATTACAGTTACTCTACAAGTTGCCGTCTTTCCATTTGTTGTTGTAGCTGTTATGGTGCTTTCTCCTTTTCCTACTGCTTTTACTTTTCCTGCTCCATCTACTGTTGCTACACTTGTATTGCTACTACTCCATGTTACATTTTTATTGATATACGAATCACTTGGTGTTATCGTTGCTTGTAATGTTTCTTCTTTTGTTCCACTTAAATCCAATTGTAGCATTTGTTTATTTAATGTAATACTTTCTGGTGCACTATTAATTACTGTTACTCTACAAGTTGCTGTCTTTCCATTTGTTGTCGTAGCTGTTATGGTGCTTTCTCCTTTTCCTACTGCTTTTACTTTTCCTGCTCCATCTACTGTTGCTACACTTGTATTGCTACTACTCCATGTTACATTTTTATTGATATACGAATCACTTGGTGTTATCGTTGCTTGTAATGTTTCTTCTTTTGTTCCACTTAAATCCAATTGTAGCATTTGTTTATTTAATGTAATACTTTCTGGTGCACTATTAATTACTGTTACTCTACAAGTTGCTGTCTTTCCATTTGTTGTCGTAGCTGTTATGGTGCTTTCTCCTTTTCCTACTGCTTTTACTTTTCCTGCTCCATCTACTGTTGCTACACTTGTATTGCTACTACTCCATGTTACATTTTTATTGATATACGAATCACTTGGTGTTATCGTTGCTTGTAATGTTTCTTCTTTTGTTCCACTTAAATCCAATTGTAGCATTTGTTTATTTAATGTAATACTTTCTGGTGCACTATTAATTACTGTTACTCTACAAGTTGCTGTCTTTCCATTTGTTGTCGTAGCTGTTATGGTGCTTTCTCCTTTTCCTACTGCTTTTACTTTTCCTGCTCCATCTACTGTTGCTACACTTGTATTGCTACTACTCCATGTTACATTTTTATTGATATACGAATCACTTGGTGTTATCGTTGCTTGTAATGTTTCTTCTTTTGTTCCACTTAAATCCAATTGTAGCATTTGTTTATTTAATGTAATACTTTCTGGTGCACTATTAATTACTGTTACTCTACAAGTTGCTGTCTTTCCATTTGTTGTCGTAGCTGTTATGGTGCTTTCTCCTTTTCCTACTGCTTTTACTTTTCCTGCTCCATCTACTGTTGCTACACTTGTATTGCTACTACTCCATGTTACATTTTTATCGATATACGAATCATTTGATGTAATGGTTGCTCTTAATGTTTCTTCTTTGGTTCCACTTAAATCGAATTGTATCGTTTGTTTATTTAGACTTATACTTTCAACTATTATTTCATATTCTATGTTATTGTTTTTTGCATATGTTTCTGCATAAGAACCTTCATAACATTTTATTACTAAGTTATCACATCCATAAAATACACTATCACCTCCTATTATCGTTACGCTAGATGGAATTTTTATACTTGTCAAACTCGAACATAAAGAAAACGTCATCCCTCTTATTTGCGTTAAACCATTTGGGATTTCTATATTTGTTAAACTCGAACACCTACTAAATGCTGCACTACCTATATCTGTTACACCATTTGGAATTTTTATATTTGTTAAATTTGAACAGTTGTGAAATGCATAATCACTTAGTATTGTTATTCCATCTGGAATTTCTACACTTGTTAGATTTGAACAGTTTTCAAATGCGGTATCTGATATATATGTTACACTATTTGGAATTGTATATTCTGTTCCCTCTTTGTTTTCAGGATATCTCTCTATTATTGTTTTATTTTTATTGAACAATACTCCATTCACACTACTAAATTTCGTATTATTAGCACTTACATTTATACTTGTTAAATTTGTACAGTCTTTAAATACATATAGCCCTATATCCGTTACACTACTTGGAATATATACACTTGTTAAATTACTACATTCTTGAAATGCACTTCTTTTTATTGTTTCTACACTATTTGGAATTTCTATATTTGTCAAATTTGAACAGCTTTTAAATGCACATACATCTATTGTTTCTATGCCATTTGGAATTTCTATATTTGTTAAATTTGAACAGCTTTGAAATGCATATGAATCTATACTTGTTACAGTATTTGGAATTATATATCCTGTTCCTACTTTATTTGCAGGATATCTCATTATTGTTGTTTTATTTTTATTGAACAACACTCCATCCATACTACTATAAGTCGTATTACTAGTACTTACATTTATACTCTTTAAACTATCACAATCAACAAATACATCTTTTCCTATGCTTATTACACTATCTGAAATATTTATACTTGTTAAATTTGTACAAGCATAAAATGCATCATCTCCTATGTTTGTTACTCCGCTAGTAATAACTACTTGGTATATTTTAGATACCTGCCATGGATAAGGTCTTTTGCTTTTCATAGCTCCTTCCCCACTTATTGTTAATTTTCCATCACTACTCAATACAGCAGTTACACTTCCATCTCCATTTTCTGATACATCCCATGGTAAGCTTGCTGTTCCATTTCCTGTGGTCGCATCTGTATATAGTCTTAATATAGAAGGTATCAATAAAATAAATAGAATAAAGAAAATGATTATTTTATCCACAATTTTTTTCATAAAATTCTCCTTTGCTTTTTATTTTGTTGTACTAACAGTATACTTTTTTTATTTTGTTAGTCAATAGCCATTTTGACTAGCTATTTTTTAGCATTTAATAGTATCTTACGGAAATCTGTTATATCTTATCCGCTTTTTCTTATATTAAATTTATATTACAAATTTTATATTTTTTCTCAATCTCAATAATTTTCTTTACGGAGCCACTAATTCTATTATGGTTACTGTTGAGACGTATGATTTATTTTATTATGTGAAAGTTTAATATATTATTTTTTCATACCTTGGTGTCACAACCCTCTGATATTTAAATTATATATTAAACTTTCACTTTAAAAAGGAATATTAATAACGCTGAACAGTAACCTATTATGAATTATAAATTAGAAAATTTAAAAATAATACTTGACAAATCTGTCAATTCTATGTAAAATAAGAACTATCAAAAAAAATTTATTACGTTAGTACAATGAAAGCTTTTAGAAATAACTTAAGAGAGAATAAGGGTCTATATGGCTGAAAGCCCTTTAAGGTCAACCTAAAAAGTGAAACACATTGGAGTAATTTAAAATAAAGTGGAAAATCTTTAGATTTTCAAGCTGGGTGGCACCGCGGATAAGTTTATTTCGTCCCTGCATATAAATGCAAGGACGTTTTTTGTTGGCTAATTTTTGGGATGCCCTTAGCTGTGCGAGCATTAAGCGAGCTTACATATAAGTAATACTTTTAGGTACGAGGTAAAATTTAAGGAGGTATGAAAGATGAAAGAGTATAAAACACATACTTGTAATGAAATTAGTTTAGAGGATGTCGGAAAAAAAATCAGAATTGCTGGTTTTGTTGAAACCATTCGTGACTTTGGAGGGCTTGTATTTCTGGACATTCGAGATATGTATGGTATCACACAAGTAGTTACTTCTGGTGAAGAACAAGACGTTGACTTTGCTTCCCACATTCCATTAGAATCTTCTGTCACTGTGTATGGAGAAGTAAAAAAGAGAGACGAAGAAACCATTAATCCAAAATTAAAAACTGGTTTAGTAGAAATTCGCATTGAGGAAATCAAAATCTTAGGAAAAAGAACCAAAAACCTACCTTTTGAAATCAATTCTAACCAAGAAATCAGAGAAGATTTACGATTACAATATCGTTTTTTAGACTTAAGAAATGATACACTTAAAAACAATTTAATACTAAGAGCTAAAGTGCTTCAATTTTTAAGAACGCAAATGACGGAACAGGGATTTTTAGAAATACAAACTCCGATTTTAACTAGTTCTTCTCCTGAAGGAGCTAGAGATTACTTAGTACCAAGCAGATTACATGCTGGGGAATTTTATGCTCTACCACAAGCCCCGCAACAATTCAAGCAATTATTGATGGTTTCTGGAATTGATAAATATTTTCAAATTGCACCTTGCTTTCGTGATGAAGATGCAAGAGCAGATAGAGCACCTGGAGAATTTTATCAATTAGATATGGAAATGGCATATGCAACACAAGAAGATGTTTTTATCGCCATTGAACCAGTTATCTATCACACTTTCAAAAAATTCTCTCATAAAAAAATAGTAACCTATCCTTTCCCAAGAATTTCTTATCAAGAAGCTATGCTTAAATATGGAACGGATAAGCCTGATTTAAGAAATCCTCTTCGTATTATTGACTTATCTGACTTCTTTAAAAAATGTACTTTCAAACCTTTTATCAATCGAACGGTAAGAGCTATTAAGGTAAAAGGACATCTTTCAAAAGGATTTCATGAAAAATTATTACAATATGCTATCCGTATTGGAATGGGAGGACTTGGCTATTTAGAAATATTAGAAGATTTAAGTTTTAAAGGACCTATTGATAAATTCATTCCAGATGATTTAAAAAAAGATTTACTAAAACTAGCTGATTTAGAAAAAGAAGATACTATTTTCTTTATTGCTGATAATGAAATACGAGCAACAGAACTTGCTGGTCAAATTAGAGACGAACTAGGAAAACGATTAGACTTAATAGATGAAAGTACTTTCTCTTTTGCTTGGATTGTAGATTTCCCAATGTTTGAAGAAGATGAACACGGAAAATTAACTTTTAGTCATAATCCATTTTCTATGCCACAAGGAGGATTGGAAGCTTTAGAAAATAAAAATCCATTAGATATACTAGCTTATCAATATGACTTAGTATGTAATGGAATTGAATTATCCTCTGGCGCTGTTAGAAATCACGACACCGAAATCATGTTAAAAGCATTCACTATGGCAGGCTATACGGAAGAAGAAATAAAATGTAAATTTGGTGCCTTATACACTGCTTTCCAATTTGGAGCTCCACCACATGCTGGTATTGCTCCTGGAATTGATAGAATGCTTATGCTGTTGACTAACTCTGCCTCCATTCGTGAGGTCATTGCCTTCCCTTTAAATAGCAAAGCTCAAGATTTGATGATGGGTGCCCCAAGTGCCGTAAAACAAGAACAATTAAGAGACATTCATATTCAAATAATAAATAAGAGTTCTGCATTTACATAATTTGCATTTTTGTTAAAAATATGCTATAATATCCTTATGTAACCCAATACAAATTTAGTCTACATATAGACTATACCAATTAATTTAGACTCAAGGAGGAATCATTATGAACAAAGTTTTTGGCACACTACTTATATTGGTTCTAGTTTTACCTCTAGCATTAAGCATAGAGCGTGGAATGAATGAATCTGAGAATGCAACAGTCTCTACCGAAAATCGGGAGACAGAAAATGCTTCCAAAGATACGGCCAAAAAGAAAAGTAACAAAAAAAAGAATGCTGACAAGAAAAAGGCATTAGAAGAAGTAGACGAATTTCCTTTGCTCTTTCAGTATCGGACTGCAGATGAAGATGAACCAATTTGCGATTATCAAAGTATAAACGCATATCGTTCATTCGCAAAGGCACAAGAACATGCTCTAGAGAGTATGGAAGATTATAGTGTATATGATTTGGCACTTTTTACGGATAAAAAAGTACGTGTTACTTATGAGGTCCGTGGAAAAATAAAAGAAATTAAGCCTCATAACAACATATATACACTGCATAATCTGGGGGAAGACTGCTCTCAATACGATTACATCATACAGATTGTTTACAAAAAAACATCATTTTATCTGTATGTCAATACCAGTACAAGCTTGGATGGTGATGAGAGTATTGATACGACACCATCTGACTGGTATATGTCTATTATAGCAGTAGATGAGTATCAGACGTACTCCAAGATATCTCCTATAAAATTTTATGATACTATAGAGGAAGCTAATGAGAACTTTATTTGGATCCCCAGAGGATTTTCCATGTGGGGTAAAAACCTTATTTTCTATTATCTAAAAGATAAAGATTTTAAGGTAGAAATCCTTTCACCGATTTCGGACAAACCGTTAAAACCAAAACGTAAGAAAAAAGGGAACTTGTCAATTTTTACGTTAGAACAGATTTCCAATGATGGAGGCCTCGACTATGAAGAGTCTTATATTATCATCTTAAAATTAGATGGTAAAACCAAATATCTTGACATTTATCTTGAATAGGACCTATTCTACTAGCCCCCCACTTATGCACATAAGTGGGGGACTAGTATTTTTATTCATCTAATCCAAAGCTTACTCCTAAGGCACTATTCACCTGGTCTATTATTTTTTCATCATTAATATGACCGATTCTTTCTTTCAATCTGCTTTTATCAATTGTTCTTATTTGTTCTGCTAATACCACTGAATTACTCTTCAATCCACAAGAATCAGAATCTATTTCAATATGTGTTGGTAATTTATTTTTTCCTGTTTGAGAAGTTATCGCTGCGGCAATTACAGTAGGGCTATATTTGTTCCCTAAATCATTTTGTATAATAAGAACTGGTCTAATTCCACCCTGTTCTGAGCCAACTACTGGACTTAAATCTGCATAAAACATATCTCCTCTTTTGATTTGCATATCCTTCACTCCTATATTAGTGTATTGTCAAGTATATTTCATGCTATTCTAAATATTAGTGAAAGTAAACAAATGGTTTATTTTAAACTATTCATATTTACCTCATTATATAATATGTAAACGGTATTATTTTTGTTAGTCCATTTTATTTCAAGTTTTGTTGGCTTACCTGTAGTTCTATCAATCCATAAAACCTTTTCTTCTTTGTCTTTTTGTGTCATCATTTTAATCTGATTATTTTCTTCCTTCCAGTTAGCCTTTTCATCTGCTTGATAATCCTTAATAAAACAACTCAAATCCAAAATGTTATCTGATACATATTGATAGTTTTCGAAAATTGAATTTAAACTCAAATTGGTATTTTCGATTGTTAATTGATTTCCATTTCTTATCATTTTAACACCTGCAATATTGCTTGGTTCTATGATTTCTTGCATCGACATATCAGGTGACTTATATTGTTGTTTTAAAATGTAATGGTTTTTATTTTTATTGCTATTAATTTCTATTTCGACTTTTGTTTCATAGGAACTAATATTTAAAATGTAATCTACAATTTCTTGACTACTAGTATTGTTCCCTATTTTCAAATTTTTAGCCGTGTTTGTATGAAAAAAAGTAAAAAAAATGATAATTCCTATGATAATAGCAATAGCCAGCAAAATAAATATATTCTTTTTTTTCAAAACATTCCCTCCTTAAAAAAAGCAGATATTAATCCACTATCATTTTATTGGAAAGAGTTTGAAAATATTCTTCTATTTTATTGATTAGCTCTGCTTCTGTCTCCAATTGATTCATATTATTTCTAAATTCACTAGAGTTTTTTAAGTTTTTGGTATACCAAGCAATATGTTTTCTTAATTCTTTAACTGCAATTTCTCCCTTTTCTTTAACCGCTAAATCAATATGCTGTTTCATAATTTGCAATCTTTCCTCTAAAGAAATCTCTGGCATTTTCTTTCCCGTTTCTAAAAAATAGGCTATCTTCTTGAAAATCCATGGGTTACCAAAGCTTCCTCTGCCTATCATAATACCATCTACCCCTGTTTCCTCAAACATTCTGAAAGCAGATTCTTCATCTATGACATCTCCATTTCCGATAACTGGAATACTAACAGCTTGTTTAACTTGTTTGATGATTTCTAAATCAGCTTTTCCAGCATAAAACTCAGAGCGGGTTCTTCCATGAATAGTAATTGCTGCAATTCCTACTCTCTCCGCTATTTCAGCTATTTCTACAGCCACTAAATTGTCTTTATCCCATCCTTTTCGATATTTTAGAGTAACTGGTACTTTAGAATTTTGGATAACAGCTTTCATTATCTTTTCTGCTTGTTCTAAATCCAATAAAAGCTTACTTCCGTCTCCATTTTTTACAACCTTAGGTGCTGGACATCCCATATTAATATCTACAATGTCTGCCATTTGACTGACATAGTTAGCTGCATATCCCATTGTCTCTTCATCACTACCAAAAATTTGCATACTAATAGGGCGTTTCTCCCCTTCTGTATTTAACAATCGATTTGTTTTTTTATCATCATGAAAAATTGCTCTTGAACTAGCCATTTCTGTACATACCATACCTGGTTCAAATTTTTTGCATATCATTCGAAAAGGCTGGTTTGTTACACCAGCCATGGGAGCTAATATTAAATTATTTTTTAATTCTACATTTCCTATTTTTAATTTTCTTAGATACATTTTTACTCCTTTGGGACAAAAAGTACGTCCCCATGTCCCTATTTTACAAATATTGTTTTTTGCCTCTTACTACTAATGTTTAACAATAATGCGATACAAATAAAATTCGTAATTAAAGAACTTCCGCCATAACTAATAAAAGGGAGTGGAACACCAGTAATCGGCAATAGACCCATTACCATTCCAATGTTTTCTATCATATGAAATACAAATATACCTGTTATGCCAGAAGCAACTAATGAACCTGTTTCATCCTTTGCTGTTTTAGCCACATATAAACATTTTGTTATGAGCACAACATATAATATAATGATTGCTCCTGCTACCATGAATCCCATTTCTTCACCAATAACAGCAAATATAAAATCTGTTGTTTTGGGATATAAAAATCCTAATTGAGTCTGATTTCCCTTTAATATCCCCATTCCTGTTAAGCCTCCTGCTCCGAATAGCAAGTTTGGATTGAATAATATTATAACCTGCACCACGTGGTTCTGATTCTGGATGTAAGAAAATATCAATTCTCTTTTTAGCATGGTCTGGTAATACCAAATTATAAATTAAGGGAACAGATACTATGACTAGAATAACTGTGCCTATCATATATTTTTTATCAATTCCAGCTGTTATTAGAATAAATAACATAGATACGATAAAAGCTGCAGCAGTACCATAATCTGGTTGCTTTATAATAAGTAAAGTTGGAACAGCAAGAACTGCTAATATCATTAATAATGGAAGAGGTTTGTTGATATTTCTGTTATCTCTTGCCTGTATTTTCGTAATCACATAAGCCAAAAACAAAATAACAAATATCTTAGCAAACTCTCCTGGTTGTAAAGAAAAAAATCCAATATCAAACCAGCTAGTGGCTCCATTAACTGGCGCCGTAAATAATACAGCAATTAACAACAAGATAAATATGCCATAAAATATGGGCGATATTTTTACCATAAATTCATAATCCATAAACATGGTAATAATTCCTATTATCAAACTAATTATAAACCATATAATTTGCTTATTAAATTCATCATATTCCGCTTCTTTTGTAGCAGAAAATAATGCAACTAACCCTATGATACAAAGGATAATTGCAATAATTCCGATACTCCATTCTATATTCTTTAATTCTCTTTTTCTCATTAAATCACTCTTTTTCTAATTTAATCTTCTGATTTAAGCTCTTCCTTCGTGTTTTCTATTTCTTTCTGTTCCAATTCTTCTGCCTTTTGCTTATTTTCTTCTGTCTCATTCTCTTCAACAACCTGATTTATTTCTTCCTTCTTCCCCTTTTTCTTACTTTTCTTTTTATCGTTATTCTCTTGATTAAACTTTCCACTTTCTAAAATAACTTTAGCAATTCTCTCATTTTGAATTTCTCCTATTGGTGGTTCTATATTCTCTATGTCTTTTCTCTCTTCTTTATCGTCTTTCTTTTCTTCCTGTTCTTCTACCTTTTCAGTCTTTTTCTTGTCTTCCTTCTTTTTTTCCTTTTTTTCTTCCTTCTTGTCTTTTTTCTTTTCTACTTTCCTTGCCTCATTTTTAATATTTACAATAGGAATATTAGCATATAAAGCTGGTGCCCCATTGGTTCCATCATCATTCTCTTTGTTGGTAAGCCTTACATCAATTGCTCTTTCATCTACATCTATATACTTTTTAATAACCTCTATGATTTCTTGCTTCATAAGCTCTAAAAAGTCAGCTGAAACATTTGCTCTATCTTGCATTAAAACTAGATGTAATCTTTCCTTTGCGGCATCTCTTGAATGATTTTGTTCTTTCTCTTCTTTTTTATTTAATTTTTTAAAAAACTTCATTATGTTTTCAAACATGATTCCTACTTACCCCCAAATTGCTCTATTTTTTTCTAAATATCTGTTTTAATCTCGCAAAAAAGCCTTTTTCTCTTCCTGGAATCGTTATCTCTATTTTTTCTCCCAACACTCTTTTTGCTATTTCAATATAGGCTTTTCCAGCTGGTGCTTTTTTGTTTTGAATTACAGGCTCTCCTTTGTTCGTTTGTGTAATAATATATTCATCATCTGGGACAACACCAATTAAATCAATAGATAGTAGGTCAACAATGTCATCAACATCCATCATTTCACCTTTTTTTACCATGTTTGGTCTAATTCGATTAATTACTAATTCGGGATTCTTAATTTCTGAAGATTCTAACAATCCTATAATTCTATCGGCATCTCTAATAGCAGATATTTCCGCTGTTGTTACTACAATAGCACGGCTTGCACCTGCAATTGCATTTTTAAAACCTTGTTCAATTCCAGCTGGACAATCTATTAATATGTAATCAAATTCCTCTTTAAGCTTTTCCACCAAGTCTCTCATCTGGTCTTCATCAACAGCACTTTTATCTCTTGTTTGAGCAGCTGGTAGTAAATATAATTCTTTAAATCTCTTGTCTTTTATAAGAGCTTGTCTCAATTTACATTTTTCTTCTACTACATCTACAATGTCATATACAATTCGATTCTCTAGTCCCATAACAACATCTAAATTACGTAGTCCAATATCTGTATCAATTAAAACTACCTTTTTTCCTTCTACAGCTAAACTTGAACCTAAATTTGCTGTTGTTGTTGTTTTTCCTACTCCACCTTTTCCTGATGTGATTACAATTACTTCTCCCATATTTAATATCATTCCTTTCTTAAGGTACAAACTTAGTTTTATTTTTTATTCTGTTTTTATGATTTCTTAACTTACATTCAAACATCTATATCATATAACGAAAACACTAAAAAGTCAATGTATTATAACAAAAATATTTCTAAAATATTACAATTTGATTACAAAGTACTGTCTTAAATTTCTCACTAAATAGTCAATGCTGTTAGTCTACGTATTATATATTATTTTTTTACACCTTGTGTGTCGCAACCTTCAGTTCTTTAACATGGTAGGTTGCTCCAATCGCACTCGCCAAAGGCTCGTTTGGTCGCTTACGCGGTGTTGCAAAAATAATATATAATACGTAGACTAACAGCATTGACTAAATAGAACTTCTTCATTTTATGCTTTAAAATTAATATAATACTGGACGAAAACCAAGTACAGGATGAGTAAAAGTAACTCCATATCCATAATTACGAGAAAAAGCTGGCCACTCTTTACCATTATTATCAGATGCACCACCTATAGAAACACATGAGCCATTAGAACTTGCTGTATATTCCAATATCCATTCCCATACATTTCCAGATAAATCATAAATATTTAGTGTATGATTTCTTTGGGTTGCTCCTGTTGTTAGCATAACTCCTTTAGCCGGTTTGGTATACTTTGCATTTACTTTATTCCATAAGCCTTCTGTTGCAGAATATTCTCCTCTTGTTATATCAAATGTAGCATTACTATAATTTCCCCATGTGGTAGAATCTTTTAATTCATCTTGTGTCTTTCCTCCTTTTGTCTCAACATATTTCATAACTAAATCCCATTGAATTCCAAACATTAAGCTACTTGTTTTTCCTCCTGTTGCCAAGCTCTTCGCCAAAATTTGTGCTTGTTTGCAAGTTACAAAATTATAAGGATAAGCATCTTTTTGAATAATTGGTGTTGTTTCAGTGTCAGAACTAGAAGCTCTTGCTGTTGTCGTTCCTACCTCATATCTTCCAATATAAAATCCCTCTTTTTCATATACACTTTTCAACATATTCTTCTTCCAATTATTATACTCATCTGCACTAGCAAATCCATGTTGTTCCTTTGAATTCCAAGTGTCTGTATAATCACTATTTCTATAACTACTTGTATATGTTTGCATATCCTTCTCTATTTTTTCATAATCTTCACTAGATTGAGCAGTTTGATAGATTGATTTTGGTACTTCTATCCATACCCATTCATTTTGCTTCTCATCTCTTACTACTAATCCCTCATCAATTGTATTTTCTCCCGGTGTTTCAGATACACTGAATCCTTGCGGAATATAGGCCGTATCACCATTTTTGTCTCGATAAATCCCTTCTTTATCATAAATAGGTGACCAATTTTCCAATCCTAAGAATATCACTTTATTGCTATTTACACTTTTGTAATAACCATGATAACCATTAACGCTTTTTATAAAATCTTCCTTTTGATTAGTATTTATTTCTATATCATTTGGAACCCCAGATATTTCTCTAGTTTCTTGTATCCATTGATATTCCTCTGTATTATCATTACTTTTTATTTTAATACCTGTGTCTTTTGTCCCTTCCACATAATAAAAACCATCTGGAATCTTTACATTTTCAATATATTTTAAATTGACAGTAGCTGTATCCACTTTTTCGGATGTATAGTCTGTATAAAAAGTATCCTGATTGATTGTCACCCCTGCCACATAAAACACATTATGACTTGTTTCGTTAATAATATACAAATCTGTATAAGCATTAACATTATCTGGGTTTCCTTTTACTTTTTCAAAGTCTTTCCCCTTATTTAAAGTCAAATTTTCAAGGGCTGATAAATCAATCACTAAAAAATCACCTGTATCTACTGCCTCACTAATAACACCTGCTTCTTTTATATGATTAATATTTGTATATGCTATATTGGCAGGAATTTCTCCATTTTGCCTATAATACGAAGAAACCTTGTCTCTTAAATTAACAATATCGTTTTGCATTTCTGTTAAATTTCCTAGCTTAAGGTCATTCTTTACATTATAAATGATAACATTGGAAAGTATCATCAATACCGTTATGGCTATTACTAATGAAATTAAAGAAATTCCCCTTACATTTTTTATTTTGCTGCTTATCATTCGCATCTTCTCCTTTTTATCCTCTGTATTAGTTTACTATTTATTTTATTCAATTTCAATAGTTTTTTCAATTTAAGTTTTGGTTTTTGGGATAAACTCCCCCCAACTGGCACTTTTATAGAAAAATAATGGAGGATTTTGTATATCTAAGCTTGCTGTTAGAAAATCTTATTGCGTTAAATCAGGAATGTTCAAGGCAAAACCAATCTTTTATCTATTTTGCATAAATGACGAATGCGACCAAAATAGTTTTACAAATTCTTAGACGAAAGTCACAAAGGGTCCTGTTTTCGGGTATAGTTGTGGCTTTCGACTTAGAATTTGTAAACGTTATGAAGGGTAGCCGAGGAATTTATAAAAAATAGATAAAAGATTGGTTTTGAACATGAAAGAGGCTCATTTTACACAAATAGACTTTCTACAAAAGCTTAGCTTATCCAAAATTCGTAATGTCTTTTTCTATAAAAATGCCAGTTGGGGGGAGTTTATCCCAAAAACTAAAACTTAAATCTTCTCAATTAAATGATACATTTTATTTCTTTTTTCGTAAACCCTATCTTCTCTAATAAAAATTACCCATAGCATTAGAACAATCAAAAATATAGCAATATTTTGAAGCTGATAAATAGCAATACTAGAAACAAAAGTAACAATCATTAAAGTAACAAATGATATATAATTCGTATACTTTTCAGCCTTCATTTTTCCCAGAAATATATGTAAAATCCCTTTTATCATCCTTCCACCATCCAGTGGATAGATTGGTAATAAATTAAATAAAATAAGTAGCAAATTAGAATATAATATCATTAAGGTTGAAACTAAATTCATATTCGTTTGTAAAACAATTGCTATTATAATAAAATTAGTAATCGGTCCAGCCAATGCAACCAATATTTTCTTTAATTCTAACTGATTACCTCTCTTTATTTTTCTATTATAATCTTTTGGCATTAGCTTAAATGATACAGACACCCCATATGGCATAATTTCCAACTTTTCTGGCTTCATTCCCATTAGCAAACCTGCTACCATATGTCCTAGTTCATGAATAATGGCAAAAAACATAATCACAGTGTAAATTTCAATTTGTTTTGTAACATAAAATAAAATTAAAAAAAGAAATATTTTTAAATCAATTCTAAATCGCATAGATTTTCTCTCCTATAATTCCAAAATACTTTGTGGATTTACTGTTCTTTCAGAAATTCGAATTTCAAAATGTAAATGTGGTCCTGTAGAATTTCCGGTTGAACCAACCTCTGCAATTTCTTGGCCTTGTGAGATTTTATCTCCTTGTTTAACATATAAATTATTACAATGTGCATAAATAATGCTAACTTCTCCTATTTGAATTTTTAAATGTTTTCCGATAATCCCCTTCTTCTGATGATAAAACTACTTCGCCATCTGTTGCCGCTATTATTTTTGTTCCCAAATTAGCTGCAATATCAGTTCCTGTATGATTTTTAGGTACGCTTCCTGTTGCATTATCCCTGTTTCCATATGGTGAGCTAACCATTCCTTCTACTGGTTTTACAAAGCTCGTTGTATTTTTTATATTTTCTATATCCATTTGTTCTTGTGATATATTTTCTGTACTTGGCTCTTGTTTTGTTTCTTCTGCTCCTCCTATTGCTTCCTCATTTTGTTCCCCTTCTAAATCAGAAGCGCCTTCTTGCTTTGGCTGTTGTTCTTGTTCTGGAACAGATTCTGGTTCTTGTTCTTGCTCTTTTTCTTGTTCTTGTTCCTGTGTTCCAAAACTTGCTATCTGCTCTTTTATCATTTCATATAATCCTATAAAATTAGTATCATAGGAAAGTATTTCATTTGCTTTATTAATAAAATCTTCTGAAAAAACATATTGATTTTTTTGCACGATATAAAAAATGAAATAAATAGTCATACAAATAAGTATTTGTATCACCATTTTCTTTAATAATTTTATATCTTTTTTATCATTAACAGTTACCTTAGCAACTGGTCTTATCTCTCCTTGTTTTCTCCTTTCATAAATCTCTTCAGCTCGTCTAATTTTTTCTTCTACTGTCATTACTCTCTCCATTCAAAACACCTCTTCCTTTGTTTCATTATCTTTTATGATTTTATTAAAGAATATGATAACAAAAGGTGTTTTATTCCTTATTTTAAAATAAGTAACATGGTTTGTAATACAATAATTAAGCTAGACAAAAAAGCATACCTCTTAAGTCTAATATATTTTTTACTATTTTTTATGGTTTTATATTGCTTTTGTTCATGATTGTTTTCTAACTTTGAAATATAACTAGATACTAACATTTCTGCTTCTTTTAAAACATAGTCCTTTTCTCTTTTGGTTGTGTCTATTTTTTCAAATTGATTACTTTTTTCTATTTTTTCCAACTTTCTTACTTTCTTACTGGATTTTAAAATGACAATAGCCTCTTCTACTAAATTGGATGGTAAGTTTCTTAAAACTACCATGTTTTTCATGTTACTTGTCTCCATATGTACCTCCTCAAAATTTGTGTTTCTCTTTAAAGTTTTTCCATTTTTGTCAAGGTTATACAATAAAAAACGAATTTAAAAATTTCTAAGCGGTGGCAACCGCAAAGAAATTTTATAAATTCCCATATTTATCTTGTACAGAAAGTCCTCCTACTAGGAGAACTTTCCTACAATATAAAAAGAAGAAAATGGATGAAAAGTATTACTTTCCACTCGTTTCCTCCTTAAAGGCTCTCTCTATATGCAACAGATTGAAAATTTTTCATCCTCAATCTGATATTGTCAATTTTATGCCAATCTATAATCTATTTTATCTTATTTACACTTCACATCAAAATATACTGAATCAACTGGCAATTCTGCCATTTAGAAATTCTAGTATAAATAATTATCATTAGACGTGTCTGTCTACTAATAATTATAACGTAAATATTTATTAAACTCACATTCATTTCTCGACATCCTTGTCTTTGAAATATCATATGATAATAAATATCTTCGTCTTTTTCCTAATCTATTCGAGATTTCCTCAAATAAATTCAGAAAAATGTTTTGATGTTTGATATAAACTACGTCCATACTATCATCACAATAAAGTTTAAATCTTCGGTTTTGATTTCGCTTAATTTCACATTCGTACATCCTTGTACTTGAATATAAATTAAACTTAGAACAATCAAAACTTCTTATTTAAAATTCATCATAATCATAATATTTCTGTATTCAGCTAAATTAAATTATTTTTTAGATTGAACTTATAATTGCTCATACCATTTGAACTAAACTTTTTTCGTTCGTTGCTTATGGTTGAGTCCTTGTTGCTTGACTTCAAGTTACACTCCCTACTATATACACTTAGTCAGTATTAAACTTTTCTCCCTAACAATTATACGCTAGAAAAGCCCACTACTACGTGTATGTTTACAGTTACATACCATTACACTACAATTGCCATTTACTCCCCCTTTTCTAAGCACACATTCCTAGATGCTTGAAGGATAATGTACCAGCAAAGCACATTATTGACTTTGTAGCCATCTCACTCACAACACTCTCACCATTACCCTTTTCTACACTATTTCCTGTTTCTTTACTTTCGTATTCTTCAACAGTCATAGCACTTTCTTCCTTGAGTGATTTCAGTTTTTCCTCATCTTTTTTATTTTTCATATCTACGTATTTCCCGTAGATATAAATCACATCTTCTGTGCCTTCTACTTTCGCCTTAAACCATCCATATTTCTCATAACGGACAGCTTCCACATACTCAAGAAGTATCAGACTTGTTCCTTTTCCTGCGTTACCAAGCACCTTACTCTTCCTTGTTATACCTGGTCTGCTACGCAAGTTAACCGAGTCAGTGTTAATAACTGCTCTCATTCCACCCAATTCTTTCTTATACACTTCATTATACTGTCTTACTTTATCTAAATAATCCGTATTTAGATATTGGCCATAGCCCAGCAGTATTTTTTTTGGCCCATCATTATAAAGAGCCATAAGCCAACCCGACTTGGCTTCTGTGCATAGCTTTACAATCAATTCTTCGCCTGGTTGTAAATGCTTTATGATCTTTGCTTTTGTCGTATTCCCACTATACAAGTTCATGGGACGACAAACTTTAACAGTTATACTATCTTCGCCAAAATTCTTATCAACACTTTCTGTCGACCACTTGTCATCAGTGACACAAGAATTTCCTCTCCATAGTATAAACTCCATCTCCCAATCAAGAGAATCATCATCATAAACGTATCCCTCTTCATTACTGTTCTCTACAGTAATTTTGTAGGATGCATTCTCTTCTCCTAGAAACATTCGTTCCTCAGTATGGATAATTACTTTCTCACCATACTCTAATGTCCTAACTGTGTCTCCTCCAAATCCTGGTTTTGTTCTTAACTGTACTCCATCTTTGCATACAGTCGCTATTTGATCTGGTAGTTCCGAGATAACAACAGGTTTAGAAATTCCCATCCTATCCAAGAAATCTGTAAAAATATATTTTACAAATCCTTCTTTGTCATTATGGGAAACTTTTAGTAACCCATTTTCATTTTCAATCACAGTCAGGCTTTCACCAGCTTTGAGCTTCTCAACAACTCTCTTGCCTTCTTTGTCCTTAAACATTTTTGTATCGGCAATAACTTTGACAGTTATTGGCTCTTGCATTGGTTCTGGCGTTTTCGTCAGTTCTGGTTTAGATGTTGCTGTCGGTTCCTGCGTTTCCATCGGTTCCGGTTTCGGTTCCGACGTTTCCATCGGTTCCAGTGTCGGTGTTGCTGTCGGTTCCGACGTTTCTGTCAGTTCCAGTGTCGGTGTTGCTGTCGGTTCCGACGTTTCTGTCGGTTCCAGTGTCGGTGTTGCTGTCGGTTCCGGCGTTTCCGTCGGTCCTGGTTTCGATATTGCTGTAGGTTCCAGCGTTTCCATCAGTTTCAGTTGTACTGATTCCGATTTTTTCTGTTCACTTTTCAAGGGAGGACTATTATCCTCTTTTGTCTGCTTTCTTTTTAACTCTTTTTTGACCTTTTCTACTTTGTTGGCCATTTCCTTATTTTTGGCTAGGGCAGTATTCCTACTACCTAAATAAAATCCAACAAAATAAACTCCAATTGTCAGACAAATTGTAAATAGTACTAATACTACCTTCCGTTTTTGGGATGTGCTCCCCTTTCCTTTCTGCTTTCCTTTCTGCATATAGCATCTCTCCTTTCATTAAATTCCTTTATAAAGGAATTTTAATTTTTTAATTTTGCGCACTACGTGCGTACTACCATTATACCATATTTTAACACAATAATCAACATAATGCGTTTACTTTTTTGCTTTTCAATAAATATTGAATTTCATAAAAGAATGTTATATACTACTTTCAATTCCACAATGGAAGGAGGTGGAATTATGGATAATAACCAACTTATAGCCCTTTTAGTAATGCTAGTAATAGTATTATGCAAAGGCAATTACGACAAAGGCTAGTACATAAGTACATAGCAAAAGAAAAACCAGAGTTTTGCATAGTTACTCTGGTTTTTTTATGGTGTTCTTATGAACAATTTCCAACTTATAGCTGTTATTACGACTTTCACAGCTGTTATATATATATTACTACATTTCCCTTAAAATGTCAAATAATTTTTGACCCTTTTTGTGGCACTGGTAAGTTAGCGCGAGAACCATAAAATCAAGGAAAATTGACTATTTGACTTTTGGGCAAAAAAAATAAGCAATAGATTTTTGTTCTATTGCTTTTTATACTTTATTTTACACCTTTCCAATAATTATGCTTTTTATAGAAGAATCCGCTTCCTATTGCTATTAAAATTATTGTAAGTATTATTTCATATTTTAGTCCAGCTTTTGGCAATATTGTGCTTGCTGTTGTTGGGTCTTGCTTTTGTTCTTCTGTTGTTTGTTTTTGTTGACTTGGTTATTTCTCTTGGCTTAGTTTTTGTTGTTCACTTGATTGTTGCCCTTGACTTTGTTGTTGCTCTTGACTTTGTTGTCCTTCTCCATTTGTTGCTACATATTTTATATTATGTTCTTGACAATATTGTTGAGCATAAGAACCTTCTTCCATATAGATTGTAGCACTACTAATATCTTCTAATATCCACTCGCCTTCTATTTTTGTTACACTACTTGGGATATGTATTTCTTTCAAGCTAGAACAATCTCTAAAATTAGATAAATCTACCGTTTTCACACCATTAGAAAACACTACTTTTTCTAATCTAGTACAACCACTAAAGGTCGAAGAACTTGTTAGATTGCAAGGTATTTCAATTTGCTTTAGACTTTTACAGTCACCAAAAACTCCTAAGCCTTGTATATTCACATTACTTGGTAATTTAATTTCCGTTATATTTTCGCACCCATTAAAAGCAAATCCTTCAATATATTGTACTGTATCTGGAATTGTAATACTTGTTATATCATTTCTTTTCCAAAATGCATACTCTCCTATTGTTGTAACAGTTTTTCCTTCAATTGCACTTGGTATATTCACTGTTGTTATTCCTTGTTTTACACCAGTAATAGTTATTTCATTTCCTACTACTTTATAGTTTAAATTATTAGTAGTATTAATTGTCTGCTGGTAAAAAAATAGTTCTTTCATTGAAATTAATATCTGTTACATCTTTTATCATTAGACATTCCCCCTACTCTCATTCCAGTATCAAAAATCAATTGAGTTACAATATAATCTCTATACTCATGAAACTTTGATAAATCGAAACTTTTTAGTAAGTTATTGAAATCTTTGTCGTTGATATATTCTTTTGCTTTTCGTGGCACTCTTGTTGGTTTTATTTTTCGCATTGGATTTACTTTAATTAATCGATTATCATACATATAATTAAAATATACTCTTAAATTTCTAATATAATTGTTTATCGTTGCTATACTTACTTTCCTTCCAAAATCTCGCCTATTTTGTGGGTTATTAAGCCTTTTCGTGTTATCATTGGCAACTACTGTATATTTTCCCCTTTCTTTAATACTTTTCACATAATCTAAAACAGTTTGTTCCTTTACTTGCTCTGTTTTGGTTATGCTACACTCATCTTGTAAATACTTAATAAAAAGTCTTAGTGTCTGTTCATAACTTGCTAGTGTCTTTTGTGACAAATTTTTTAATCACAATAGTTCATAAAATCGTCTACCTCTAAATCAATTTTTTCCATAATAAAAAACCTCCCTTATTCGCTTTATTTTTCAAACGAATATTTGGAAGGTTAGGCAATAAATTTTTCAAGTTTATTGCATTAGACTTTTTGTATCTATTGCATTGATAGAAGATTTTTCACTTAATCTACTGCAAATATAGCAACCAACTTTCATTTATTGCTATTAGGCATTTCCTGTATTCCGCTTCTCGCAACACTTTCGCGAATTCTACGCACTCTTTAACTCTAGTCTTAGCTTATCAGCTATCATGGCAATAAACTCGCTGTTCGTTGGCTTTCCTTTGGCTGCTGAAATCGTATAGCCAAAGATATTTTCCACTGCTTCTTGTTCTGTTTTGCCCTAATCATTGCTATTTCTTAAATTTCGCAAGCTAATTTTATGTAAAAAATCAAACCCAATGAATTTTTTTTATTCGCTAACACTTAGTAGGTTTTTATCTATTTTATTTATAGGCTTATTTTATTTCATATTTTACCAAAAGTCAATACCAATAAATGCTATCTTGTCCAAAAACTTTTTAAAAGTATTGTTTTTTTATAATATCATTATATACTATTTCTAATTCCACAATGGAAGGAGGTGGAATTATGGATAATAACCAACTTATA
Organism: uncultured Clostridium sp.; assembly: GCA_948470605.1. Lineage (GTDB taxonomy): Bacteria > Bacillota > Clostridia > TANB77 > CAG-508 > CAG-269. The sequence continues at coordinate 2,403 of CAOKPI010000030.1, read as the reverse complement.
GCCCTTTTAGTAATGCTAGTAATAGTATTATGCAAAGGCAATTACGACAAAGGCTAGTACATAAGTACATAGCAAAAGAAAAACCAGAGTTTTGCATAGTTACTCTGGTTTTTTTATGGTGTTCTTATGAACAATTTCCAACTTATAGCTGTTATTACGACTTTCACAGCTGTTATATATATATTACTACATTTCCCTTAAAATGTCAAATAATTTTTGACCCTTTTTGTGGCACTGGTAAGTTAGCGCGAGAACCATAAAATCAAGGAAAATTGACTATTTGACTTTTGGGCAAAAAAAATAAGCAATAGATTTTTGTTCTATTGCTTTTTATACTTTATTTTACACCTTTCCAATAATTATGCTTTTTATAGAAGAATCCGCTTCCTATTGCTATTAAAATTATTGTAAGTATTATTTCATATTTTAGTCCAGCTTTTGGCAATATTGTGCTTGCTGTTGTTGGGTCTTGCTTTTGTTCTTCTGTTGTTTGTTTTTGTTGACTTGGTTGTTTCTCTTGGCTTTGTTTTTGTTGTTCACTTGATTGTTGCCCTTGACTTTGTTGTCCTTCTCCATTTGTTACTACGTATTTTATATTGTTTTTTTGGCAAAATTGCATTGCATAAGAATTATTTTCTACATAAAATGTAACATTAGTATTTTTTAATACCCACTCATCTTCTATTGATAATTCACTTTGTATTTCTGTTACACTACTTGGAATATGTATTTCTTTTAAATTATTACAATCATTAAAATTGCTTAAATTAATTTTCTTTACACCATTAGAATAGACTATACTTTCCAATTTTATACACCCAAAAAATACAAACTCTTTTACTACATTACAAGGTATTTCAACTTGTTTTAAGCTTTTACAATCTCTAAAAGCACTTATTCCTATTGAAATTAAATTATCTGGCAATTTAATTTCTGTTATATTTTCACAACCCTCAAAAGCAAAATTTTCTATATATTGTATTGTATTTGGGAGATTTATACTTATTATATCATTTCTTTTGTAAAAGGCACCTTCTCCAATCGTTGTAACATTTTTCCCTTCAATTGTACTTGGTATATTTACTGTTGTTATTTCTTGTTTTACACCAGTAATAGTTATTTCATTTCCTACTACTTTATAGTTTAAATTATTAGTAGTATTGCTATTATTTGCATTTCCTTCCATTGTACCATTCATTTGTATATTATTTTCCGTTCTATTTGCTAGTGCATTGGTATTTGTATTGCTCGTGGTATTAGTATTTGGTGTATTATTTGATGTACCCAATGTCAATTGATTAAACTCATTATTTGCATAAGTAATATTGCATAACATCACACATACTACAAATATTATTACAAAAACAACCCTTAATTTTTTCATTTATTTATCCACCTTTCAACTCTATATGTCGAATTATATCACAACAAATTTTATTTGTACACACTTTTGTGTACTTATTTTTAATTATTTTTTATGTACAATATGTAATAGGTGATTTTATGGGAAAATTAAGAATTGAAAAGTCTTCTAAAAGCAATGATACTGTAACGAGAACCATTCGCATAAATGGAGGAACATTTGACAGAATAAACGAGTTAGCTGAAAAAAACGACCTTAGTTTTAATAGTGTCGTAAATCAAATTATTGAATATGGTTTGAATAACTTAGAAGATTAGCAAAAGTAGGGAATATAACCCTACTTTTTGCACTTTGTTAATAATTTATATAGTCATAATCTTGTATAAGTTCATAGTTTTGTATCATTCTATCGTCTTCGTTTTCGTCAAAACATTCCTCACAATATCCATTATAGATATATTCTTCATTTTCTAACTCTCTGCTACAATATTTACAATAATGTTTTCTGTGCATAAATTCCTCCATAATTATTATTTTACTAACTTATTTTAGGCATAATTCCCCTAGAGGGGCTTATATAATAATCTAATTAATATCATAATTAATAACAATATTATTAATTACATTATTATATTGCCGTTAGTTTTTTACAATTCCCCGCCCATTGCTTACGTTGACGTGTTTTCTTATACACGAGGGACAACTTGCAACATTTGTACAAGACGAAACTAATGAAAAAGAGTTTGTAATTAAATACAGCATACCGCCCTCTTCCTTGCCATAGTGTCTCCCTATGGTCGATATACACCTTTTCCAAGTAACGTATAAGTCCTAATAAAACAGTTGGCACGCAAAGGATAAAATCCCACTATCTTCGTGCCTTTCTCTGCTATTCTTTGACCTTATTTTCTTTTATATTCTTTATTTTTTCTTCCTTTTCTTTATTTTTATGCCTAAATATATTACTATTTTAAATTATTATTACTTTAAATTATTATTACTTTAAATTATTATTACTTTAAATTATTATTACTTTAAAT
>CAOKPI010000029.1 GCA_948470605.1 uncultured Clostridium sp. | reverse complement strand
TAGACACAGACGGAGACGGAAAAGCAGACTTAAATGTAGACACAGATGGAGACGGAAAAGCAGACTTAAATGTAGACACAGATGGAGACGGAAAAGCAGACTTAAATGTAGACACAGACGGAGACGGAAAAGCAGACTTAAATGTAGACACAGATGGAGACGGAAAACCAGACTTAAATGTAGACACAGACAAAGACACAAAGCCTAACATTAATAATACTGTAAACGGAAATGAAAATCAAAGTAATATGACAAGTAGAGAGAATAAAGTAAGTACTAATAGTAAGACTAATATAGTAGGAATGCAAGATAAAACACTTGCTAATAAAATCTTGCCAAATGCTGGAAATCAAATAATACAAATTATATTCCTGATAGCAATTGTCATTTTAATAACATTTGCCATTATATGTTATAAAAAATCTAAGATATACTAGAGACAAGCATTATTTTTAAGCAAAAGAATTAAAAATAAAAATACATAGAACACATATAAGTTCGAAAAAATTATAATATTGATTTTTCTGAACTTATATGTTTTTTTTATATTCTTATTGACTAAGTTATTTTTATTCTAGTATCTGTTACCTCTTGAATAAATGGCGTTTCAGCATTTTTAGATAAAGATAATTTTTCAAATAAGCAAAGTTACTATCTAAAAAGATTGAAAATAAGTAAATAGTTTAGTATAATCAAAAAAGAAAAAACAGTACAAGTCAAAAGATATTTTTTTAGACTGAATCCATGACATAGGAAAGGATGAGATAAAATTGAAGGAAATTAGTGTTCTAATTAATAAAGCGAAATTAGAAAAAAGAATAGAAGAAATGGCAAAGCAAATTCAAAAGGATTATGAAGGAAAAGAAATTGTTTTTATTGGAATTTTAAAAGGGTCAGTTATGTTTATGACAGAACTTGCTAAAAATATCAAAAGTAGTGTAGAACTTGAATTTATGGATGTATCGAGTTATGAAGGAACAGAAAGTACTAAAAAGGTGACCATCCATAAAGATATTAGAAATCCGATTGAAGGAAAAGATGTTGTTATTGTAGAAGATATTATTGATACTGGTAGAACGCTAACCTATGTTTTGGATTATTTGAAACAGAAGAATCCAAATAGTATTAAAATAGCAACCATGTTGACAAAACCTTCTAGACGAGTTATGGAACTCAATGTGGATTATATCGGATTTGCGATTGAAGATAAGTTTGTGGTGGGCTATGGTCTAGATTATAATGAGAAATATAGGAATTTGCCGTATATTGGGTATATAGAGTAAATATTATTAACAAATTTATTATATTTTTTATTTGTGACTCCCAACAGCGGACAGTCTGTAATTGCATACAGACTGTACCTTGTCGGTCCCCACGAATTGTTACTCAAAAATATAATAATTTTAGTACAAAAAGTAGTTATTGAAAAGGAGCGAAAATGTTTAACATTGAAGAGGAACTAAAAAAGTTGCCAAATAAACCAGGTGTTTATGTTATGAGAGACAAAGATGACAATATCATTTATGTAGGGAAAGCTATCTCTCTTAGAAACAGAGTGAGGCAATATTTTAGGAAAAACAATAAAACAGCGAGAATTGAAAAAATGGTCAGCTTGATTGACCATTTTGAATATATTGTGGTAGATAATGAAGCAGAGGCATTGATTTTGGAATGTAATTTGATTAAGAAAAACAGACCTAAATTTAATGTCTTATTAAAAGATGACAAAACCTATCCCTATATCAAAATTGATTTAGCATCTGATTACCCAACTGTATTTATTACCAGAAGAGTGGTTAATGATGGTTCCAAATATTTTGGACCATATGCTAATCCAGGAGCCGCTAGAGAAATGGTGAATTTTATCAAAGAAAAATATAAAATCCGTCAATGTAAAACTTTAAAAGAAAGAACCAGACCTTGTTTAAATTATCATATAAAAAAATGTTTAGCACCATGTATGGGTTATATCACAAAAGAAGAATATAGACAACAAATTCAAGAAATTATGGATTTGTTAGAGGGAAAAACAGATAAATTGCTGAAAGAGTTAGACGAGCAAATGAACGAAGCTTCTCAAAAATTAGATTTTGAAAAAGCAGCTTACGTAAGGGATAAAATACAAGCAATAGAACGTGTATCGGAAAAGCAAAAAGTATCCAATTTATCAGAAAATAATATTGATGTCATAGGAATTGCCCAATCAGAATTAGAAATTTGTATCGAAATATTCTTTGTCAGAGGTAGTAAAATGATAGGCAGAGAGCATTATTTTTATGCTGATTTAGGAGATATGGAAGAAAAAGAAATCGTGGCAGGTTTTATGAAACAATATTATCTTGACAATCCGAATATTCCTAATAAAATTATGCTCAAAGAAGAAATGGAAGATAAAGAAGCCATAGAAAAATGGTTATCCACAACATTGGGTAAAAAAGTGGAAATCAAAACACCGAAAAAAGGGGAAAAACTACGTTTTGTGGAGATGGCAGAAAAAAATGCAAAAGTGACATTAGAGAATAAGGAAAAAGATAAAAGTGAAATTTTAATGGAATTAAAAAATGTTTTAAAACTAGATAAATTGCCAAGAAAAATTGAAACTTATGATATTTCTAATCTATCTGGCGAATATACAGTTGCTGGTATGTGCGTTATGCAAGATGGTGTCATCAAAAAGAATTTATCCAGAAGATTTAAAATCAAAACTGTATTTGGACAAGATGACCCAAGATGTATGGAAGAAGTTATCATAAGAAGATTAAAACATTCCATTGAGAATCCCAAAGGAGGTTTTGGAGAATTACCAGATGTGATTTTTGCAGATGGTGGCATCACGCAAATTAGAGCGGTTCAAAATGCCATTCAAAAAGTAAAAAAAGAATTGGAACATGATTTTGGGGACGGAGGAAAAAATCATGATTTAGAACAAAAGTTAGAAATTCCCGTATTTGGAATGGTTAAAAATGATAAGCATCAAACCAGAGCATTGATGAATGACTCACGAAAAGAACTAAAAATATCACAAAATCTAATGAATCTAATCACAAGATTTCAAGATACCGTACACGATACAGCCATTACTTATCATAGAAAGCTAAGAGATAAAGAAATGACAAAATCAGAACTAGATAATATTCAAGGAATTGGAGAAGCCAAGAAAAAAGCTTTATTAAAACGTTTTGGTAGTGTGGAAAAAATCAAAAAAGCAAGCATAGAAGAACTAATGCAAGTAAAAGGAATCAGTGAATCAATTGCTCAGAAAATTATGGATAGCTAGGTGCGTTTTGGGACAGGCACTAATTATCCCTTTTTGGCTACTTTGGGGACAGGTTATGGATGGTTTGAGACAAGTAGATTTATCCATAATTTTTTAAAATTTAGGAATATTTTGAAAAAATGTGCATATACATATAGGGAAAATACAAAGGAGGAGTATAAATATGGAATATGCAAAAGATGAGTTTTTTCAAGTTAGCTATCATACTAATTTGAATCGATTAGAAAAGAAGGGAGAGAGTTGGACAAGTAGATTGTGGAGGAAGATTAAAACACATAAATTATTAACTACTACAATTGTTGCTTTTCTAGTATTCGCAAGTTTTAATATTGTTATGATTTATCATTTCATGAGAATTTTACAAAGTATTTGAATTTAGGACAAAATTGGAGTATAATAGGTAGCAATGTTTTATTACAACATTGGAGGTGGCAGTATGAGTTCAAAATATCCTGTACTGCCTTTTTTAAATTTATAATCAAATATTTCATACTTTCAAATTTACAATCATTATTAAATGTGATAAAATACAAAAAAAGAAAAAAGAGGTAAAGTATGAAAATCAAAGAAAAATTAAAATCTACATTTCAGATTATCAAAACAGTATTCAAAAAAAATCCAGTAACCATTATTTGTGTTTTATTATTTAGTGCATTAGCAGCAATTGCTATAGATACAGAATTTATAACAGAAGAATGGTGGAAAAATATCATACTCTTTACTTTGTATTTTGTATCAGGAACTTTTTTAGTAGAAGCATTATTTAATCAAAATACGCCAAAGAAAATGATATCCTATGTAGGGAGTTTTATAATTGCAATTGTATTGGTTGTGCTTCACAATCAGGCAACAGACATGGCGAGTATTTTATGGAAAATAGCGATTTGTTATGTATTAACCTTATGGATTTTATCGATTTATTTTCTTTTCCAAAAAAACCAAAAGAATTTTACAGAATTTGTGTTAAAAGTATCTATTAATATGCTAAAAACTAGCATTATATATGGGATTTTAGCAATAGGAATATCAATTGTATCATCTATTTTTGTTTATTTAATATGGGAAAGTATTGGGTATACATTGGCACTTAGATTACAAATTGTTTTGTTAGGATTTTACTATATTCCAAGATTAATCTATGATTTGACTGATGTGCAAAAAGAGGTCAATGCATTTTTTAAGGGATTAATCAAATATGTGTTAACTGGATTAGTCATGATTTCTTTTATCATTATTTATCTATATATGATAAAAATATTGATTTTGAGAGATATGCCCAAAAATCAGATATTTCGAATCCTTTCTGCACTATTTATCGTGGGAATGCCAATCTGGACAATGACGCAATATTTCAAAGATGAAAGTTTATGGTATAAAATAAGTTTAAAATTGCCGATTGCCTTTATTCCATTTATCCTATTACAGATTTATACGATAGGAATAAGAATTGTGAACAATGGATTCACACCATTCAGATATGTATGTGTGGCTTTCGTGGTATTTGAAATAATTTATAGTTTAATTTATATTTGGAAAAAAGAGAAAATAGAAATTCTATTGTTGCTATTGAATGCCATTGTTATCGTGTCATTAATCATTCCAGGCATTAATATGTTTAAAGTTTCAGATGTAAGTCAAACACAAAAACTAAAAATATTTAAAAATAAATCAGATTATACAGATGAGGAAAAGGAAAAAATATATGGTGCTTATCAATATTTAAAATATTCTGAAAAGGGAGAAGAATATATTAATCAAATATTAGATAAAGAGGACATCAAAGAAATAAAATCATTTCATCCATCTAAAATGATAAATAATTCTGAATTCAAATATATTAATGCCAGTACAAACGAAGAAAAAATAGACGTAAAAGAATATTCTAATTTATATTTTATTGATGTTTCCAATCGTTCTAATGAGAAGAGTTTAGAAGAAACATTTAAGAAAATGAAACTAGAATATCAAGATTCTACTAAGTCAATAGAAATGAATGCAATAGAGGAATTTAAAGAATATGTTGATACCTACATGGATTTAGGAAAAGAAGAATTAGAAGAATATTTTAAGCAAAATCATGAAATAGAAATAGATTCTGATAAAAAACTTATCATAAAATCTTTTAATTTGAATTACAATCCAGATTCAAAGGTAGTAAGGAATTATTCGATTAGGGGATATTTGTTGGAAAAATAATTGCAATTCAACTGGCTTTGTGCCTTGGAAAGGAATAAGATAAATGATGAAATTAGCAAATGAGTGGAAAGAATATAAAATATTAGATATGGCAGATGGTCAAAAGCTAGAAAGATGGGGAGAGGTTGTTTTGGCAAGACCAGACCCTCAGATTATTTGGAAAGATAAGAGTTTTCCTAATAAGTGGAAAGAGATTAATGCTACTTATCATAGAAGCAAAACGGGTGGAGGCTCTTGGGAATTTAAAAAGAAAATGCCAAACAGTTGGCAAGTACATTATAAAAATTTGACTTTTAACATTAAGCCAATGGGATTTAAACATACAGGTCTTTTCCCAGAGCAAGCAGTGAATTGGGATTGGATGATAGATAAAATAAAATCAGCTAAAAGGGAAATTAGGGTATTAAATCTATTTGCCTACACAGGAGGAGCAACAGTTGCTTGCCTGTCAGCTGGTGCATCGGTATGTCACGTGGATAGTTCAAAGGGAATGACAACTTGGGCAAAGGAAAATGTTACCTCTTCTGGATTGCAAGATAGACCAGTTCGTTTTATTGTGGATGATGTTGTCAAATTTGTGAATCGAGAAATCCGCAGAGGAAACAAGTATGATGCTATTATCATGGACCCTCCATCTTATGGTAGAGGGGCAAAAGGAGAGGTTTGGCAGTTCGAAAATAACATTTATGATTTAGTAGAACTATGTTCACAAGTGCTGTCTAGTCAGCCATTGTTCTTTTTGATTAATTCCTATACAACAGGAATATCAAGTACAGTATTACAGAATATTTTGAGTGTCACAGTGGATAAAAAATATAAGGGAAAATTAACATGTGGAGAGATTGGAATTCCTATGGAGAATTCAAGATTAGTATTGCCTTGTGGAATTTATGGTAGATGGGAAAGTATTTGAAAAATAACAGCCATCTTGCGTTGTTAAAATTTATTCACAACGCGGTTACATACAACACGTATGCGCCCTTACCTTGTGAATAAATTTTGCCTAGCAATATAACTATTCTTTTTCAAATATGAGTATTGGAAGGAATGATAAATGAATGCAAAAATTAAAAGTATTATTTGAAGATAACCATATTATTGTAGTAGAAAAGAAACCCAATATTCCTTCTCAAGCGGATAAGACAGGGGACGAGGATATGTTGACAATGGTAAAACAATATATCAAAGAAACGTATAATAAGCCAGGAAACGTGTATTTAGGATTGGTTCATAGATTGGATAGACCAGTGGGAGGCATTATGATTTTTGCCAAAACTTCCAAGGCGGCTTCAAGATTGAGTAATCAAGTACGAGAAAAGGTTTTTAAGAAAAAGTATTTAGCGGTAGTAGATGGGAAGATTTCACAAAAGCAAGGGACATTAGAGGATTATTTGTATAAAGATGAGAGGAATAATACGAGTAAAGTAGTTCATAAAGATAAGAAAAATGCTAAATTGGCAAAATTGGATTATCAGGTTTTAAAGTATAATGAAGTGAAGGATTTGAGCTTATTGGAAATTAATTTGCATACAGGAAGACATCATCAAATTAGAGTACAGTTGGCTAATTTTGGACATAGTATTTTTGGAGACCAAAAGTATGGAACAAGAGGCAAAGGCAAACAAATTGCTTTATGGGCATATCAACTTACTATTGTTCATCCGATTACAAAAGAAGAAATGGTGTTTGAAGATTTGCCAGAACCAGTGGGAACTTGGTGTATTTTAAATAATAAATCATAAATTTGATAAATATATGCCCATCAGTAGTAGTGGGCTAGTGAAGACCAGTTGCTTTTTGTGTGAAGTAGCTGGTTTCTGCTTTAAAATTTGTAAATAAAAGTATTGCATTTTGGAAAAAATTGTGTTACAATATGCAAGTATGAAAGAGAGAAACCGTAGGGAGGAATATAAATGGAAATAGCAAAAGGAATACTAATCGTAGTTTACTTTATGGTAGCCATTGTATTAATTATTTTAGCATTAATACAATCGAAAGAAGATGCAGGATTATCTTCTACGATAACAGGTTCATCAACTAACAATTTTTTTGAGAAAAATAAAGGAAGAACCAAAGAAGGAAAACAAAAAAGATGGACAATTATATTAGCAGTAGTATTTGCAATATTAACCATAGCATTAGGAATTGTATATATGGCGTAGAATCAGAAAAGGGCGGTTTTTATCGAAAAAACTCGCTTTTTTTGGATTTTGAGACAAAAGGAGCAAGTCTTATTTGTCCCCATTTACTCCCGGAACCAATGGGGAACCAGTGGGGATAGTAGAAAGGAATTTGTAAAGGATGGAAGAACAAGAACTGAAAATTTTAGAGTTTATGAAAGACAAAGATTATGTGCCGATGAAGGCAAAGGAAATTGCCATGATTATGAGAGTACCGAAAAAAGAATATAGAGATTTCTTAGCAGTGCTTGGAAATTTAGAGTTAAATTTTAAGATACAGAAAAATAGAAAAAGTAAATATCGCCTAGTGGACACTACTTATTATGATGGTATTTACAGAAAAAATCAAAAAGGATTCGGATTTGTAAGACTAGAAGACCACGAAGATGAAATTTATATTGCCAAGGAAAATTCTTTAAATGCTTTAAATGGTGATAGAGTTTTAATAGAAATTTTGGAAGAAGCCAATAAAGTAAAAAGTGCAGAAGCCAAAGTAGTTAAGATTTTAAAACATGAAAAAGATACGATTGTAGGAATTTTCCAAAATAACAAAAGCTTTGGCTTTGTTGTTCCAGATGACAGAAGTTTTGGAACCGATATTTTTATTGCCAAAAAAGACATGGGAAAAGCAAGGAATAATCATAAAGTATTAGTTAAAATTACGAAATATCCTGAAAAGGGGAAAAAGGCAGAAGGAAAAGTCATCGAAGTATTGGGAAATGTAAATGAGGCAGGAGTTGATATGTTATCTTTAATCAAAGAACATAATCTGCCATCTACTTTCCCAGAACCAGTGGTACAAGAGGCAAAGAAATTTGGCAACAAAATAGATAAAAAAGATATTCCAAACAGAGTGGATTTTAGAGATAGGGAGATTTTTACTATTGATGGGGAAGATGCCAAAGATTTAGATGATGCGGTTCGTGTGCAAAAGTTAGAAAATGGAAATTATCAATTAGAAGTTCATATAGCAGATGTTAGTTATTATGTGAAAGAAAATAGCTTATTAGACCAAGAGGCATTAGTAAGAGGGACAAGTGTTTATATGTTAGGTAGAGTTATTCCTATGCTTCCAAGAGAGTTGTCAAATGGAATTTGTAGCTTAAATGCAGGAGAAGACAGATATACGTTATCTTGTATCATGGAAATAGATAGCAAAGGAAATGTAGTAGCTTCTGACATTGTCAAAGGTATGATTCATGTTACAGAAAGGATGAGCTATACAGATGTTCAAGCAATCATAGAAAATTCCAATCCGAAAACAACCAAGAGATACGAACCATATATCGTTCATTTTAAATTAATGGAAGAATTAGCCCAAATTTTAAAAAATAAGAGAATGGAGCAAGGCTATTTAAACTTAGATATTCCAGAGAGTAAAATTGACTTAGATATGGACGGAAGAGTAACAAACATAGCTAAATATGAAACAACCTTTGCTCATGAAATTATCGAACAATTTATGCTAACAGCAAACGAGACGGTAGCAGAAAAATTCTTTTGGCTGGAAGCACCCTTTATTTATCGTGTACATGAAGACCCAGACATGGAAAAGATACAAGAATTAAATAAATTTCTGTTTAACTTTGGCATGAAAATAAAAGCCAATAAAGATAATATTTATCCAAAGGAATTTGCTAAAACACTAGAAGAAGTGAAAGGAAAAGAGGAGGAAAAAGTAGTTTCTAATTTAGTTCTAAGAACTTTAAAAGTGGCTAGATACGAAGCAGAAAATAAAGGGCATTTTGGAATTGCTAGTAAGTATTATTGTCATTTTACTTCGCCGATTAGAAGATACCCAGACTTATTCATACATCGAGTAATTTCAAAGTATTTAGAAGCTAATTACGATATCCCAGAAAAATGGTTGGAAGAACACAGAAACCAAGCAGACGAAAGAGCCAAACAATCATCAGAAAGAGAAAAGATTGGGACCAAAGTAGAAAGAGAAGCAGAAGACTTGAAAAAAGCAGAGTACATGGAAAAAAGAATAGGAAAAGAATACGAAGGAATCGTATCATCAGTAACCTCTTTTGGCATATTTGTAGAATTAGAAAACACAGTAGAAGGGCTAATCAGATTTGATGACTTAGGAGACGAATACTTTATTTATGATGAAGACAGAAAAAGGTTAATAGGAGAAAGAACAAACAAAACTTACAAAATAGGAGACAAAATAGCAATTGAGGTCAAAAGTGCAAGCAAACTGCTAAGACAAATAGATTTTAAGTTAGCCGTTCGAACGGAGTGAGTTACGGATAACTTACGCAATCGAGCAAAGGGAGATTGTGAACAAGAAGGAAAGCCGTTCGAACGGAGTGAGTTACAGATAACTTACGCAATCGAGCAAAGGGAGATTGTGAACAAGAAGGAAAGCCGTTCGAACGGAGTGAGTTACGGATAACTTACGCAATCGAGCGAAGGGAGATTGTGAACAAGAAGGAAAGCCGTTCGAACGTAGCAATTGGGGACGTTTCCTTTTGCTCCTAAGGAAGCATCTTAATACGACATGAGAAGGGAGAAAACATGAAAAGAATAGGAGAAAAAATAGAAGGACTAAAATACACAAAAAGACTAGGAGCCTATGCCATCATAGAAAGAGAAGAAGACAACAAAATAGCAATCGCTACAGACGGAGAATATTTCTTTCTTGGTGGAGGAATAGAAGAAGGAGAAACAGAAATTGAAGCATTGAAAAGAGAACTAATAGAAGAGTCAGGATATTGTATTAAGAATATCAAATGTTTTGATAAAGTTAAGGCATGGGCAGATGGTGGAGATAGAGGTCCATTAGATATGAGAGCAACAATTTATACAGCTCAATTTGATAAAAAAGTAGCAGAACCAATTGAAAAAGACCATAAAGTTCTTTGGGTTAATCCAGCAGAATATAAAGATAAGTTGTATCATGAATATCAAAGATACATAGTAGAGAAATACATGAGAATAAAAGGACACATTTAACAATAAAATGTGTCCTTTAGAGTTAAGAAAGCCAAATCATGACATTAGAAAAAATAACAACTAGAATAGAAAAAGTAATCACAATGATACCGCCAGATTTATTTTTAATGTTATTTATTTCATATAAAGCATAACCAATGGCTTTTAACAAAATATAAAGACTAATCAATGAAAACAACACATGATACACAAAACTAGACAAAACAATTCCTCCTTTTTATAAAGGACTGTCCCCAAATCCCTACAATAGGGAGTTTAAGGAACGTCCCTTAATCCCTCTTTAAGTTTCTGTAATTAGCATACCAGATTTTACAGAACTATCCACTTCGACTTCAAAAAATGCATTTTGATAATTATTAGCCCAATTATAACCATCAAAATCTTGTGTGGTAAAAAAGTTACCTAAAGCATATTTTCCAAGTCCATTTATATCAGACTTAAAATCTTTTGAAGTCTTATACAAATAGTCAGTTAGTACCGATTCAAGATATTGATTACAAGATTCTGAAATATGATTTAAAGTATCAGGTTCTAGATATTTAGAATCATCAGACATAGAATAAATTTTTCCAGTAAATGAAGTTTTTACTTTGATATAAGGAGAGGAGGAACTAGTATCCACCTTTACTGTAGTAGCATTTTTTGGGGTTAGGTAAATATCAATGTAACTATTAGAGTCATCAGGGTCTGGAACTGAAACTAAGAAGCGGTCCACTTGATTTTTAACAATTAAAAAAGAAATGGTTTCTAAAGCACATAATTCTCCAATCACCCTATCATCTTTAAAAGCTGCAATACCAACATTTTCAGAACCATTTTCACCTTCAATAGGAGTTTGATTAGCTTTTACATTATAATTTTCTTGAATATGATTAGTTCCTTGATTTTCTGGCTGTTCTGTTGTAAGTCCTCCTAGAATAGCAACTGGTTCACAAGTTTTACAAATAAGAGCGTTAAAAAATTCCCCAATGGTAGCATCTGGCTTAAAACCAGTATATTTACTAGAGTTTGTGAAAATCTCATAATATTTTGAAATTAGATTTTCAAGTTCTGGAGAAGTTTTTTCGATATAATTCTTAGCTGTACACTTACTAATGACAATGTTAGCAGAAGGTCTTACTTGGGTATCATTAATTAACGTATAGATTTCTTCCGAAATGCCTTCTGATGCAATTTCTTCTGAAAATATAATTACTTTACAATGAGACATATTTAGTTCTTTTCCCATATAAGTGTCCATTAAATTAACAGCTGTACTAAGAGAAGGAGCTTCTACAGAGTCTATAATAGGAGGGGTCTTTTCAGAAGTACCAGATTCTGTTGCACTTTTTGTGTTAGAAAATTGAAAGCTTACTTCTAAACGATTATCGTTACCTTTATCAATGCCAATGGCAAGAACATAGGCTAAGTTATCAATACTAAGAGATAAATAAGAACTAGAGAAAGCCATAATAAAAGTAATAATTAAAATAAAAATAAAGAGATTTCGTACCAATCGAGGCAAGAGAGTTCCTCCTTTCTATCCTATAAAAATATCTAGTTATGAATGTTTTTGTCTTTTCTTCATAAGAGTGGCTAAAAGCAGAATACTAATTCCTAGAAAAAATACAATTCCTAAAACTAAATAAGGATAAATGTTAGTTTCAAATTTATCAGAAATAGCATAATTTTTAGGTATTAGACTAATGCCAAGAACCAGAATACCAAATATATCGATGAGAGGTTTTTTGGTTTCAATATTGGTTAGTTTTTTGAAAATGCTCATAGCAAATTTAACGACAATACTAATATAGCAAGCAAAAACCAATATCCATGTTAGTAAGAATACAGATTCTAACCTTTGAAAAAAGTTTCCAAATTCTATATATCTAGTTGCATTATATAAAGGGGTAATTTCATTGGTGTCAATAAAAAAGGAAAACATAAACAAAAGAGTAGCGACACACAATATTAGGTAAACAGCAGATATGCCAATGGATAGAACAGCTATTTTTTTCATTTTTTCAGGCTGTTTTAAGTAGGGAGGAAGAAAATATAAAAAAGCAATTCCACCAAAAGAAGCCAAATTACCAAGTCCTAAAACAAATGTATTAAATAGCCCATCTCCAAAGATTGGAAAAATTCTTTCTGGAACAAATTTGTTCATATTGGCAAAAAATAAAAATACCATACTAACTAAAACAAGAGGAACAATGAGTAAGTTAGTTTTTAAAGAAGCATTGAAATCTAGCCTATTGACGGTACAAATAGCAAGGATGAATAAGGCAAGAATGAATACAATATTTGTCATAGGGAAGTAGATGATTTTTAAGCTTTCACAGAAATTTCTTAGTAAAATGCTAGAACTAACTAGGAAAAATATAATAAAAATAGTACCTACTATGGTTTTAAAAGCTTTCCCTCCCAAGTATTCAGATATGTCAATGATGTCTGAACCAGGAAAGTTTTCTAGTAATTTGACGATTAGGTAAGAAAACATAATGGCTAGAATACTTACAAAAATCAAGTTAATGATACTGGCAGATTTGACAGATACTAAAATTTCTCTTGGCAAAGATGAGATAGTATGGGTTACAATAATAGTGAGAACTAGCATAATAGCTTCGACAGTGCCTATTTTTGATTTTGTCATGTGGGGGCTCCTTTCTATTTATGATATTTCCATTTCATAGAAAATTTTTCTTGGTCTTTTTCTCGTTTAGAGGCGATATAAGACGGTCTATACTCTCTTTTCCACATAGGAGGAAGCAAATAGCCATTTCCCTTTGAATTAGTAGCAGGAGCAAAAGGAGTGGTATAAGAAATACCAAAAGACCTTAAACTGCAAACGAGACTAATATAAGCAAATAATCCTAAAGAAATGCCTAGAAATCCAGCCATAAAACCGAGTAAGACAAAGCCAAATCGGAAATATCTTAAATGAAATCCGAAGGAGTAATCTGGAATGGCAAAAGAGGAAATGCCAGTAATGGCAATGATGATGATTAATACTGGACTTACAATACCAGCACTAACGGCTGCATCCCCTATTACTAATGCTCCTATAATTCCGAATGGTTGAGCCAATTGCGGTAGGAACTCTTAAAACAGCTTCACGAATTAACTCAAAGGAAATTTCCATTAATAGTATTTCTACAATAATGGGGAAAGGTACATTTTCTCTCGAAGCTAAAATAGAGTAGAGTAGCCCAGTTGGTAATATTTCTTGATGAAAGCTAGTAAGGGCGACATAGAGACCAGGCAAAAGTAAGGTGATAAAAGCAGCTAAAAATCTAAGGGCTCTTAAAAAGTTGGCAAAATTAACTTTTAAATTGGTGTCTTCAGGAGAAGTTAAAAAGTCAACTAAAATGGCAGGCATGATAACGCCATATGGCGTACCATTCACAATGACGATAACACGACCTTTTAATAAGTATTTGGCTGCTTTATCTGGTCTTTCAGTAGAGATTGTTTGAGGAATTCCTAAAGCATTGTTGTCTACAATTAATTGTTCTAATTCTCCAGCAGATAATAAAGAATCCACCTCTAAATTATTTAATCGATATTTTACTTCATTAATTAAATCGGTATTGGTAATATTTTGGATGTAACAAACAGCACATTTTGTTTTAGTGATTTTACCAACCTCTAAATTTTCAATAATTAAGTTTTCGTTGTTTACAATTCTTCTGATTAATGAGGTATTGGTTCTAATGTTTTCGACAAAGGCTTCGTGAGGTCCTTTGATGACTACTTCATTATTAGGAGTATCAATGCTTCTTTGTTTAAAACCTTTTACTTCAATGTCAAAGGCAAGATTCAAAGTGTCTACAAATAAGGCACAATTTCCTGAATTGATGCCATTTGCTACCTCGTCAAAGTCAGTTACTTCTTTGACAGCATTCTGGGGCATTAAACAGCCCATTAGATAGTTGGATAAATCAAATTTTTTTATTTTTCGAACCGTAATATTGTTGGCAACAGCTTCTGAGATGACTTTGGTTTGTGCACCATCAAATAGATTGTTTTTATTTCGTAGCATTAATGGCTCTAAGATGAATTTGTCCATGATTTCAGAGTCTACCATTCCATCAATATAAACTAAAAAGGCATTGTATTGTTTTCCTCTAGCATTAAGCGTGAATTCTCTTAATATAATATCACTGTTGATTAAAAGATTGTATTTGGTTCTCATATATTCTATATTCACACTAAGACTAGGAAAGACGTTTACTTTTTCCTCTGGCTTAGAAGCTTGGCTGTCATTCGATTCTGTGGTTTGTACATCTTCTGGTAAACTGAAATTATATTCTACTGGTGGTGTATAACCGAATAGAGTGTTAAATGTTTTATTAAAATTCATAGTTTTCTCCAATTTTAGATAAATTCTCTAGATATGTTGATATATAAATATTTATATATCAATATTCTAATTTGTTAGCTATTATTAGTATTTCTAAAAAAAAGGAAATTATACTAGTTTTTGGCAGAAAAAAATGTTATAATACATATTACATAATCTCCAATGGAGTTTTTTATAGATTAGGTAACTGAAAATTTTAGTAACTAAAAAAGCAAATCATAGAAAGGAAGAATGACATTATGATAAAAAAAATTAAACATTGGTGGAACAATTTAACATTGAAGCAGGTTGAAATAACAATGTGGGTAGTTGGCATTATTATGGTAATTGTTTTTCTAATAATGGAAATTAAGCTCTTTAATTCTAGCCGTTTTATACGTAGTT
This sequence comes from uncultured Clostridium sp., assembly GCA_948470605.1. Taxonomy (GTDB): domain Bacteria; phylum Bacillota; class Clostridia; order TANB77; family CAG-508; genus CAG-269. The sequence continues at coordinate 8,215 of CAOKPI010000029.1, read as the reverse complement.
TTCCATTTGTTAAGTGCTGTATTGTATTTTTGCCATTTCTTATAGTAGCATATGTGGAACTTAAATTATATTTCGAAGTTCTAGAGAATAAACTAGATAGACTATATAAGTCATTTAGAAGGATTAAGAAAAATGAATCAGTAGAAGTTTATCTTAGACAAAAACTACGGAGGAAGGTGAAAGAACAAAATACTGTATACTTTCTTACAAAAAAAGAAGGTGGTTTTTTTGTGCTTTGTAAAAAAAGCGGGAAGTCAATAAAACTTGATTCCACAATCCAAAAAGAAAAAGATTTCAGACTCTTTGATGATAGATTTATATTTACCAAAGAGGAGGTGTGATTTGTGAATGAGGTTGCCGATGGTGACCTTTTTTCCTATTGAAAAGAATATAAAAAAATGCTATAATAGAAAGGAACGAAAAACGAAGGAGAATCGTTATGAGAAATACATTTTCAACTATTATCATGTCAATTGTTATTTTTTTAATTGTTGGAGTTTTTGCCTTATTTGGAATCATTGTATGGAATGATTTAGCACAAATGGAAGCATCCATACAAGCAGAAAATGTAACAACAGTCATTTCTGAAAGTACGAGTACCATTGATAAAAATATTAAGTCACCTAAGATTTTAGATAATCCATTGGATGCCATACAAGAGGGAAGTAATGAACAAAATGACATAGATTATTCAAATGTAAGTATTAATAAATATTTTTATAACCAATTAGAAGAACTAGCACAAACGATATACAAAGCTTTTGAAACTAATAAAGAGAATATGAAGACAGGAACGTACAAACTGGAATTGGGAAATTCTTTTAGTTCTCTATTAGAACAAAGCAATGGTCAGGAAATATTAGGAAGATATTATCAATCAGCAATTGAAGCATATACTTATGATAATCCAGATGTGTTTTATTTAAGTCCCAATAAAATGTATTTGAATGTTGAAACAACAACAAAGAGAAACAATGTTACTTATTATGTGTATATCAATAGTGGAAAGGAAGCCAATTATTTAATAGATGAGTTTTCTTCAAAAGTAGAAGTTGATAATGCAATTAGTCAAATAGAACAAGTAAGAAATAAGATTGTACAAAATAAGAAAACGAAGACATATGATAATATAAAGATGGTACATGATTATTTGATAGAAAATACAGAATATGATACTACCATTTCAAAGAGTAATATTTATAATATCTATGGAGCAATGGTAAATGGAGAGGCGGTATGTGAAGGATATGCGAGAAGTTTTAAATATTTAATGGATGCACTTGGCATACCATGTACTCTAGTGATTGGAAAAGGTACGAATTCAGAGGGAAGAACAGAAAATCATGCTTGGAATTATGTTCAAATTGGAGATGATTGGTATGCTCTAGATGCAACTTGGGATGACCCAGTATCAAGCAGTGGATGGGTTAGTCAAAGTTCGAAATATCGTTATTTTCTAAAAGGGTCTAATGATATATTGAAAGACCATATTCCAAGTGGACAATTTACAGAGGGGGGAAAGATGTTTAGTTATCCGCCATTGAGTAGTTCTAATTACGAATAAAATAAGAAAAGATAACCCCAAAATGTTAGATAAAAATAACATTTTGGGTTTTTATGATGTCAGAATTTTTGAGAGAAATTAGCAATATAGTAGATGGACGAGTAATAGAATGTAGAAAGATATTAAATTATAATTCTAGAAAAAATTTACATAACTACTTGACATTACCAAAAAAACACATTATAATATAGTAAGTGATTATGTAAATACGAAATATTAATAATTTTTTGGAGGAATAAAATGAAAAATTTAAAAATCTTTTTAACAGTAATATTAGTAGCAATGGTAGTAGCAGTATCTACAAATGTATATGCAATTACGGTAAATAATACAGGAGATAGTATTATAATGCCAAATGCAATAACAAATGGAGAAGGAACAATATCTTTTAGCCCAAATTTAGTAGCAGGAATAATGGCATATCAATTTGTTAAAATTAGTAGTGAAGGATATAATGAGGTAATTCGATTAAAAGAAAAAATAAATGTTATAGCTCTTCGACAAGCCTATGAAAAAGAGGTATTACCAGGACAAGCAAACGATGAAACCATACCAAGCTATATAAAATTTCAACAAGCTAAAAATGCCTATGATGCAAAATATCCAAATGATAAATTTGGTAATGGAATTGTATATGATGATGCTAGCATGACAGCTGCATCTAATGCTTTAACTGAAGTTTATAAGAAATATGCTATGTATACAGATAGTTGGATACAATCTGATAATAACAAAGTATCTATAGATTTAACAAGTTTTTCTGGCACACAAAAATATTTGTTGTGGATAAAATATACAAGTTCATCAGATGCAAATGCTTCTGTGTATAATGCAAATGTATATGAAATAACAGGAACTAAGAAAAATAATGGTAATAATGAAAGACCAAATAACAATACAACAGGAAACAATAATACAACAGGAAGCAACAATACAATAGGAGGCAATAACGCAACGGGAGGTAACAACAATACAAATGGGAATAATAACACAACAAAGGGAGATAACAATACAGTAGGAAATAATAACAGTACAATAACAAACGGTAATTATGCTAATAGTAACACGAAAAATTCGTCTTCGAGCAAAACAGATACAACGTCAGCTTCAAGTGAGGGAAAAATATTACCCAAAACAGGTATGAGTAATGCTTTTTTAGGACTGATTATAATAGGAGTAGTATTAGCTGTGATTTCATATAGAAAATATAGAAAAATAAAATAATTCTAGATATAGAAATTTTACAAAGAGATGAAATGAACCCTGATTATTAACAAAAGAGTTTAATAAGAAAGGGTTTATTTTTATGGAATAAAAATAAGCTAGTCGAGCTTCCAAAAATTGATTTTTTATGTAAATAATGCTATAATATAAATAGTGAGACAAGTGCTCTCACGGTAATGGTAGGTATTCTAGGTAAGAATACCATAAGGAATAGCCATCGGAACATTGAAAAAGGAGGTCATTAAAATGACAAAGACATTACGGAAAAAAATAGCAACCATTTTGGTTTTTAGTTTGTGTTTCGGCATTTTTGCTGGAAATACAATAAAAGCCGAAGCAGCAACTTATAGCTATTCATATAGCTATGACAAAGTTGATAATCGTACCATAAAGTACGATGATGGTATCGTAACATTGACGGTCGGTGCTAAAAACTATACCTTATGTGTAAGGGATTACGCAGCAGAGGAATATGTTTTTTGCGACCAGTATGGCACGGCGTTTTGCGTTACGCAAGGAGGATACCTTGCGTGGGCTAATCCTGAAATACAATTCGGGATGACAAGTTTTGTCAACTGGAACATTTCTGGAGAAGCGGTAAAAGCAACTTCATTGCAGTGTATGGGTTCATCAAAAAATGTGGCAACACATTATTATGATAATTACCTTGTATTACATGAGTTACCATCTTTTCGGGATTTATACTATTCAGTTTATGACAAGTATCCTGAAGAGACACCAAAACCAACGGTAACGCCGAGTGCGAAGCCGACTGAAGAACCAGTAGCAACACCAACGGTGACGCCGAGTGCGAAGCCGACTGAAGAACCAGTAGCAACACCAACGGTGGCGCCGAGTGCGAAGCCAACCGAAGAACCAGCAGCGACGATAACGCCAAACGCGACACCGTCTGCGAAACCAGAAAAAACACCAGCAGCAACGGTAACGCCAAGCGCGACATCGTCTGCGAAGCCGAGCCAGAAGCCGGTAGCAACAGTGACACCATCTGTGAATCCTACAGCAACCCCAATATGTGGTTGCATGAATGGAGGACTATGTATATGCCCAAATGGTACATGCGTTTGCGTAAATTGTCCTTGTAAGGACAAACTGTGCAGACCAATAGCAACGACAACGACCACATCCAGTTCATCTTCTTCTTATAAGAAGGTGAAACCAAAAACCTATCATACAGCCACAAAGGCTGGCAAAAGGTTGAAACTTTGGAAGGTAACTCAATGGGTCAAAGACGGAAAGATAAAAACTTCAAAGAAGTTAATGTCAATCTGTATTTTTGATCGAAAAAAGGGAAAGATACAATGGAACGGTTATAAGCGTAAAGCAATCAAAACATGCCAATTCACAAATAAAAAGCGCTGGCTTGTAGGGATTACCACAAAAGGGAAACTAAAACTTTATCCAAGTGGCAATCAAACAAACAATCCCAAAACCATGAAAGGTGTTTATGTTGCAGTAAAATGCAACAGCAATGGACTCGCTACTGCAGGAGTCAAGAAAAACGGGAAAGTTGTGAAACTCAAATATTAGTTCATTTCGATGATTATTCCTTAAAAGCAGAAGAGGGTTCCTATTATAGGAGACCCTCTTTTGCCAGGTAAATAATAAATTTATAATATAATACAAATCAAACCGCCACTGCCTTCATTCACAATACGCTCTAAAGTTTCTTGTAATTTCATTTGGGCATCTTCTGGCATTTTAGAAAGTTTTGTTTGTAGACCTTCGTTTACCAATTCGTGTAAACTTTTGCCAAAAATATTAGACTTCCAAATTTCTTTTGGATTGCTATCAAATTCAGAAAGTAGATAATTGACTAATTCTTCGGATTGCTTTTCAGAACCAACAATAGGAGAAACTTCGGTTTCCACACATGTTTTAATAAGGTGAATCGATGGTGCTTTTGCCTTTAATTTAACGCCAAAGCGTGAACCTTGTTTAATCATTTCTGGTTCTTCTAATTCTAGGTCATCAATACAAGGTGTTACAATACCGTAACCTTTTGCTTCTACTTCTTCTAAGGCATAGGCAATTCGGTCAAATTTTTTCTTCGTCTTTGATAAATCAGAAATAATGCTAAATAAATCGCCTTCATTGGTAACATCTACATTGGTAATTTCAGAAAGAATTTGATAGAACAATTCTTCTTTTAGTGTAATTTCAACATTGACATTACCAGAACCTAATTGAATATCAGCAATTGAACTTCTAGCAATGATTTCTGTTTGCTTAATGTTATCAACACAACTAGAAACATCTTTTAAAACATTCACATCAGTAAAAGCATTTTTGATTTCTTCATATAATTCTGCTTTTAAAGGATGGTCACAATCTAAGCCATCAATCCAACGAGGAAATTTAATGCAAATTTGTTCGACTGGAAATTCGTATAAAACTTTAGAAAACATATTATTGATGTCATCAATGGTTAAGTATTCGCAGTTCATTGGCATTACCGTTGTGTTATATTTTTGACTCAATTTATTTGCCAATTCTTGTGTGTAGCTAGAATTAGGGTCATCTGAATTTAAAAGAATAATAAAAGGTTTATTTAATGCTTTTAATTCATTAACCACTCTTTCTTCGGCTTGAATATAATCTTCTCTTGGAATGTCAGTCACAGAGCCATCGGTTGTGACTAAAACGCCAATAGTGGAATGCTCATCAATTACTTTTTTAGTTCCAATTTCAGCAGCTTTTTCAAAAGGAATTTCTTCCTCTGACCAAGGTGTTTTTACCATTCTAGGCATGTCATCTTCTAAATAACCGATTGCATTATCGACTAAATAACCAACACAGTCTACTAATCTCGTTTTGAATTTTAAATTATTGTCTAATGTAATTTCAACGGCTTCATTCGGAATAAATTTTGGCTCTGTTGTCATGATGGTTTTTCCACCAGCACTTTGAGGAAGCTCATCTCTTGCCCTTTCCTTTTTATAGTCGTTGTCGATGTTTGGAAGGACTAATAAATCCATAAATTTTTTAATAAAAGTAGATTTACCAGTTCTTACAGGTCCCACCACACCCACATAGATGTCACCATCTGTCCTTTTTGCGATGTCTTCATACAATCTTGTATTTTCCATCTATATACCTCCTTTAATTCGTAATGCTTGTTTCTTAAATTACTTTAGTTAATATATATGGGACATTTTTTTAGAATATGACAAGTTTAAAGTAAAAAAGATAGATTTAATCTACATTTTATAGTAACTATTCATAGGTGATACATTAATTAAAAGCTTTTATTGCAAAAAAACAAGACATTTGAATTGTTGTTACTGTTCTGACTTATGATTTATTTTCTTATGTGAAAGTTTAATATATTATTTTTTCATACCTTGGTGTCACAACCCTCTGATATTTAAATTATATAAAATTATTTTAACCAATAATTTTATATAATTTAAATGATGTAGGTTGTTCCAATTCGCACTCGCTTTGCTCGTTTTGCTGTCCACTGTTAAAGTTTTGCTTGTTACAGTGGCAGTATGCAGTAGCTGGTCGTTTATGCGGTATTTCAAAAATAATATATTAAACCTTCACTATAAAAAGGAATATTAATAACGCTGAACAGTAAGGAATTGTTACATTTTATGATATTAAATAGGATAAATGCCTTGATTTTTATGTTAATTAATGATATTATAGAAATATATTTCATCATTAGGAGGTAATAGTAATGTTACGTAGAATGTGCAAAGAGTGTGCAAAAAGCGATGGGGAAATTTATGAAAAAAGGCAATTGACAGGACAGATTTCCAGGCGGATAGTCATAGGCAGAAATACCAAGACTATTCTAAAATGTAGACAATGTGGAAATGAATGGTCATATTGGCGCAAAATACGTAAATAGAAGTATCTTAAATCAATAGTTATATTGATGAAAACTATTAGCCCCATTCTTGAGAAAGTATGGGGCTTTTACTAGTAAAAGCCTATAGAACTGAATATTACTAAAAACGAAACTTAACGGATAGAAAACTTGATTAAAAGAAGCAAATATGATAAAATCGCATATAATATAACAAAAAGTGGATAAGACTGAAAGGGATGGGGAAAAGGATGGATAAAATAAAAGAAACTTTTGCGTTACTGGAGAGGTATGAGCAAAAACATATTATAAAATTGTTAGAACAATTACAAGGAAAACAAAAAGAAGAATTAATCGAACAAATTAATAAAATAGATTTTCATCAGATTATGGAGCTTTATGAGGATACAAAAAAGGACATTGAAATTAAAGAAAACAAAATAGAAAATATTACATATTTGGATAAAGCTAAGTTATCAAAAGAGCAGAGAGAGGAATTTGACCAATTAGGAGAAATGGCAATTAAAAATCAAGAATATGCAGTGGTTACGATGGCAGGAGGGCAAGGAACTAGACTTCGGACATAATGGACCAAAAGGAACTTTTAAATTAGATGTTTATGGAAAAGGAAAATATTTATTTGAAATATTAGCCGAAAATTTAAAAGAAGCCAATAAGAAATATGGAGTAGTGATTCCATGGTATGTCATGACAAGTAAAGAAAATCATGATGAAACAGTAGCTTTTTTAAAGAAGAATAATTATTTTGGCTATTGTCATGAGAGTGTGATTATATTTACACAAAGTGAATTACCATTAATTGATACAGAAGGAAAACTTCTTATTAATAAAGAAAATAAAATTAAAGAAGCTTCAGACGGAAATGGAGGCACTTATTCTTCTTTGAGGAGAAGTGGATGTTTAGCAGATATGAAGGAAAGAGGCATCCAATGGATATTTATTGGAGGAGTCGATAATGTACTATTAAAGATGGCAGATGTAACCTTATTAGGAATGGCTATTAAACAAGGGGTTCAAATTGCATCTAAATCAGTCGTAAAAGCAAATCCTCATGAAAAAGTAGGGGTATTCTGTAAAATGAATGGACGCCCAAAAGTAATTGAGTATGCCGAACTTCCAAAAAAGATGGCAGAGGAAATAGATAACAATGGTGAATTGAAATATGGAGAATCTCATATCATGTGTAATTTATACACGATTGAAGCCATTGAAAAGGTTAGCAAGGAGCATTTGATGTATCATAGTGCTTTTAAGAAAAATTCATACCTAGATGAAAAGGGTAGAGAAATTGTACCAGAAAAGGAGAATTCCTATAAATTTGAATCTTTTATTTTTGATGCTTTTGAGTTTTTTGATGATATTGCTATATTGCGTGGCAAAAGAGAGGATGATTTTGCACCAGTAAAAAATAAAGAGGGTGTGGATAGTCCAAAAACAGCAAAGGAACTGTATGAGAAATTTTGGAAGAGACAATTGTGACAAGAGGGTCGGGCCCTTTTTTAACAACAAAAAAAATATTTGGGGGATGTTAGGTGTAGTTTTGTTTTTTTTTTTTTAAAAAATGGGGGCCC
>CAOKPI010000028.1 GCA_948470605.1 uncultured Clostridium sp. | reverse complement strand
TTTCTTTTTTTAAAAATTTTTAATTTTCTATTGACTTTTTATAGTTAGTCACCTCATCTTTATTTTATTTTGTGTCATTGGCATTATTACCGAGAATTTTAACTCCTCCAGTTGATTCAACAGTCTTAGTTGCCATTTCTTTAATTTGATTATATGATTGATCTAATTTTTCCTGTAAAGAACTTCTTTCGGTATTTGATTTTTCCACTTCTTCTTTTAAGGACTCAATTTTATCATTTTGTCTATCAATGGTATTTTGAAAATCCTTCTTTAATAATTCAGTAGCATATTTGTGTTCTTTTTCTAATTCACTAGTTGTTTCTTTTCTACCTTTTGCATATTCTTTTTCTAAAAGCAAAGGAATTTCATCTACTTTACTTTCCAGTTCTTTAATATGTTCTACATTTGATTCTGCTTCTTTTAAAAGTTCAGTTACTTCAGCTTCTTTTTTTGCTAAATTATTTTCTCTTTCTGCTTTTTCATCTTCCCAATTGTTATTGCTTATTTCTCTTTCTCTTTTTATTTTATAATTATATTCTTCAATTTCTCTTTCTCTCTCCAATTTTAGCATTTTTGCTTTTATTTCATAGTCTTTTTCAAGTTCTTCTTTTCTTATTCTATACTGTTCTTCTAATTCTTTTATACTATTATTTAGTTCTTCTGTTTTTATCTTTTTTTCATTTTCTAATTTAGCCATATAATCTTTTCCAGCATTTACAGCTACAACAAGATTATTTAATTCATTTTCTACTCCATACAAATTTTTTAATTTTTCTTCTTCGGATTCTATGGCTATTTCTAAATCTTTAAATTTATTATTTAGTTCTTCTGAAAAAATTTTTTGTTCAACATTTTCTTTTGATACTTCTACTGCTTTTTCTACTTTTTGTTTCTTTTCTTCTTTTTCAGGATCATATTTCACTTTTGACATATTTTTTTCTCTTTCTAAAGCTTCATTTAATGCCTCTAATATTTCTGCTTTTGTATTTTTTAGTGTTATTTCTTCTTTTTTCATAACTTATTGCTCCTCTCTTTTTTATTTCGCTTCTCCTTCTAGCAATTACATATTAGCATATTTTTATTCTTTTGTCTACATATTGCTAATTTTTCATTCACAAAAAACACCTTAGATTTTATTCTAAAGTGTTTTGTATTATTATGCAAGTGATTGCTATGTTGGTAAAATCTGGTATGCTTCATGGGAACTATTACTATCAACACTTAAGCCTAATAATTCTGTATTTAACTCTTTAAAATATGTATGCGCTCTTGTAAAAGCTATCATTTCTGTTGTGCATACTGGGGTAAAATCTCCTGGATGGGAAAATAATACCACCCATTTTCCTCGATAATTTTCTAATTTAATCTTACCAAAAGTAGTATCTGCTTCAAAATCAGGTGCTTTTTGTCCTATTTTCACATTACCGTTTGTTAATAATTCATAATCCATAAAAATAAACTCCTCTCATTTTTATATATTTTATGAGAATTATTTATTTTCTGTTACTACTCTTATTTTTCTAATTATTTTATTAATGATAAAACAAATACACAAATAAAAATTCCTAATATCATTAAATATTTTTTCCATGTTATCTTTTCTTTTAAGATAAATCTGGAAGCTAAAACTGTGATAACAATTGAGCTTGTATTAATGACTGAAATAACTGAAATATCTCCATCCAACATAGAAAATCGACTAAATATAGATGAAGAAGCATCTGTCAGTGATTGTAATAAAAAGTATCTCTTTGCCTTTATTTTTCTTATATCTATGTATTCCCATTTTTGTGTAACCATACAATAAATCAATACCCCTATAATAGTAATAATAGCATAATTAAATATCACATATAATGGATTTTCAAAGTTTGTTACATATACTTTATTTAGCACTTTAGATATTCCATTACATAATACATACCCATACGCATATAATATTGATTTTCTTTCTAATCTCTTTTCTATTACTGTTGTATCTTTTTTGGGCTTTGCTAGCATAATAGATAAAATAACTAAGGTAACTGAAATCACGATTTGTAATATCGTAAAATCTTCCTTCAACATAATAATTCCTAGTAAAAAAATTACAACCGTATTACACTTTTTGATAGATGATGTGATTGCCACTTTTCCGTATTTAACACAAGAAAATGCACAATAAAATCCCATTGCTTGCATAATAGCTCCTGGAAGCATTTCTAAAATATCTATTACCTTTAAATCTAAAATAAACTTTGGATTTATGATTAAACTTATTATTATCATAATACCATGATAAGAAAATAACCCCATAATTGCTAATCTTTTCTGCTCATTATTAGAACATTTCTTCATAGCAATGGAGGTAAATCCACTAACAACTGTTGATAGCAAACACCAATATAACCACATATTTTTCCCCTTTTAATTTTGTTTTAATATTTCTTTTACAAATGCTTTATCTCTATTTTCATCATAGCCTAGTTTTTGATATAGTTCATGGGCTCCTTTTCTATGAAATCCACTAAATAACCACATCCTTTTGATTCCTTCTGTTCTTGCTATTTCTTCTGCTTGATTCATTAATTTAGTCGCTATTCCCAATTTTCTATATTCTTCTTTTACAGCTAAGTCCCAAATAGTTCCTTCTTTTCCCGATGGTAATATTAAAATATTTAACGTAACGGTTCCCACTAAATTATTTTTTATATAATATCCTAAAATATGAATATCCTTATTTTCTTTTGTCTTTTTATATAAGTCGTTTATTTTTTCATAACTTATCGGATTGTTAAATGTATTTTTTAATATTTGCTGTAATTGTTTTAAATCTTTTTCTTCAATTTCACTTATTATATTGTCTCTTTCCATGTTTATTGCCTCTTTTCTTGTTAAAGATTCTGATAATTTTTGGATTTATGTTCTAATTCTAGCATATATTTTTGAGAAAATAAAGTCATATTATTAATTTTTCTGTAAATGGATTAGCTGTTTGTAATTTTTAGGAAATCCCATTTTATATAAAACTTGGTCTATCTTTATGGTTGAAAGTCGTTTTTCTAATTTTTCTATTAACTGTATTATATTTTTATCTGTGTATTCTATACTAAATATATTACATTTAATGATACAATTACAAAATTATCTATTCTGCCTTTTCTTCCAAATCCCCCACAATATCACAAAAGCCATCACACTAGCAACCACAACCCAAACAACAATATTTTCATACTTTTTACTTTGCCCTTCAGTAGCTTGTTCTTGCACCTCATCGATATTACCACTCAATTCTTGTATTTGATAAGCCTCTTCTAATTTATCTTTATTTTCCTCCTGTTGGTCTTGATACATCTCCTCTTCTTGCAAATTCCTTCGATACACATCCATTTGATAATTCTTTTTGGTAAAACCATTTGGTGTTGTTACCAATATATTAACTAAATTATGCCCCTCCTTCAAATTTTCTTTGCCTGTCACTTGTACACTTGCTTGTTCATTTTCTGGTACAGCTAAAAGATGGATACTTTCTGTATCGTATGATACTTCAGCTTTATAATTGGTTTCAGAATTATCAAAAGGAGGATTTAATAAAACATTTTCAATTGCTAACATTTCTAAATTGGTATTAGCTAGTTCTAGGTTAGCTGTCTTTGTCACATGAATCATATAATTATTATTTTGCACCTTATCTTCTGAAATAACATGAATGGTAATATCATTTAAACCTTCTTTTAAAGCTGTAGTGCCCCTTATCTCAACAGTAGCTTTCGGATTTTCAGTAATCGCCAACACTTCTACCTCTTGTACATCATTTGATAGGGTTAGATAATACTCACGAACATCTTTATCAAAATTAGGGGTTAATCCTTCTCTGTCTAATCGTAAAGCTTGTAATGTGGCATTACTGCTTTGCAAATTGTTTCCCTGTTCTTCTTCTACTTGTTTTTGCAAAATGCTTTCCTCTTTCCCAATTTGCACTTGTTTTTCCTTGAAATCCGTTTGTATCAATTGTGCTTTTTCATTATAAAATTCCCCTTGTATTGTAAAAGTGGCTAATCCATCTTCTTTTGCCTTAAACTTAAATTTTGCTAATTCTCCCTCTTTTGCCTCTTTTCCACCTTGCGTATCATACCAAACAAAAATGATACGATTATCCATTCTATTGACATTTTCTATTTCAGACACATACTCTAGCTTCGAACTATCAAAATACAGAGATAGATGGAAAGCTGCTGTTTTTCTACTTTCTATATTGACTGTTATTTCTATTTCCTCTCCTTTTTCTACGATATCTTTACTGCTAGATAAATAGACGGTTGCTGTGTTAGAAGCATAGCTGTGGTTTAAGAACCAACAACAAGTCATAATAAAAATTAAGATAATTAAAATTCTTTTATTTTTCATAAACATCTCTCCTTTTGGAATATGGGACATGGGGACGTAGATAATGTCCCAAACACTTAAAATTGCTAACTTAATGTATCATCTATTATTTTTGTAACACCGCGTAAGCGACTAAACGAGCGATAGCGAGTGCGATTGGAGCAACCTACCATGTTTAAAAATCTGGAGGTTGCGACACACAAGGTGTAAAAAAATAATAGATGATACATTAGTTTATCCTATTATTTATAATGAGGACATTATCTACGTCCCCATGTCCTCTATCTTCCCTGTTGTATGATTTGCAATCCTAAGATATGTCTTTGGATTAATAGCAAATCCACAGACGTTGGCTTTTTGCCATTTTTATTAATATTGGTAGCTTTTCTAAAAATAGCATCCATTGGTTCAATTTCCAAAATATGTCTTTGTAAAACCAATAAATCCACACTCGTAATTTTTCCATCGCCATTGGCATCTCCATACAAGATAATTTGATATTGTCTTAAAATTTTGCCATCTTCTTTGACACGTATTTTGCTACCTGTTCCCACTGGGTCGATATCTTGTAAAATCTCATTTTTGTAATTCACTATTTCAATTTCTAAATTGGTTGTGATTTTTTGTTGAATGTCTGCAACTGTATTGTTATTGACATCTATCCCGCTGATTTCTAAACTATTTACCGTTAAGGAACTATCAAAATGAATTTCGGAATCGTCCATCGTTCTTACAACAAATAGTTTACATTGTGCTTGTATACTTGGATTTTCTTGAGAAATGGCTAATATATTAGTTTCCCCTATTTGGTTGGCTGTAATAATTCCTTGTTCTTGTATAGTTCCTATTTGCGTATTGCTACTTTCGTAAACAATGGTTTGATTATTCGCATCTTCTGGTTCAACCATTCCATGTATTTGGAAGGTATCTCCCACCTGCATATAAATTTCATTTTGGTCTAATTTAATTCCTGTTACTTTACTATATACGGTTATCGTGATTTGATTTTGTACATTATTTTCTTCTGCTTTAACAGTAATGGTCGCTGTTCCAGAACGGAGAGCCTGTATATTTCCTTTGTCATCAACGGTCGCAACAGAAGGTTCACTAGAGGTATATCTTACCTTATGATGACTGGCTTCTGCTGGCGAAATTTTTACTTGCAATTGTTTTTTCTCTCCTTTTTGTAGCGTGGTATTATCTAGACTAAGTTCAATTTTTTCTATCTCGACAGGGGGTATTTCTGTGACATAAGTTTGATAAATGTAACCAATGATTCCATTTTCCAGCATTACTTTATCCCATCTTTCTCCTGATTGCCTTCCTTTCCCAATTCGAGTCATTCTATCTGATTCATTCACTGTTGTGATGATTTCATAAGCACTAGAAGGACCTGTTCTTACATTGACATTGTTTCCATTACAATATACTTTTGTATTATCTTGATTAAAATCGTTAGGATTGATATTAGGACTTTGTGTCGGAATCGTTGGCATATTATGATAAACAGGGATAATAAAAGACATAGATGTTGCTAATAATCCACTTTTTTGATAGCCATTATAAATGGATTTTGATTCACTATAAGGTGCTAATACATTGGTCATATATTGATGCCAAAATAAATCATTTCCTCTATCATCATTGACATCAAATTTTTGTAAATAAATGGTATTTTGTCCTACATTAATATAACTTGAACCAATAAAAATGCCACCACCTGTAATGGCTCTTTCCTTGTTATTCCAAGGAATTAAGTATTTATCTTTGGTTGCTTGGCTTGCCCCTTTCCCATCTTTGGCATATTGTAAACCATTCTTAATGGCTCCCATTGGCTCTACCGAACTGGTAGCCCCTATGTTATAAAAATTATATAAACCTTTAAAATCTTCTACGTTTCCACTAATGGAACTATGTGATAAAAAAGGTCCTACCTCTTGTTTGATACGAGATGCTAAATGATAAGGACTCACTCTTGATGTTTGTCCCCCTCGCAAAATCAAATCAGCATATTTTTCATTCATAGAAATCGTATTCCCATTACTGTCTAAATAAGACACTTTTGTTTGATAAAATTCGGTTCCATATAAGATTTTTTCAATCCCATCCAAATTATTTGTATGTTCATCATAAGACAAGCCCTCAAATTGAAAAAGGCGAACCTCGTTTAAAAAATTTCTAGGGTCCATACAATATTCCACTGCTTGTCTGGAACTATCTACCCAACCACTGTCCACCTCTACATCATATTGACCTGGTGTTGTATTTTTCCATCTGTCTGAATAATTTTTAGGAACTAGATTTTTGCCAAATACATTTTCTTGATTAATGACATGATTCCAATCTAAATCTGTGTATAAGGCTGTAAATTTCCAATTCGGATATTTTTTTGCTAGTTCTCTCAAATACGGCTGATAACTACTGGGAAAACTATCAATTCCCTCTAATTTAGTAGATGCTGTTACTTGAAAATAGAGAAATAAACTAACTGACATTAGCAAAAATAAAATGCTAATAAACAAAACTTTCTTTTTCATGCTTTCTCTCCTTTCATGATTTTGGGGATAGAGGTAATTGCCAAGAGGGAGCAGCCTTTCTGGCAATTTCATTTTCTTTAGTTAAAGTTTTTTAATCATAAAAAATAAAATACATGACGCGCAGTTTGGGAGGATTCTAATTCATGCAGACCAACTAGATTAACTCCACAATTTATAAATTAAAAATCATTACTTTATATGATTCGTCCGACCAGTAAGGAATGTAATTTATTTTTTATCATTAAAAATTTATAAATACTTATAATTAATTGCCAAAAAGGCTGCTCCCTCTTGGCAATTACCTCTATCCCCAAAATCATGTTTCTATCTCTTTTGCTTTTACAATGATTCTTTTTTCAGAATCAGTGGTACAAGTAATCAGTGTTACCTCACGTTTTCCATTGGTTTCTTGGGACAAACAACTCACATCTTCTGGTTGTACCATATAGATATCATAAATTTCATATTCTACTTTTCCGATGGAAGCATCGGAAATGCTCAATCGATTTCCAATTTCTAACTTTCTTAAATTATGAAACATATTTTTATTTTGAAAATTATGTCCTGCTACACAAAAATTTCCTATCTCATTGGGGTCTGCTCCCCAAAATTTAGTAACAGATACATTTAAAGCATTTTTTGAATATTGTTTTAATATATAGGTTTGTAAATTAATTTCCGGAATTTCTAATTTAGCTGCTATGGTATACCCTTTATATTGGTTCGGAATTTCTTCTTTGGGATATTGTTTGGCTATTCCAGTTATCACTTCTTTTTGTTGCTTTTCTTCATATTGTGTACTAATATTTTGTGTCTGGTAAGAGGATTCGGTTTGTGCTATTTTTTGTTTTTTTACTTGAATATCCTTATATTCTTGGACACTAAACCATATCATAATCCCTAGTGTAGTAGCTATCACAATATAATTAATTATCTTTTTTGGTTTTTTTCTTTTGATTTTCATCATTTTTATTTTTCTCCTTGTGTATGTAATAAGATGCCTTGCTAATTAGCAAAAACATCTTATTTAAAGGTCAAAATATTTTAATCATACCTCTTTTGTCCTTTTTATTTTTTCTTATTAACATAAACATACGAACTAACTAATGCTATTAAAACAACGATTACTGGTACATAGACATTGCTACCTGTTTTTGGTAATTTCTTTGGTGTTTCTTCAGGATTTACTTCCTCTACTTCTGGTTCTTCTGGTGTAGTAGGTTCTGGATTTTCTGGTGCTACTGCAGTTGCTTCTTCTAATACAGTAAATGGAAAAGCTTGCTCTGCAATTACTTGGTCAGAATTGTCTCTGTCAATTAATTTTAAAGTGATAGTATAATCTCCAGCTTGACTAAAAATAGCTTTTGTTTGCAATACTTGTGAAACGTCTTTTCCTCCTATTTTATAACCTTGTGCATCTCCCCATCCACTTTGGATGATATCATGCTCCAAGTTAGCTTGGTCAGTTGCTAATAATTGAACCGTTGCTCCTGCTGGTGTTGTTGCTTCTGCAATTAATCTAGCATGTTCATAATAACGTCCCATTGGGGAAGTATAAGAAAGTGTCATTGCTTTTTCCTCTGTTTTGACAATTTCTCCAGCATTTTCTAATTTGATAGTATAATCAACATATACTGGTTCTACTGTTACGTTTTTAACAATTGGTGTTGTGATGTCATCAAATTGAACAGAGGCATCTGCGTTGGCTAATCCTTCTGCTGTGATGGTAAATTCTGTTGGGTTAGAGGTTGTAATGTCTGCCTTGGCACGGAAGGTTACACTCATATTGGTACGTGGGTTGGTACCTCCTGTTGCATCATGGTAAACAACTCTTACTTTGTCTGTTGTGTCATTTGCTGTTCCTCCTTCTGCTGATACATAATCAAAAATCTTGTTGTCATAGGTCACATCAAATGTATACGCTCCTAAGTCTTTTCCAAATTGAATGGTTACTTTTACTTCTTCTCCTGGTCTTACAGTAGTTTTGTCTGTTTGTACATCAATGGTATCTAAGGCAGCTGCATAACTGGCACCAGTGAAAATAAGTACTGTTAATAATGTTACGATAGTAAAAATGCTAATAATTTTTTTCATGAAAAATTTCCTCCTTTTTTGTTTTTATATTTCTATTATGTCAATTTTTCTTTTAGATTATAAAAAAAACACAATAGAAATTTTTTCTATTATGTTTTTTTGATTTTTTACCTATAATAAAATTACATACTATTTTTACCACATATTCTTTTTTGCATTTCTTTTAATTGTTTTACACCTTCGCTTTGCTCTTTTATCATGGAATCTACCATTAATTTTAATCTTGGGTCAATACGATATGGTAGTAAATTTTCACACATAGCAATCGCACCTTCGTGATGTGGTATCATTTCATTGATAAAATTCAAATTAATATTGACACATCTTGAAGCGTTTTTCATTTTCTCAATCATATTTTTGGCAATTTCTAAGTATTTTTGCCTATAGTTATTTACTACTTGTGGTGTATTCGGAAAACTATAAGTAGTTTTGCATATTTCTTCCAATTGTTTTATTCCTTCTGTTTGCATTTTTATGATGTTTTGGGCTATTTCTTGTAAGGGTTGATACCTTGTATATTGTAATAAATTTTCAGACATCTCAATGGCTGCTTGATGATGTGGTATCATACATTCTATAAAATGAATAGTGACACTGTTAGTCATATTTTGCGATAACATTTTTTCTGCCATTAGCTTTACAATTTCATCATATCGATATAGATATCTATTGGCTCTAACAATTTGCATGTTTTGCATTTGTTATCCTCTCCTTTTACTTTTTCTATATCATATAAGATTTATTGAAAAATTGTTACTCTCCTAAAAATCCCTATTTTCAATCTCCCTCTTTGATAATGTTCTTACTACCTAAGTAAGTCGCCAAGAAATAAGCCCCATAAATTGCACCAATTACAATAACCGTTACCACAACAGAAGGTAATAAATCCTCTGTGCTTGCTAGACCTACCATCATAGATAATACGAACTGAATGCCAAAAATAGAATGTATAATGGCTAACAGCAATGGCATAGCAAAGAATATACCAATTTGGCGGAACAATGCTCTGCTTATCATGTTTTCATCACAACCAATTTTTCTCAAAATAAAATATCTTTGTCTATTATCGGAACTCTCTGTTAATTGTTTTAAAGCTAAAATAGCAGAACTTGCAATTAAGAAAATAATACCTAAGTAAATGGAAATAAAAGTAATAATAGTTGCTAATCCAACACTCGATTCCATAATAGATATCTTACTCATACCATCAATTGTAATCCCTTGCTCATATAATTTTTGCACATAACTAGAAGCATTTCGATTGGTAAACAATTCTTCTATTTTCTCTCTTTCTTCCTTTGTTGATGCCTTATAATTAGCCGCTAAAAAATATTTTTCTTTATTTTCTTCGGTTAATGGACAATCATCTGGTACTAATATGATTCCTGTATTTACATGACTGGTTGACATGACAATAAATCCTTCTTGACATGCTTGATATTTGGCCTTATATTGCTTTCCTCCAATGGTAAGTGTATTTTTCTTTTCTAAAGCCTGATTTCTTATTTTTGCCATTGCATCATAATCACAAAGTACTATGTATTCATCGTTTTCTAATTCATAAGATGGAATACCATACAAATTTGCTATTTTGTTATAATCCGATATTTTTACAATTTCTTCTGGTGCATCATAAGGCAGCATTGAAAACTGTGCTTTTACTTGTGCTAAAGATTCTCCAAAAAAAGTCCCCATTGTCAATTGATTGCTCGTATAAATTGGAATTTCTACTATATCTTTTAATATATCATTACCCATTCCACTATTTTTCAAGCTTTCTTGTATGGTTATTTTGGAATCTTCCCTCGCTTCTTTGGTGTAAATATTTTCTTTTCCGTAACGATTGACACTTTGTTTAGGCAAATTAGCTGTTTTATATAAGTTGATGTCAACTGGAGTCATTTCTTTCAAATCTTTTTGCATGGTATTTCTTAAAGACAAACTGGAAGATAAGATAGAAATAGTCATAAATAACATCAAACAAATCACACTCATACTAACTACCATCGTATTAATTTTGTTATTAATTTGTCTTAATACAAACATATTGGTATCTTTTAAATAGACCTTTTTCATGGATTTTATTAAATTTAAAACAAAGCCAGATAAAGACCAAAAGATGAAAATAGTAGATACAATTCCCATAATAATAACTGCTAGTATTTTATCTGCTGTGTTTAATGTTTGAATCCCTCCTGTTACTTTCCAGTAGGCATAGCCTAATATACTACTTGCCAAAAGAAAGATGACAACACATAAAAATGGGTTTTTGATTTTTACCTTTTCATTTTTCTTTAAAGCAGTTAATAAATTGATTAACTTGTATCTGGAAATGGTAATGGTATTAAAAATGGCTACTGCTACATACATGATAGCAAAATAAATACAAGTTTTGATGCACGCATTTCCGAGAAAATACAAAGGTAAATTCACTCATATCTGCTTCAAATAGTTTGGAAACTAGAACTGACATCAATTGAGAGGCAAATACTCCTATCACAATTCCGATTCCTAATGAGATGATTCCTATTAATATGGTTTCGACTAATATAATTTTAGATATTTGTGTTTTGCCCATTCCTAAGGTCATATAAATACCAAATTCTTTTTTTCTTCGATTAATTAAGAAATTGTTGGCATATACAATCAGTAATCCTAAGATAACAGCTACAAATACAGATACCATCCCAAGCATACTAACCATCAATTTAATCATTTCTTTGGAGGATTGTGATACATTTAGCATGGCTTCTTGACTGTCTAAGGAATTGAACATGTAAAAAATGGCTACTCCTAATACTAGTGTTAAGAAATAGATAGCATAATCTTTAAAACTTTTTTCATGTTTTCAAAAGATAACTTAAATAACATCGTTCAAATCACCTCCAAGAAGTGTTTGTACCTCGATTATTTTTTCAAAGAATTGTTTTCTAGTGTCATTTCCTTTGATTAATTCGTTAAAGATTTTTCCGTCTTTGATAAATAGAATACGATTGGCATAAGAAGCGGTAAAAGCATCATGGGTAACCATTAGAATGGTTGCTTTCATTTTTTGGTTTAAGTATTCAAAATTTTCTAGTAATTGTCTGGCTGATTTCGAGTCTAAAGCACCGAGTTGGTTCATCAGCTAATACTAATTTAGGATTGGTAATAATTGCTCTTGCGGAAGCAATTCTTTGCTTCTGCCCTCCTGATACTTGATAGGGATATTTGTTTAGAATCTCTGGAATACCTAACTTTTCTGCTATTTCTTTGACTCTTCTGTCAATTTCTCTCGCCTTTATTTTTTGTATGGTTAGGGCAATAGCTATGTTTTCATAGGCTGTTAGGGTATCTAATAGGTTAAAGTCTTGAAAGATAAATCCTAGTTCTTCTCTCCTAAATTTATTTAATTGATTTCCTTTTAGCCTGGTAATGTCTTTCCCATGTATGATAATGTGTCCTGCTGTTACTTTGTCTATGGTTGAGATACAGTTTAAAAGTGTGGTTTTTCCACTTCCAGAGGCTCCCATGATTCCAACAAATTCTCCTTTGTCTACCTCAAAGCTGATGTTGTCAATTGCTTTGCTTAAGTTCGTTTTGCTTCCATAGTATTTTTCTATGTTTTTGACTTCTAAGATTTTTTCCATTTGATAAAATCTCCTTTCTTGTTTTAGTTTAGTTTTTTCTCTTGAAATTTATCTATTTTTTATGAATAACAAATCGGGGGGACCAGCAAATTATAAACTGTTACCAAATTCAAGACAAATCTCGCTTTGAAAAAGCATAAAGATTTGTCGACGCGAAAATTTACAAAGTAAATTTTCTGTGCAATATTTCTATTAAGTTATTTATAACTTAATAATTTGGTTTACAGTTTGTTATGTAGCTGGGAGTTATGAATAAAAAATAGATAAATTTTTTAAAAAAAGCTAAATAATATTGTTCTATTTTAAGTATAAATCATTTTTCTTTTATGTGACATCGATTTGCCTTACAAAAACCTTACAGTTTTGTAAGGTAAAAAACGCACCCTTCAAATAACCCAATATTTGAAGGATGCGTTTCTTCAATGACAACATCATCAATCCGAAATATAGTAGAATTATAATAGATTTCCCATAAAAAACTTTTGTAATTTTATAAAATTAGCAAAAAAGAATAGAACTATTACTAGTTCTTATTACATACAATATTTTAGTATTAATTCTAATATTTCTTTATTCGTTATATTTTCTTTCTCATTTTTTGGATATATTGTTAGTAAATAGATTTTACCATCTTCTTTCTCTGCATAACAAATAAGTCTATACGCACCTGACTTACCTATATTTCTTCTTGTACTTGCTACTCTGATTTTTATTGCTATATTATTATTGTCTTTTAAACTCATTGGAATAATATCACCTTGAAAATTACCTCTTTCTAATTTTTCTAATATCGGTTCTATATCATTTCCAATCCCTCTATCCTTTTTTCCTAATCTTTTTAAATCCTTTTCAAATTTAGGTGTCGGTATCACTTCATATTGCATTCTATCTACTCCTTATTTTCTTTTAAATCATTAAGAAGTTCCTTCCATGTTTTAGTCTTTATTTGACCTTTTTTTATTAATTTAACTTCTTTTAGACTTTGTTTAAGAGATTCCTGTATACTATATTTAGTAAACTTATAATGAACTGTTGTATTCATATTCACTCCTCCTATCTTTCTCATACGTACTCTCCTTTCCCCAATGTTCATTTTATCATAATGCAAAAAAGAAATATGTCGAACCTCGTTCTGGAAAACCTTTTTCTATATGAGAAATATATACAAAATCCTACAGAAAGTAAATATTTTTAATACAATTGTAAGATTCTGTAATATAATTGTAACATTTTCTCTGAGTTATGTCAATAAAATTGGATTGGATGAGCCTAGTTCAGCAACCATTATATCTTGGTCTTTCATAAAACTTATACATTTTTTCATTAATTCTCTTTGTATTCCTTTATTTCTATGTTCTTTTTTTGTATATACATTAGAAACATTTTGATGCTTGACTCTTAAAATAGATAATTCTTCTATATTTTTTTGCTTGCTTGTCTAATCATTACAATTTCCCCTTAACTTTTTCATAAAATCAGCAATTTTATTTGCCAAAATTTCTTCCACAAATCTCTGATTTGGATGCCAGCCATCCACACAATATTTTTCAAAAAATTTCCTTTCCTTACTTATTTTCTAAAATTGTATAGCTCCCTTGTGGAAAAACCAACCTTATTTCTGTCCCTTCTCCTTGTGTTGAATTCAGTTCAATGGCAATACCAAGCTTATCACATAGCTTTTTACACAAATACAAGCCAATCCCTGTCGATTTTTTGTTGGATAATCTTCCATTTGTTCCAGTAAAGCCTTTTTCAAAAACTCGCGTAATTTCTCCCTTTTTGATACCAATACCATTATCTTCCACATATAAAATCACATTCTCTTTTCCCAATTTTGCATACATTTCAATTTCGGAATGACTCTCTTCTTTTCGATATTTCACACTATTTTGTATTAGTTGATTTAAAATAAAAACAATCCATTTACTATCTGTGTTAACACTTAGCTCTAAATCATGTATATTGATACTTATTTTCTCTTGAATCAATATATTTTTGTTTTTCTTAACACATTCATTTACCATATCTTTCAAATTACTTTTTTTAATGTAATAATCCTTCTGTACGGTATTGCTTCTTGCATAGAAAAGAGCTTGTTCCGTATAGTCTTCTATCTTATCTAATTCTTCGTCAATACTTTTGGTAATTTCATTTTTGTTATTTTCGACCACCATTTTACTAGCTGTAATTGGTGTTTTAATTTCATGAATCCATAATTCAATATATTCCTTATAATCTTCTTGTAAATATTTATATTGATTTACCTTCTCTAACATAGCTTTATCGGTCTGTTCTAATACCTCTTTTAATAACTTTCCCTCTATAAAATTAGGATTTTTGATTAATTCATTCACTAAATATTTCTCACCTAATTCATCTAGGGTATGAAACACATTTTGATAAAATTTTCTTTTAGTAAAATATTCAATGCTAATTCCTATCCAATACAATAGCATCAGGATGATTGGAATATAAAATTTGATGAAATTCCCTATCGGATAAATAGCTAAAAATATTTCGATTGTGATAAGACCAAAGAACAATAAACTGATGGTCAATAATTTGTCTTTTAAAAAATCTGTAAATCGCATTTTTGAATCCTTTCTTATTTTATTTAATTACAACAAAATATAACCTTGTCCTCTTTTCGTCTGTATTAATTCTTTTAAGTCCAATTCCTCTAACTTATTTCTCAATCTAGTAATATTAACCGTTAAAGTGTTATCATCTATAAAATTCTCGCTATCCCATAAACATGCCATAATCTCTTCTCTTGCTACAATCTTGTTTCGATTTTGCACTAGATATTTTAAAATTCTGAACTCGTTTTTCGTTAATTCTATTTCTTTGCCATCTTTTTCGATTGTACTTTTATCTGTATTTAAAACAAATTCTTTTGCCTCTATTTTGTCTTGGGCATTGGTTCCTATATTGGTTCTTCTTAATAAAGAAGCTATTTTTGCCAATAAAATTTGAAGATTAAAAGGCTTAGTAATATAATGGTCTGCTCCATAGTTTAAACTTATTAATTCATCAATTTCATTGTTTCTGCTAGTTACGATAATAATTGGCAGATTGGATTGTTTTCTAATTTCTTTGCATATATATTCTCCATCTGCATTTGGTAAGTTGACATCTAATAATAATAAATTCGGGTTGTTATTTAAAATATCTTGTATTGTATGGTTGAAACTTTTTAGGGTTTCTGCTTGATACCCATTGTTGTTTAAAAATGTTTCTAATTCGTTCCTTAATTTTTCGTCATCTTCTACAATTAAAATTTTTTGCATTTTAACTTTTTTCCTTTCTTAAGGCTCAAATGTGGTTAGAAAACTATCAAATTTTAATTTTTTAACCTTATTTTTTCCTAGTTTACAGTATTATCATAACACTAAAATATCAAAAAAAGCAAGTAATTTTCTATCACTCGCTTTTCAAACTATCTTCTATTTTACTTTTTTATCCAACCATACACGCCTTCTATGAAAATAACAACTACTAAAACAATGATGACAGCAACTGTAAAAATTGGGGCAAATAAAATACTAACCAATAAAGCAATTCCGCTAACGACAAAAGTATAGCCTAACATTCTAATTATCTTTCGATACATTTTTTCATCTTTTGGCATAGGATGAAATTTCCCTTTTGCCATTTCGTAACTCATTTTAGGAAGGTAATTTCCTATTAAGATAAAGAAAATACCGATTACCAAACATACACTTTTTCTAACATCTACCGTACTGCCTAATGGAATTTCTATTAGTATGGTAGATACTACAATACTTAGTATTGGCACAAACCATTTTATAATGGTAATAAATCTTGGTCTTTGTGTCTTTTTGTTTTCTTTCCAATCCGTTATAATACAACAAAAAATTTGCACCCCTGTTAAAAT
The DNA here is from genome assembly GCA_948470605.1 of uncultured Clostridium sp. Taxonomy (GTDB): domain Bacteria; phylum Bacillota; class Clostridia; order TANB77; family CAG-508; genus CAG-269. The sequence goes on along the minus strand of CAOKPI010000028.1, from coordinate 7,091 downwards.
AATGGGTATGCCAAATAAGGCAAAATTCTTGGAAGCATAATTGTCTGCCTCGTTGTTAATATTAAAGTGTACTGGCATTTGTTCTGGTAGTTGTTGATAAAATATAATTCCTAAAACAATGGGTAATAAGCATACTAGGCTTGTTATGATTACAATTTTCCAATTAATATTTTTCATTTTATTCATTCCCTTCTTTCTTCCTAAATCGATAAATCCATGATAATACATCTTCAAAAACAGATGTGTTTAATTCATAATAAATAAAATTTTTGTATTTATTTTCTGTAATTAAATTCGCTTTTTTTAGTTGCGATAAATGGTACGAGACAGTTGCTCCTGTAATATTGAATTTTTCTGCAATTTCCCCTGCCGATTTTCTTTCGACTTTTAGCATTTCTAATATGTCTCTTCTGACTGGGTCTGCTATTGCTTTGAGTGTTTCTGACATTCCCATATTCACCACTTCCTTATTAGTATTTAGAAATATTTCTAAATAGATTATATTATAATTTGTTTGGTTTGTCAATAACTATTTAGAGTTTTTTCTAAATAGTTATAAAAAATTAAAAGTATACCTCTGCCTTGTAAACAAGAATATGTAGTATTCCCTTATTTCTCCTTTATTTAATTATAGTTATACAAAATCTCTTATTATTTTCTTATAAATGTCACTTGGAGAAGTTTATTCCAAAAAAACCAAAACTAAAAAAACAAAACTTAAGGCAAAGAACTCTTGATTTTATTAAAAATTTATACTATGATAGAATCATTCCTAAGGGAGGATATAAAAATATGAATAAGAAAAAAAAGATATTAACCATAATTGTTATCTTGTTATTTATCCTTGTTATCATTTTTACTTATTTATTTTGTCAAAAACAGGTAATAAAAAGTAATTTTGAAAAGCAAATTTTGCCATTTGCCAACAAAAATGATAAGACTGTTTTTCAAGTTAATAAGATAGTATTATTTAGCAATTGTGATGCCAAAAACAAAACTGGTTCTGCTAGTAACTTTACGATAGAAAATCTTTATCATTACACAGATATGGCCATCTTTATTAACAATTCTTCCACCGAAGAAAAAACATTAGAAAACACTTTAAAAAAAGTAACCATTCGTAATATTCAATATATTACTCCACCTAATACACGGAGAACCAAAATTGCACTTTAAACCCTTAAATCAATTTGCAAAAGGTGGTTTCATAGAAGAAAATGAAATACAAGAAAATTTAGATTTTATGATTACGTCTGAAGATGAGGCTAATCTAGACATTCCTACTTTATATAATAATTTAGCCAACCCTATCACTCTTAGTTACGTCAATCAAAATATCAAATCTGACTATACCATAACAGATACCACTAGCCCTATCACTTATGATGGTTCTCTTCTAAAAAAAAGTAATATTGATTTAGCTTCTATTTCATGTAAACTCTCTTTTGATATTTATATTACCAATAATTTAGAGGAAGAATTTAAAACTACTGTATTCATAAATATACCATTGGAATCACAAGGCAAAACCATTTATGATGGAAATATTCATGTAACCGAAAATTGTAATTTTGCCTTTTATCGCTATTAATAATGGAGGATTAAATGATGAAAGAAAATTTACCAATTGCAGAGCAACTAAAAAAGAAATATCACAAAACAGAGGAAATTACCAATTTTAAGGATATGTTATATCGTTCTGCTGACATTTACCGTTCTAGAACTGCTTTTAAAGTAAAAAATGAGAAAGGTAATATTGTTTGTATCACTTACGAGCAATTTAAAAATGACATCGTCTCTTTAGGAACAAGTTTAATGGAAAAAGGTTTTCTGAATAAACGTATTAGTGTGATTGGAAAAAACAGTTACCAATGGTGTGTTTCCTACTTAGCAGCTAGTATTGTTGGGATTGTTGTTCCTATTGACAAAGAATTACATACCGACGATGTCATTAATTTCATGAACGTTTCCCAAACTGTTTGTATTTTAGGAGATAGCAAAAATTTAGATAACATTTTTAACAATATTGAGAAAGTCGAAAATCCAGATACTCTTTTTGTGTCTTTTGACAAAAAAGAGGATGTCAATTGTTTTGACAATTTATTATCAGCTGGAAAAATTGCTTATGAAAAAGGAAACCATGATTTTGATAGCATAACAATTAATCCAGATGAATTACGTATTTTGCTATTTACTTCTGGGACAACAGGAAATGCTAAAGGCGTGTGCTTATCGCAAAGAAATATCTGTTCCAACATTTTATCTACTTATGGTATCGTTAAAGTAAAAAGGAGTGATTTATTCTTTTCTATTTTACCATTACACCATACCTATGAATGTACAATAGGATTTTTACTACCAATTTATAGTGGTGCTAGTATTGCCCATTGCGAAGGATTACGCTATATTACAAAAAATTTAGGTGAATTCCACCCTTCTGTTATTTTGTGTGTTCCTTTATTACTAGAAAATGTACATAAAAATATTGTCAAAAATATGAATCAGTCTTTGCCTGAAAAATATAAGAAACCAGAAGGAAATCCCTTTAAACGGTCTACCTTTCTATTTAAAGAAAATTGTAAGAAATAAAGTGAAAAACACACTTGGTGGAAGGCTTCGCGTGTTCATTGTTGGTGCTGCTGCCGCTAATCCTGAGATTGTTTCTGATTTTAAAGATTTAAAATTGATGACCCTACAAGGTTATGGTTTAACAGAATGTTCTCCTCTTGTAGCTGGTAATACCGATTTCTTCCAAAAAGATGATGCCGCTGGCCTTCCGATTCCTAATGTGGAATACAAAATTAATAATCCGAATGCAGAAGGTGTTGGCGAAATTTTGGTAAAAGGTCCTAATGTGATGCTTGGCTATTACGAAGATGAAGAAAAGACAAAACAAACCATTGTAGATGGCTGGTTCCATACAGGAGATTTGGGAAGAATTGATGAAAATGGCTACTTATATATTACTGGTAGATGTAAGAGTGTAATTGTTACGAAAAATGGTAAAAATATTTATCCAGAAGAAGTGGAATATTATTTGAATGATAATCCTTTGATTTCAGAGTCTCTTGTTTTAGGAATTCAAAAAGAGAATGATGATGAAACCTATATTAATGCTCAAATTTATCCTAATATAGAGGCTATTACTGAGTATTTGAAAGGTTCTGTTCCTACCAAAGAGGAAATTTGGAAAATTGTTTCTGATGCCGTGTCAAGTGTTAATAAAAAATTGCCTAATTATAAACATATTAAGAGTTTCGGCGTTCGCGATGAGGAGTTTGAGAAGACTACGACACAGAAGATTAAACGCTATGGGGATAATATGAAAGTGGAGAAAGATGAATAAAACTACAAGATTTTTGAGTATATTTAATATCAAATGTTCCGTTTTTTAATAGTATTCTCTTTCATATTCTTCTCTTTCTAACTTTCCACAACACCATACTTAAAACAGACAACACTACTAACACTTCCAGAGCAATTTCGATAATACGTTCTTTTAAACCAGTCGAAATACTCACAATAAATTCCTTCGTATCGATATTATCCTCCAAAGTTGTTTCCTCAAATCCAGGTTCACAACTAGAATCCTTACAAGTCACTTTGTTAGCCAGAACTCCTGTAATTTCGCTTGTTCTTGCTGTCAAAACAATCGTAAACTCTCTTGTTTCTCCAATTACTAAGTTATCTACATTTCTATGTGCTAATTTTCCTTCTACTGTCCAACCTGGATTATCCTCTTCTAATGCCACATATCCTTTTGGAATATCATAACAAAGTACAGTAGAACCATCTAATTCACTAGGATTAGAAACATCGATGGTATAAGTAAGTTTCAAGGAATTGACAACTACTTTTCTATCAATTTCTAATTTTTCAAAAACATTTTGTGGCTCATGATTCAACTCGACCTTTGCTAATTTTTGGGAAACAGAAATGTTAAAATGAAGCTTTCGATAACGATATACAACGCAAATCTCTTTTTCTTCCATTGTTCCTGTGCTATTCGATGGTTTCTCTGTTAAGGCATATCCCTTTATCTCTTTAGAATTTGTCATATAATCGTCAAACACTTTACCTTTGATGGTTTCCTTGTTTATGATTTCCTTTCCTTCTTCATCTACATATCGAACAACTACAGTCGTAGCTTTTAAACGGTAAGGATAGGTCACAGTAATTGGTTCTTCTCTCATAATGCCAGCTTGGTTTTCTGGTATTTTCACTAATTCATAACCATAAATATCTTTGGGTTCTGTTTGATATGTATCAAAAACCTTTCCTGTAACAGTTTCCCTTTCTGCTAGTTCCTTTCCGCTTTCCTCTATATATTGAGCTATGATACTGGTATCTTTCAATTGATACACATATGTCACGGTGATTGGTTCTTCTTTCATCGTACCAACTTGATTTTGTGGTATTTCTTTTAATTGATAACCATATATTTCTTTTGACTCTGTCTGATACTGGCCAAAGACTTTACCCGGAATCGTTTCACTGTCTCGTAATTCTTTTCCTTGTTCATCTACATATTTGACAGTTACCCTTGCCTCTTTTAAACGATAAGAATAGATTACTGTTATTGTGTCTTCTTTCATAGTACCAGAATGATTATCTGGTATTTTTATGAGTTGATAACCATAAATATTTTTACTTTCTGTTTGATAAGCATCAAACACTTTTCCTTTTATCGTTTCGGTATCTGCAATTTCCTTTCCCTTTTCATCTACATATTTAGCCATTACTGTTGCAGCTTTTAGTCGATATACATAGTCTACGGTAATAATATCTTGTGTCATGCTTCCTTTACCATTAGTCGGTATCTTGGTTAATTCATACCCTTGTATATTTTTGGCTTTTGTTGTATAGGTATCTTTTTCGTAACCTTTAATTGTTTCACTATCTGCTAGTTTCTTTCCTTTTTCGTCTACATGATTCACAATTACTTGATAAGGTATTTTGGTGGTTACTGTATTAGAATTTAAAGTATAAGCATTATTAATAATAGTAGAAGCTGTATTGCTAATGTTTCCCACTGTTACTTTACGATTGACTTTTGCTTTCATCACAAATTTATAAGTTTGCCCTTTGTATTTCATATTCTTTAAATAATTACTAGAAAAAGTATATTTTAGGGTTCTATTAGAACTATCATAATGGCTAGTTCCCGCTGTAGTTGTTATGTTTTTATTATTTTCATCATATACAGTCAAAGATTGATAAGTCAAATTGGCATTTAATACATCTTTTAACACCATAGAAGAATAACAAAAATTACTATCAGTAGCTTTTGAAATATCTTGCGTTACAGTATAGATTACTGTATCCCCTTGATTAGCTGTTGTTTTATCTACGGTTTTCTTGGGATAATTGGGAATGGTAGCAGTAAGCGAACTATATTGTAAATGATAGCCGTACATCTACCTTTTCATGTGCATTTTCACTTAAAGCATATAATTCTACTTCTATATGATTCGTATTTTGATATTGAAAAGAAACACATTCTAAAGTCCCTGATTCTGTCGAACCTATTTTAGAACCTGTGCCATAAAATATATTTTGATAAGTACGAGAAACGCAGCGAGATGCAATAGAAGCTGCATATTTCATATTCGTTTTTGTGTATAAATATTGATGGGAAGATATTTTAGAAGAAGCTCCTTCATTGGGGTCTTCTGAAAATAAAGATAGATATGCCCTATTTAAGGTAATCTGCGTATTTGAATTAGCATAATAGAAATAAATCTGCACGGTTGCATGTTCAATGTTTCTGTACCACCACTCATTGCTAGAAGCCATCGTTTTCCCATAAGCTGTCCAGTATAAAAGTGGCGGTTCTCCTTTTGTTACCATATCAGAATAAATTAATTTCATATCAATGGCTTTACCATTTAATTTACCACAATTACTAAATTTAACTGTAACAACAGAATTTAGCGTTTTCCCTCTCGTTGCATTGGTAAATTCCACCTCTCTTTTGGGAGTGGAGTCACTTGTTATGCCATCTCTTATGGTATATGGTTCTGAACCAGAGACATTGACAGTGGGACGTGAGGTATAGTTTAATGTTAGCTTATCTAATGTATTGGTTTCTAATAAGGTTTGCGAGTTGATGACAGTATAGGGATTGGTAGCAGCATATACACTTCCTAGATTTAAAAATAATACCATGAAAAATAATGCAATGGTCATGCTGAAAAGACTTAAAATTTTTTGTTTTTTTCGTTTCATAAAACCTTCTTTCTTTTTAATTGGGATTTTTTAGATTCTAAAATAATAAAAATATAAATAATAGATTTGCTTTTGTGCACATACAAAGCTGTTTTGTTTGCAATTTAAAAATAATTGCTTTTTGATAATTTATCACAAAATTTTAGTTTAATCAATACTTTTTGCTATACTTTTCATCGCAAATTTCGACAATTTTATTAATTTCTTGTTTCCAAAAAGAAGCATATTTTAATCATGCTTCTTTTGTTCTAAATAATATTCAAATTCTTTTTCTCCTATAGTGACTATCTCTAAATTTTTAGACATTATATTCTCATAGTTTTTTATGAAATTTCTTTTTATCGATTTCATTATCCCATTATGTGTTACTATTAATATTTTTTCATCGTTTTGATATTTATGAAATAGGTCTTCTACAAAATTGCATACTCTTTTATCGACTTCTTTTGGCGTTTCTGCTCCATGTGGAGTATATTTACCTACTCTAAATAAATCCACTAAATCTTTATTAATTTTATCCTTCTTTTTTCCAGTCCATTCCCCTATACTTGCTTCTACGATTCTTTCATCTATGATTGGATTACTATTTGGAATAAGTGCCTCTAGGGTTTGCTTAGCCCTCTTCAATGGTGAACAATATATCTCATTAAACGGTTTGTCTTCTTTCCATAATTTTTTTGCTTGTTCTATCCCCTCTTGCGTTATATTGCAATCTGTTCTTCCTACAAATATCCCCGCCTTATTATATTCTGATTCAGCATGTCTTATAAATATAAGTTTTGGCATATTATCTCCTCCTAGTATATTTTAGGTAGTGTAAACTAATTCTAAAATTAATCTGTTTACACCCCTTGTCCTTTAAG
>CAOKPI010000027.1 GCA_948470605.1 uncultured Clostridium sp. | reverse complement strand
AGCTTAATCTTTGTATGGAGAGAATCCAATAAAGACCTATGAATCTTGTCAGGTCCGGAAGGAAGCAGCAATAAGTAGAAATCTTTATGTGGAGTCTTTCCATAGAGAGATTAAGTAAGCAACCGTTTTAGTATAAAGGATGTGAAAATTATGGGGTACACAGCGCTTTATCGAAAATTTAGACCACTCACATTTTCTGAAATGGTAGGGCAAGAACATATAACCAAAACACTAAAAAATCAAATCATATCTAATCGAGTTGGACATGCTTATTTATTCAATGGTGGAAGAGGGACAGGAAAAACATCAGCTGCTAAGATATTAGCAAGAGCCATTAACTGTTTAAATCCGCAAGAGGGAGAGCCATGCAATGAATGTGAAATTTGCAAAGGAGCTATTTCTGGCTCATTAACCGATATTGTAGAAATGGATGCAGCATCTAATAATAGCGTGGAAGATATTAGAAGTATTCGTGAAGAAGTTAATTTTTTGCCAACCAAAGCAAAATATAGAGTTTATATTATAGATGAGGTACATATGCTTTCAACAGGTGCTTTTAATGCTCTATTGAAAACATTAGAAGAACCACCAGAACATGTAAAATTCATTTTGGCAACAACAGAACCTCAAAAATTGCCAGCTACTATTTTGTCAAGATGTCAGAGGTTTGATTTTAAGAGAATAGCCAATGAGGACATTGTAAAAAGACTAGAAATTGTATGTAAAGAAAGTAATATAGAAGCTACGCAAGGAGCATTGTTGATGATTGCAACTCTATCCGAAGGAGCTATGAGAGACAGTTTATCTATTTTAGAAAGATGTGTACAAGATGGGGAAAACAAAATTGATGAAGACAAAATAAGAGATTTAGTAGGAATTCCCAAAATTACTTTTGTAAATGGTATCATACAAGCTATGCTAGAATATAATGTAGATAAGGCATTAGAGAATATAGATAAGGTTTTACAAGAAGGAAAAGATATTCAAAATTTAATTTGGGAATTAATAAAGTATGTTAAAGATATTTTAGTTTATCAAGCAACTGGTAAATTGGATTTATACGATGAAAAAGAAGAGGAACAGATAAAAAATATTGCACAAACAATAAACAAAAATAAATTAGTAGATTTGGTTTATCAATTATCCGAATTAGAAAATCAAATAAAATGGTCTACGCAAAAAAACATTATGTTTCAAGCAGGCATAATAAAATTGTGTAATGAAAAAACAGAAATAAGTAGTGAAATAGAAAAAAGAGTCGAGAAAATTGAGAAATATTTGAAATCAGGAAAAGCAGTCATTCCTAAAACTAGCACCAATTATGTGGCACAACCGAATACGAGTAATAAAGTAACGCATCAAGCAGGAAATTCTGCTAACCAGATTTCTGTTGGAACAAAGGGTTCTTCTACTACAAGTAAGAAATTTTCTAGTAAATCAGAGGAGTACTGGCCACAAATTGTAAATGACTTGAAACAAAGCGGAAAGATTGTTTTGTATACCAATTTAATGGGTACAACAGCAAAGGAATTAAATGATATGACAGTCGGTATTGAGTTTCCAAATGGTATGACGTCTTTTGGGAAAACTGTGTTAGAAAAACAAGAAAATATGAGAGAGATTTCAACTTTGGTTTCCATGGCTTGCGGAAAAGAAATGCAAATAAAATATTTGACACCAGAGTCTCAACAAGGACATCAAATGACCAATGAGGAAACTTTGCAGAATTTTGCAAATGAATCAGATATACCGTTTCATATTATTGATTAAAAAATAAAAAGGTTTTAGGTGAGCCAATTGAAAAACCTAAATTTATCAATAAGGAGATTTTAAAATGAGTAAAAGAGGTGGATTCCCAGGAGGAATGGGAGGATTCGGAGGAATGAATATTAATAACTTAATGAAAGAAGCAAAAAAAATGCAAGCTGACATGGAGAAATCACAAGCAGAGCTAGCAACAAAAGAATTTGATGCATCAGCAGGCGGAGGAGCTGTAACAGTAAAAGTTTCTGGTGAGAAAGTAATCAAAGAAATAAAAGTAAAACCAGAGGTAGTTGACCCAGAAGATGTAGAAATGTTAGAAGATTTGATTTTAACATGTGTTAATGAAGCATTAAGAAAAGTAGATAGTGAACAAGCAGCACAATTAGGAAAATTTAACATACCGGGGTTGATGTAGAATGTCGTTATATTCACCATCGATTGAAAAACTAATAGAAAGTTTTGAGAGATTACCAAGCATTGGGCATAAAACTGCTGCAAGGCTTGCTTTTTATATTTTAAATAGTTCAGAAGAAGAAACCAATGAGTTTATAGCCTCAATTATGAATGCTAAGAAAAATTTAAAATATTGTAGCAAGTGTTATAATATATCAGATACAGAACCCTGTTCTATTTGTGGTAATCCAAAAAGAGACAGTTCTATTATCTGTGTAGTAGAAGATGTAAGGGACATTATAGCAATGGAAAAAACGCATGAATTTAAAGGTGTGTATCACGTTTTGCATGGTTCTATTTCTCCTATGAATGGAATTGGACCAGATGATATTAAAATTAAAGAACTTTTAGCCAGATTAATGGAGGGACAAGTAAAGGAAGTAATATTAGCTACCAATCCTAGAGTAGAAGGAGAAGCTACAGCTATGTATTTATCAAAATTAATTAAACCATTAGGAATTACCGTAACAAGAATTGCTCATGGAATTCCAGTTGGTGGAGATTTAGAATATACAGATGAAATAACATTGACAAAAGCATTAGAAGGAAGAAGGGAACTATAAAAGGAGGTATTTATATGCAATGGGACAAGCTATTATCATCAAAAACTTCGGTAAAAAAAGAAAAAGAGCCAAGAGAATGGGAAAGATATCCAATTGACGAATTTGAAAAAGATTACAGTAGTATTATTTTAAGTGCGTCTTTTAGAAGATTACAAGATAAAACACAGGTTTTTCCTCTTGACAAAAGTGACTTTATTAGGACTAGATTAACACATTCCATTGAAGTAGCAACGATTGCAAAACAATTAGGGGCAATGGTTACTAAATCTGAATATTTAAAAGAGTTTAAATGTTCCGAAGGTGAAAACACGGAAGAAAAAAATAAAATAGTTAATGCAATACCAACTGCTTTATCTTGTGCAGGGCTGCTACATGATTTAGGGAATCCACCATTTGGACACTTTGGGGAAGTGGTTATTGGTGAATGGTTTCAAGAGGAATTAGAAAAACAGTATTTCCAATTTAACGGAGAACCAATTAGTCAAATTTTAGAACCCCAAATGAAAAAAGATTTAACCAATTTTGAGGGTAATGCACAAGCACTTAGAATTTTATCTAAAATTTATAATCATCCAGAAGGTTATGATATTAATTTGACATATAGTGTCATTAATACTTTAATCAAATACCCAAATGATTCTTTAAATATTGATAAAAAACACGAAGATGTAAAATTCCATAAAATGGGATATTATTATGCAGAAAAAGAATTTTTTGATAATTTGTGCAAAGAAACAGGTACAAAAATTGGGAATACATATGTTAGGCATCCACTTACTTTCTTATTAGAAGCAGCTGACGACATTGCTTATGCAACATCTGATTTAGAAGATGCTTTAAAGAAAGGGATATTTACAGTAGATGAATTTATAAAGTATTTTGAAAAGGCATTAGAAAATGAAACATTTATAGATGAGAATAAAAAGGAATATTCAGAAATATTATTAGACAATTTAAAAGAAAGAATTAATTGCAAAAATCGTACACAAGAGTCAGATTTGATTGCTTTCCAAAAATGGACTGTTTACGCTAAAAATTGGCTTATGTATGTAGTAGTTTTTAGTTTTAGTAAAAATAGTAAACAAATTATGAATGGAGATTATAAATGTGACATGTTTCAAGAAGGTTTTCATCAATATTCTATCAAGATTCTTAAAGGGGCTATGAGAGAATTTGTATTTGATTCTTCTGAAATTATAAAATTAGAATTGTCAGCAAAAAAAATACTGACATCGTTACTTTCTGATTTTATTTATGCTGTTATTCATTGGGATTGTGATTATGAAGGTGTTGAGCCAACAGATTCGCAAATGAAATTGATTCATATTATTTCAGATAATTATAAGACAGATTATGAAATGGCATGTGCTAATTTGAAGATAGACGATAAGAAGCAGAAAGAGTCTTATAAGTTGTACTTGAGATTTTTAATGATAACGGATTTTATTAGTGGAATGACGGATTCTTATGCTAAGAATCTTTATCAAGAATTGAATGCAATTAATTAAATGTTTTTTTATAATTAGTTATTACTTAATCTAATATCTTTTTTGTGCTAAAAGTTTATCTATTTTTTATGAGTAACGATTTGGAGGGACCAGCAAGATTACAGTCTGTTATACAATTACAGACTGGTATTCCGCTGGAAGTTATGAATAAAAAATACATAAACTTTTACTTATTTCATTTAGACAACAAAATTTCACAAATATCTTTTGTAGAATTAGGATGACCAATTAATAAAGTATTTTTCTTCATTTCATGTAATTGATTAGGGTCAGAAAATAAATCATTAAAAATCTTTAAAGCATCATCATTTTTCTTTAGCCAAATACCAACACCTTTATTTTCTAAGAATTCAGCATTTTCTTCCTCTTGACCAGGAATAGGATTCATAATAATCATTGGCAAGCCAGAAGCCAAACTTTCCGTTGTTGTCATACCACCAGGCTTAGTAACCACTAAATCAGAAATGCTCATAAGCTCAGGAATCTGATTCGTAAAACTAAGTACTTTAACACGTTTGGTAGCTTTATTTTTTTCAACGATTTCATCAAATCGAGCTTTCATTTTTTCATTTTTTCCAGCAATAGCAATAATTTGTTTATCTTTAGAAGCCTCGATAAGACTTTCAAATATATGAAAAGTTTTAGATTTTCCTAAACCAAATTCTCCTCCACCAAAAAATAATATATTTTTTTTGCCATCTTCTAATCCAAAACTAGCTAAAACTTTTTTTCTATCATATGGTTGTAAAAATCGATTAGACAAAGGGATTCCAGTAACAAAAATTTTATCAGTTGGAATATGAGTAGAAATTAGATAATCTTTCATTTTATCATTAGCCACAAAGAAACAATCCGTAAAATCACTACCAACAAGCCATTGGTCATGTGGGGCAAAATCAGTCATAATGGTTGCAATTTTTGCTGTTATTTTTCCTTTTCTTTTTAAATAACTACACATTTGGCTACTAAAAGGATGGGTAGAAATAATTAAATCTGGCTTTTTTTCTCGCAACAATCGCAATAATTTAATCGCCATAATCTTATTTGACCTAGTAGAAAGATGTGCTAGAGGTCCTTTTTGTGAATCGTTATAAATTCGTCCCCAAACCCAAGGAACCTTTTTAGCAACTTCTCGATAAGTAGCCGTTGTGACCTTCTCAACAGTTTTATTTACATATTTCATACAATCGATTAATTCTAAATGATTTTCTTCATAATACTTTACGATATATTCATGGATAGATTTAGCGGCATTTAAGTGACCACCACCATAAGAAGCATAAAAAATTAAAATATTCATAAACATTCCTTCCCAATGTGCAAGGGGAGGTTTCTTTTTGCACATAGATAACATTCTTAGTCCATATTATATCATAAAAAAATAAAATTTCAAAAAATGGAATATTTTTTTCATAAAAATGCAAAATAATAATGAAAGGTTATTTACAAATTTTATGATATGTTTATAAAGTAAATTCCAACTACATAACAAACTGTAGACTAAATTTTTATTAAAAATTTAGTAACAGTTTATAATTTGTTGGTCCTCCCGAATTATTACTTTATAAAACATATCATAAAATCTGTAAAAAAACATCAGAAATAGAGGAAAAAGAAAAAAGGTGATTTTTTGAAAAATATCATAAAGATAATAGGATTTATTTTATTATTGACTAGTATCATTTTGCTTATTTTTATACTAAGTGACATTAAAGAAAATAACATTAGTTATGCTGCTTCATCTGGGACATCCGATATACAGTTAATGGCAAGGGCCATTAATGGAGAAGCAAGAGGAGAACCATATGAAGGACAAGTAGCTGTGGGTGCAGTTATTTTAAATCGTGTTAAAAGTTCTCAATTCCCAAACAGTATTGCAGGAGTTATCTATCAGTCAGGAGCTTTTACAGCTGTGGCAGATGGGCAAATTAATGCTCCAATTAGTGAAGGTTCTACGGTGTATAAAGCAGCACAAGATGCTAAAAATGGTTGGGACCCAACGGGAGGATGTATCTATTATTTTAATCCAGCAACTGCAACTAATAAGTGGATTTGGTCAAGACCGTTGGTTAAAACAATTGGAAAGCATCGTTTTTGCAAATAAAAAAGATGATTTTGGGGACGGAGGAAAAAATCATCTTAATTAAAAAATGAAAAAAATAAGGATGATTTTTTCCTCCGTCCCCAAAATCATCCTGAGGGAGAGTGGTTATGAATCAATTAAAAGATTGGAAAGAAAGATTAAAGAAAGGACATATGTTAAGTGTAATTTGTGTGTTACTAATTATAGTAGCAGCATTAGGAATTATCTTGTACACCAAACAACGAGAATATAGACAAGCTTCTGAAAACAGCTACAATATGGCTTTTTATGAATTAGTAGATTATGTACAAAATGTGGAAACTTATTTGGCAAAATCATTGATTTCATCTACTTCAGAGCATGGAGCAGAAACGTTAACGAATTTATGGAGAGAAGCAAATTTAGCACAAAGTTATTTAGCTCGACTTCCAATTGAAAGTCAAGAGTTAGAAAATACAGAAAAGTTTTTAAATCAAGTAAGTGATTATAGTTATTCCTTATCGAGAAAAAATATTTACGATGAGAACTTAACAGAGGAAGATTTGAAAAATTTAAAAGATTTACATTCTTATAGTGTAGAATTGGAGAATACATTAAATCAATTGTCAGATGACTTGAATACAGGTAGATTCTCTTGGGGAGAACTAACGAAAAAAGGAACCGTTGCTTTTGCCCAACAAGTAGATAATATTTCAAAGGAAAGTTTTAGTAATTTAGAAGAGAATTTTCATGAATATTCTGGCTTAATTTATGATGGTGCTTTTTCCGAACATTTAACAAATAACGAGAAAAAAGGATTAACAGGGAATGATATTGAGGAAGAACAAGCCAAACAAATAGCAGAAGATTTTGTGGGTAAAGATAAAATAAAAGAAATTTCTAATTTAGGATTTTCAGAAAATGCAACCATTCCAGCCTATGATTTTTCAATTACCAATCATAGTAATGAATCAATTAATATATCCATTAGCAAAAAAGGTGGACATGTTGTTTATATGAATAGCAATCGAGCAGTAAATTCAGAGGTTATTTCGCAAGAAGAAGCCAATAAGAAGGGGAAGGAATATCTAGCTGCTAAAGGATTTCAAAACATGAAGGAAACGTATTATTTAAAACAAGAAGGAATTGTAACCATTAATTATGCAGCAACACAAGATAATGTGGTGATGTATCCAGATTTGATTAAAGTAAAGGTTGCCTTAGATAATGGCGAGGTTCTAGGAATTGAGACAACGGGATATTTGAATAATCATACGCAAAGGGATGTATCAAAAATTAAAATAACACAAGAAGAGGCAAAGAAGTCTTTAAATAAAGATTTACAGATTGGAAGCGAAGGTCTAGCAGTTATTCCGACAGAATGGAAGACCGAGATTTTATGTTATGAGTTTAAGGGTAAAGTAGAGGATAGAGAGTTTTTGGTGTATATTAATGTTGAAAATGGTAGAGAAGAGGATGTTTTGATGATAACCAATACACCAAATGGAACATTGACAATGTAATAAATGTGTAGTATAATAGTTACCATAAAGTAAAAAGTACAAGTAACTAAAAACAAAGTATCAAAAAATGCGATTGCAAAGGAGGTACGAAAATGCTTAAGAAAATATTAGGTATTTTTAAACGGGACAAAAGTAATTGCTTATACCAAGAATTGGTGTGGCAAGATAGGGTAGTAACAATAGTAAGCGTTATTTTATATTTAATTGGCTTGGCATTTATACTAGGCATGAATATGAAAATTTTTGAGAATGAGGAAAAGGTAGAATTCGTAGATTTAGTGTTTATAATTATCTACATTGTCATTTTGGAAATAGTCGTATTAATAGTGAATAAGATTTTTAATCTTAAAGAGATAAAAAAACAATTGCAGATGAGGGAAATGGAAATTCTTTACCGCTATTTGCAAACTGGACTTATTAAGGTCAGTATTTCTAACAATAGAGTAGAGATTTCCGCATTAAATCCATCCGATGAGACAGAAGAGCTAATGAATGAAATGGAAAGAATGTATCCGACCTTCGATTATAAGAAGGATGAAACAAATTGATAAAAAATTGGTACTACGATGTTCAAAGAGCTGTCGGTGACGACAGCTCTGTCCCGTTTTTTAATGTCTTTTATAAGTATCTTTAGAAAGCAATTGTCTATCCACAATTTGTCCTCCACGTTTCAAAATCTTATATGCTTCTGAATAGATAGCCGTAGAAGTTCTTCCAGTCTCATAAGAAGAAATCTGAACCTCGCAATCATCCTCTTGTCTCATACCAAAAATTTGGAAATTAGCAACTCCATTGGCAACGGAGCAAACCAATTTAATTGGATAATTTCGATTATTTTTAAATTGAAAATCGATAGACCCATACACAACAGTGGCATCTCTGCTAGCTGTCACATAAGAAGGAACAAATTGATGGTTCGTCCTTTGTGTAATTTCTAAATTGGCATAAACAACAGCATTATACAAAGTGGAAGTAACTTGACAAATACCACCACCAAGACCATCTTCTACTCTACCTTCTACATAAATAGGAGCCTCTTTATAACCAGCACTAATAGTTCTAGCACCAACTACTTTGTTATAGGAAAAAGTTTCTCCTGGCATTAAAACAGTCCCATTAATTTTATTAGCGGCAAGCATTAAATTGGTACTTCTATTTCTGTTGCTAGCTGCATAATAGGTAGAAAAAGTAGATAACAAATCTGGAAAAGCTTCGGTACCAATCATATTAGTTGTAACATTAGGAGTGGTAATGTTCAAAGGAATACTATATTCTTCCTTTTTCTCAGAAGCAATCAATGCTTTTGCCTCTTCGATAGAAATTTTGAAATCAATACCATTTTCAGATGGATGAACCGAAAAAGGTTCTTTTGTATAATAAGCATCAACTGGCTCTTTATGTACCTCATTATAAATTTGTTCTACATTAATATCTTCTGGTTGTTGTATTTTGGTAACAATTTGAACAGGAGTATCCAAAGCAGAAAAAGAAGAAATAGCATTTTTGATAGCTTCAATTGTTGGATTCACATCTACAACATTTCCCTCTTTACCAGAAGTTATCAGCAACTCATTATTATCGATATAATAACTGCTTTGCATAACCGTATCTGGCAATTGAGTAGAAATATCTTCTAAGTTTTTGGTTAGTGATGTTTTATCTAAAGTAATGGTAGGTTCAATATTAATATTTCCAAATCGAGTAGATAAGATAGACAAATTGTTTTCGAAAATATTACCTTCTCTTCCTATTTGATAAGCTGCATGAGCAGCAGTTTTTGTATCAAATTCAATATCCATTTGAGAAAGTGAAATGGTAGTTTCGAAATCTTTATATTTTACTTTGATTTCTTCTGGCAATTTATCTTTTAAATAATTGTCCAATTGATATTTCGCATCAGAAGGACTTAAACCAGATACATCAATTCCTTTTATAAAAACACCTGAAATGATATTGGTATTAAGAGCATTATATATCGTAAAAATAGAAAAAACCAATAATACAATAAGAATAAAAAGAATGATTAATAAAGTGAAAATAGATAGCACATTAACAGGCTTTTTTTGAACTGGTACAAATGTAGTACCTATATTTCCACTTTGATTTTCAGGTATTTTTTGAAAATTTTTATTTTGTTGATTTATTAAATTTTCTGAATTTTCTTTTTTTTCTAAAAGACTATTCTTATTGCTCATTTTAAATCTCCTCGTAATCGGTAATCTAATTTATTATATCATATTTTGACAAAAAAAGTATAAAAAACATAAAAAATGTCAAAATAAAATTAAAAAAAATGCTAATACTATAATTATAAAACTTAAATTTAAGTTTTATGATTAAATCTTTTATAGATTTGTGTGGGAGGATGTTATGTCTAAGAATAGTAAATTAATATCTGAAAATTTAAGAGAAGAAATTGCAAAAGAATTGGGAGTTTATGACCAAGTTAAACAAGATGGCGGAAGTTGGGCTAATGTATCATCAAAACAATGTGGAAATATTGTAACAAAAGCAATTGAAATTGCTAATAGAAGTGTAGAAAATAAATAATTGTCTCTCTAAAAAGGACAGTTGGGGAATTTCCTCAATTGTCCTTTTTAAAAAATTATTGTTGACATTAAATATAAACTTTTGTTTGTAAACATATTGACTTTTACTTAAATAATATATATAATTTGAAAAGAAAATGAGGAAAAGCAGAGTGTGGTATCATTTCGATTCTTAAAAAGAAAGCGAGGTGATGCATATGTTAGAAGAAGCATTATTACAATTATTGATTCTGTCAATAGTTGCAAATATAGCTCTTGCTATCATCTCTTTTAGTCTAATTATAATCTTAGTTATAATTACATATAAAGAGAATCACTTCTCTGCTAGCCATTAGAGAAGCGATTCTTTAATCCTATTTTAATGGTACCACACTTTGTGGCTCCTTATTTTCTAAATTTATTATACTTAAAATATAATAAAAAGTCAAATAATTTGCAAAAATTCTTGTAAAAGTATATATATTAATATAAAAATAAAAAATAAGCATATAATTTAACAAAACCAAAACAATCTAGCTAGGAGTGAAAAAATAGTGAAAAATTTAACCATAAAAGAAATCATAAAAGAAACCAAAGGAGAACTCATTCAAGGCAATCCAGAATTCATTTGTAAAAATTTTTCCAAAGACACAAGAACCATTCAAAAAGGAGATACTTATATCGCCATAAAAGGAGAAAAATTTGATGGAAATCTATTTTGGAAGCAGGCTTTGGAAAAAGGAGCAGAATGTGTCATAGTATCTGATATTTCACTGGAAGAAAAGGACTTACAAGCTTTTCCAGATAAAACAATTTTGAAAGTAAAAGACACGTTACAAGCCTTATATCAAATTGCGAGATTAAAGAGAGATTTTTATCAAATACCTGTAATAGCCATAACAGGAAGTGTCGGAAAAACTAGCACAAAGGACATCGTAGCAAGTGTCGTTTCACAAAAATATAAAACTTTAAAAACCATTGGAAACAATAACAATAACATTGGGCTACCATTTACGATACTAAGATTACAGGACGAAGAAGCTATGGTACTAGAAATGGGAATGAATCATTTGGGAGAAATTAGCTTATTGAGTAATATTGCCAAGCCCAATATTTGTATTATCACGAATATAGGAACTTCTCATATTGGAAATTTAGGTTCTACAGAAAATATATTAAAAGCCAAATTAGAGATATTAGAGGGGTCAGATAATCCAACTATTATCATCAATCAAGACAATGATTTACTACATAAATGGCAGGAGGAAAATTATACCAAAAAAAGCATTATGACATATGGAATTCATGAGTCAAGTGATGTTCAAGCAGAACATATTACATTAAAAGAAGATAGTAGCGAATTTACTTGCCATATCGACAAGCAAAATGTTACCATTAGGGTACCAGTTGGAGGAGAACATTTTGTATTAAATTCTCTATGTGCTATAAGCGTGGGTCAGCTACTTGGAATTGAAACCAATCAAATAAAAAAAGGAATAGAAGAATTTGAACTCACAAAGAAAAGGATGGATACAATAGAATTGAGCAATGGTATCAAAATCATAAATGATGCTTACAATGCCAGTTTAGAATCTATGCAAGCAAGTTTGCAATATTTAGCAAAATGGAAAAATACTAGAAAAATTGCTGTATTAGGCGATATGTTAGAACTAGGAGAATATGCACAGAATTTGCATGAACAAGTAGGAAAAGAAGTATATCAAAATAAAATGGATATTTTAATATGCATGGGAGAAAATGCTCAATATATAGTAAAAGGAGCAAAAGAAGCGGGCATGTTAGAAGAAAATATTTATTATCTTAAAAACATAAAGCAGATAGAAAATAAGATAACAGAATGTGCTAAAGCTGGAGATGTTATTTTGTTAAAAGCCTCCAATGGAATGAGGTTTTTTGATATAGTAGAAAATTTGAAAGAGGTGTTATTATGCAAAAGCTAAAATTAGGAGTTATTTTTGGTGGTATGTCAACAGAAAATGAGGTGTCTGTTGTATCAGCCAATTCTGTTTTAAAAAATTTAGACAGGACGAAATATGAAATTTTTCCTATTTATATTGGAAAAGATGGGAATTGGTATTCCTACATAGAGAATGACAAAGAAAAAGAATTTGGTGAAGAAATCAAAAACCAAGAAAAAATACAAAATGTAATAGAATACTTACGCAAGTTAGATATTCTATTTCCTGTATTACATGGACTATATGGAGAAGATGGTACCATACAAGGATTATTTGAATTATTAAAAAAACCATATGTTGGATGTGGCGTTTTAGCATCTAGTGTTGGAATGGATAAAGTTTATACCAAAATTGTTTTTGATAGAGCAGGATTAAAACAAGCAAACTATGAATATGTTAGAAAATATAAAGATAAATACATTTATATAGACAAAAAATTTGAAGAAGAAATATTATCATTAGATGAAATAGTAACAAAGATTGCTAACAATTTAAAATTTCCGATGTTTGTTAAGCCATCTAATTCTGGTTCTAGTGTAGGAGTGAATAAAGCAAAAAATAAGGAAGAACTAAAACAACATATAGAATGTGCAGCAAAATTTGATACTAAAATTTTAATAGAAGAAGGCATTATCGGAAAAGAAGTAGAGTGTGCTGTACTTGGAAATGAGGAAATAATTGCCTCTTGTGTGGGAGAAATCAAACCAGCTGAAGAGTTCTATAGTTATGATGCTAAATATAAAAATGAAGAATCAAGAACGGATATCCCAGCTAAGATACCAGAAATATTGTCAGAAGAAATAAGGAAACAAGCCATAAAAGCTTTTAAATCCATCGATGGTAAAGGCTTGTCAAGAGTAGATTTCTTTATTGAAGATAAGACAAATGAAATTTATATTAATGAAATTAATACTTTACCAGGCTTTACTAATATTAGTATGTACCCTAAATTATGGGAAGCAAGTGGGATAGCTTATCAAGAGTTATTAAGTAAATTAATAGAACTAAGTGCAAAATGATTTTGGGGACGGAGGAAAAAATCATGATTTGCCTACTTTTGATTTTTTAAATAGTAATCTATATTATTTTTTACATCTTGTGTGTCGCAACCTTCTAATTTAAATTGTAGACGGTTGCTCCAATCGCGCTAGCCAAAGGCTCGTTTGGTCGCTTACGCGATGTTGCAAAATAATATAGAGTACTATTTAAATTATCCTGTTAGAATTTATCATGATTTTTTCCTCCGTCCCCAAAATCATGTCCTTTATTCAGAAAAATCCATAAAAAGTATGGATTTTTTTTCTATTTGTGGTATAATAGACATACCTATTTTAGGGAGGATGTTAAAAATGGTTTTAAAGAATTATTATAAAATACTAGATTTAGAGACAAGTCATGTATCTATTGATGAAATTAAAATTGCTTATAGACAAGCTGCTAAGAAATATCACCCAGACTTGAATGTAGGAGATGAACTAGCAGAAGAAAGAATTAAAGATATTAATGAAGCCTATAAAATATTATCTGTTCCAGCTTCCAAGAAAAAATATGATAGGATTTGGAATTCTCGTTTTGGAAAAAGTCAAAAAGCATTTTCTGGTAAAGGAGAAAAAGGAGCTATCATGAATATGTTTCTAGGAAATGTAGAGAAAGAGGGGAAGGACAAGAAAATTGGCTCTAAAAAGACCTTAGTGAAAGGCGAAAATATTGAAACAGAGATTAGTGTTAGTATACAAGAAGCATTTTACGGAATGGAGAAAATGCTATCATTTAGAAATGTAGAGGGAAAAATAAAAAAAATATCAATTGCCATTCCGCAAGGAATTCAGAATGGAGAAAAGCTTCGTCTAATAGGACAAGGTAAACCAGGGGAGAATGGTGCTAAAAATGGAGATTTATTGATAAAAATTAATATAGAAGACAGTAAGCCATTTAAACTGAAAGGTTGTGACTTATATACGGATTTACTATTAACACCATGGGAGGCGGCTTTAGGTGCTAGAGCCAATGTAACCTCAATTGATGATGAAACTAAAATATACATACCACAAGGAATCCAAAGTGGAGAAAGAATTAAAATTCCTGGTAAAGGCTATAAAGATGGGAATGGAGCAAGAGGAGATTTAATTGCAGAAATTAAAGTAGTTGTACCAAAACAATTGACAGAGCAAGAAAGAACTATGTTTGAAAAATTAAATGAAATATCTCATTTTAATCCTAGAAATCAAGAAAATTTGTAATTTATACAAGTTTTATGTTGACAAAACGACAATTTTTCGCTATAATTAATTATAGTGTTGTAACAAAAGACAAGCGATGGATTAGAATCGTAGAGGAAGAGGGGTAAAAATGGAAACTATACAAGGTAAACACTTTAGTATAACAGATCCAGAAGGAGTAAAAACAGTCATATATGAAGTAAACAAAACAGAAAAGGAATTTTTAGAGGACTCACCTAAGCTTACGGTAGAGAGATTAGAATATACAGAAGAATTAGTTGGGGATTTCAATAGAAAAACTTTTTATGTGGACAAACCAAAAAAAGAAGGAAATCAATTGGTTATTTTGTCTTTTGGCGCAGATAAAGTAGTAATTAATAATGGGATTTTAGATCAAGACAAAGTAAGAATATCTAAAAAACCAATGCCTTATAAATTTCAGACTTTGTATTCTGAGAAAAAAGAAGAATACAAAGATGTTAATTATACACCTAATCTAAAAAGACCAATATCCATTATTGACCCAGAAACTACAGAAGAAATAAAACCGATTCTTTATTTTGATGAAAAAACAAATGAAGTAAAAGGGAAATGTAAATTAGAACCATATAAACCTTATTTTGTATTTGAAATAAGAGAAGAAAATGGAAGAATTAATTTGGTAGGAGGAAGTCCTACAATTACAGATTAATGAGGAGGGATGAAAGTGGCAAATTCGTTAAAACTAGATTGGCCAACTAAAAACAAGTTTGATTATCAATTTAGTAACCAAGAAGAATTAAGAAAAGACAGTATGATAATAGAAGCTAAAGATGGTGGTAGAACAAGAGAAGAAGATATAGATAGATAACACAAAAGAGTAGGTGATTTTATGAATTACAAAATCGAGGGAGCAATAAGAAGAAACAGAAAGAATTTTATAATATTTGCTATACTATGGATATTTTTAGCCATAGTATTTGTTTCGCCATATGCTTATAGCTATCATATGGCGGGAATAGAAGGAAAGATGAACCTAGAAATATTTATCAATACATTTGGTTCATCTATTATGCATCCATTAAACACATTTGGAAAAGTATTTTCGCAAGGTGCAGGTGGTACATTTTTCTCAAGTTTATTAGTTACCACCATATTCTATTCGGTATTCTTTTTCATAGGGTTTGTAAGGTCAGCCCCTAAAAATGAATATTCAGACATAGAACATGGTTCCAGTGATTGGAGTCAAAGAGGCGAACAATATCACATACTAAGTAGAAATAAAGGAATCATATTAGCAGAGGAAAATTATTTACCAGTAGATAAACGAGGAAACGTCAATGTGTTAGTAGTTGGACGGTTCAGGTTCTGGTAAATCAGCATCTTATTCTATTCCAAATGCATTTCAATGTTTAGGTTCTTATGTATTCACAGACCCGAAGGGAGAACTATATGACAGAACAGCAGGATACCTAAAAGAGCAAGGATATGAAATCAAAGTATTAAATTTAGTTAGACCACAATATAGTGATGGATACAATCCATTAATGCATATAGCATCAGAATTAGATGTCGATGTTATTGCAAATACTGTAATCAAAGGACAAAAATCAGAAAGTAGTTCAACTTCAGACCCTTATTGGGACGACATGGCAGAAATGTTATTAAAAGCATTGATTTATTATTTAATTGCAACTAGACCAGAAGAAGAGCAAAACTTGGCAAGCTGTGCAGAATTGGTAAGAGCAGCAAACAACAAAGGAGGAAGCAACTTATTAACAGAATTAATCAGTCAATTACCTTATGACCATCCAGCCAGAATGTATTACAAATCAATTGAAATTGCACCAGAAAAAACATATGGTTCTATCTTGAGTTCATTGCAATCTAAATTAGGTAAATTCGACTCAAAAGAAATAGCAGAATTAACATCAACAGATACGATAGATTTTGAAGAAATAGGAAATAGAAAAACGGCAGTATATGTTATATCATCGGATACTCATACAGCTTACGATTTCTTGCTAACCATATTTTTCTCACAAATGATACAACAATTATATGACTATGCAGACCAAAATGGAGGACGATTAAAAGAACAGACATTTTTTATTCTAGATGAGTTTGCTAACATAGGAAAAATACCAGACTTTGATAAAAAAATATCAACCTCAAGAAGTAGGAAAATATCGTTTAGTGTTATTTTACAAAACATAGACCAATTAGAAGCAGTTTATGAAAAATCTTATGAAACTATTATGGGTAACTGTGATACACACTTATTTTTAGGAAGTAACTCTTATAAAACGGTAGAATATTTCTCAAAAGCTTTAGGAGAGAAAACCATAGAAAGAGACAGTATCTCTATTAACAGAGATAGACAAAACTGGAAAACAGGAAAGTCAGTATCTGACCAAGTAATGGCAAGAGCTTTAATGACGCCAGATGAGCTTCGTAGAATGGATAACGATGACTGTATTATTTATGAAAAAGGAATTAAGCCAGTCAAAGCCAAGAAATTCTATTACTTTAAACATCCAATGGCAAAAAAAATGGCACCATTTGAAATCAGCCATAATGACATTGGAGAAAAAGATAGAGGAGTTTGGAGAAAATATAATCCATATAACCCATATGTAGAAGAAAAAGATGATACAGAAAAAGCAGCACAAGACTTAAAAGTGGAATCATTAGACGATTTATTTGATGAGCCATCTACACAAAAAGAAACGGCTAAAAGTATAGAAACACCAGGAGTAAAACAGCAATTACAACAAAACGAAAAATCAGCATTGAATTTAGAAGATTTTACAGAGGAAGCACCAGTGTTACCGCAAACCAATGATGATGATGTGTACGATTTACAAAAAGAATTGGAAGCTAAATTCGATGAATTGTTTGGGCCAATTGATGACGAATAGAAAAAGTTGCCAAATAAATGGCAACTTTTAATTTATATTATAGGAAGGTTCTCTGAATTTCCTATAATATAAAGTGTTTCACAGAAAATTACAAAGCAATTTTCCCGAGCGAACAACGGGAGTGGTGAAAACTAATCTAAGAGGTTAAAAAATCTTAATCATGACACTGTTGTTCTATTATAGGTAGTAACACAAAAACCGAAAAAACTTTCGTAAAAGCTATTGCAAAAAGAAAGGAACTATAGTAAAATAATTTTTATAATAAACAAAGAAGGAGAAAAGAATGAAATTTGTACACATAGCAGATATGCATTTTGACAGTCCGTTTGTCAATCTTTCAGACAAAGGTATTTTAGGAGATTTACGAAGACTAGAGCAACGAAAAGTATTTAAAAAAATAATCGAATATAGTAAGCAAAATGAAATAGAATATTTATTCATCTCTGGAGACTTATATGACCACAAATATGTAAAACGTTCCACTATTGAATACATCAATCATTTATTTGAAGAAATACCAAATACACAAATATTCATCAGTCCAGGAAATCATGACCCATACACTAAAAATTCGTATTACAACAAATTTAACTGGAGCAAAAATGTAACCATATTTTCAAATAAAATTCAGAAGGTAGAAAAAGAGGGCATTCATATATATGGCTATGGCTTTGATGACTTTTATTGTACAGACTGTGGTATGGAAGAATTGGAACTAGAAGATTTAGACAAAATCAATATTTTAGTCATTCATGGTACTTTGGACGGTGCTTCTTTAGAAGAAAAGCAATATAATTCTATGACTAGAAGAATGTTAGAAGAAAAGAAATTTGACTATATTGCACTAGGGCATATTCATAAATTAGACAAAAGTACTCACATGGTATATCCAGGTTCCACTGCTTCACTAGGATTTGATGAATTGGGAGAACATGGAATGATAGTAGGAGACATACAAAAGGGAAATGTGAAATTAGAATTTGTTCCATTAGATGAAGAAGAATTTAAAGAAATCCATATGGATGTAAGCAATCTTTTATCAAAAGAAGAACTAATTGAAAAAATCAATGATTTAGAAATATCCAATAAAGAATATATTAAAATCATTTTAGAAGGAAATAGAAACTTTGAAATTAACAAATATGAGATATTAAAATACATAGAAAATGAAAGAATTATAAAAATAAAAAATGACACACAAATAGCCTATGATTTAGAAAAAATAGCAAATGAGACTACATTAAAAGGTTTATTTGTAAAGGAAATGCTTGAAAAATTAAGGAGACCAGAAATAACAGAGGAAGAAAAGCACATAATAGAAAAATCCATAGAAATTGGGATAGAAGCCTTGGCATAAAAAGCCCTAGCAAGCCTAATCATAGAACCATCTAAAAGGAGGAAAAATCTTGAAAATCAATAAATTGAAAATAAATGCGTATGGAAAATTAAAAGACAAAGAAATAAACTTTGAAAATAATATCAATATAATCTATGGAAAAAATGAAGCGGGAAAATCAACACTTTTAAACTTTATTTCCAACTGTTTTTATGGTATTTCTAAAAACAAAAATGGAAAAGACATATCAGATTTTGAAAGATATATGCCATGGGCAGGAGAAGATTTTTCTGGAAAAATGGAATATGAATTAGATAATCAAGAGAAATTTGAAATATTCAGAGATTTTAGAAAGAAAAATCCTAAAATATTTAATGAAGAAATGGAGGATATTTCAAAGGAATTTAATATTGATAAAAATAAAGGAAATGAGTTCTTTTATGAGCAAACCAAAGTAGATGAAGCTCTATTTTTATCTACAGTAGTAGTGAATCAACAGGAAGTAAAATTAGAAAAACAACAGCAAAACATACTGATACAAAAGATTGCAAATTTAGTAGGCACAGGAGAAAACAATGTATCCTTTAAAAGAGCCATGGACCGAATTGATAGACGTAGATTAGATGAAATAGGAACTGATAGGTCTAGGGAAAGACCCATTAATATAGTAACCAAAAGAATAGACGAATTAGAGAAGGAAAAACAAGAACTAGAAAAATATGAAAATATAAAATATGAAATAGAAGAAAGCAAAAATAATTTAAAAAAACAGATAGAAAATTTGGAACATGAAAATCAATATTTAAAAGAAATAAAATTAATCAATGAAAACGAAAAAATTGAAAACGAAAAGATAAAGCTAAAAGAAAATTTAAAACATGAAAATCAAACAAAAACGAAGGAAATTAAAAACAAAATAAATGAAATTCGTTTAAACCATGAGGATATTTTTGAAGAAAATGAAAAAATAAAGGAAAAGAAAGATACATTAAATAAAAAACAAATTATCAGTTTTTTAGCCGTTTTTTTTATTAACATTTTACAGTTTGTTTTCATTCGAAACATCTATTTCAACTGTATTTTTCTTCTTACAATACCGATGGTTCTAATATTTTCAATAATTTCTAAAAATAAAATAACAAACAAGCAATCCAATATGAAGAAGCATATAGAAAAAGCCGAAAGTGAGATAAATAGTCTAAAACAGGAGAAGGAGTTATTAGAGAAAAATAATGACGAATTGGAGGAAGAAATAAATAAATTAAAAAATGAGTATCAATTAAAAATAAGTCGTGAAAAAGAGAAAATAAATAATAAATATTTTAATCAGATAGAAGAAACCAAAATCAAGGAGTTAGCAAGGCTAGAAAATATCAATTTAGAGATACAGAAAGTAGAAAATGAATTAAATCATAAAAAAATAGAATTACATACATTGAATTTAGATAACAAAAATATAGAACCAAAGTTAGAGAATTTATCCAACATAGAAGAAGAGTTAGTTGAAAATACAGAAAAAAGGATGAGTTTGAAAAGCTTAGAAAAAAGCATCTACCTAGCCAAAGAGGTATTAGAACAATCTTATGAAAGAATGAAAAATACAGTTACCCCTAAGTTTACAGAGGAATTATCTAGGACAATAGCAGAAATTACCAATGGAAAATATAATAAAGTGAGATTAAATGATGATACTGGTCTAGTAGTAGAGTCAGAAAATGGGAATTATATACCAGTGTCTAGATTGAGTGTCGGAACCATTGACCAATTATATCTTTCGCTAAGACTTGCTATGGTAGAAAATCTGTCAGAGGAAAAAATGCCAATTATTTTAGATGAAACATTTGCTTATTATGATACAGAAAGGTTAGAAAATATTTTGAGATATATATCAGAGCGATTTTTTGACCATCAAGTAATGATATTTACTTGCACGCATAGGGAAAGAGATCTTTTAGAAGAATTGAATTTAGCATTTAATTTGGTAGAAATGTAGAAAGAGACACTAGAAAAATGTCAGAATTTGCGGTGAAAAGTGTAAAAATAAGATTTTAAATGATTGAAAAAAGTAAAAAACTGTGGTATTCTATTATCACAGTTTTTGTTTATAAAATTGTATTTAGAGCTCTAAAAAATTAGGTCAAAATAGTTTATTCAAATTATTATTTCAAAGGAATCAAACAAGAACAAAATAATAAAATTTTACCCGAAGGGTTGCTTTTGTTATGCCTTTTTGGTAAAATAGAAAGGAAGTAATATATGTTAAAAACAAAAATACCAATTACAAATGATTATATATTTAAAAAAATATTTGCTAAAAAAGGGAATGAAAGTATATTAAAGGATTTTTTAATTGCTATATTAGAGATACCAATAAAAAAAGTAGAGGTGGAAGCAGAAGTTAGTTTAGAAAAGCAATTAGAAGAGAATAAGTTAGGGAGATTAGATATTATAGCTATTTTAGATAATAATACAATTGTTAATATAGAAGTGCAAATGTTAAATCTGCATAACTTTATTGAAAGAAGTTTGTATTATTGGTCAGGGAATTATTATAATGACTTAAAAGCAGGAGAAAATTATCAAAAAGTTAAAAGAACAATTGCAATCAATATCTTAGATTATGAATTATTTGAAGAAGGACCATTTCATGAAATAGCAAGGCTAAAAAGAGATTATCAAAATAAAATTTTAACAGAAAAAATAGAAATGCATTTTATACAAATACCGAAGTTTATCAAAGAAAAAAGAGGAGTAAAGACAAAATTGGATCAATGGATGCAATTTATCAGTCAAATAAATCAGAGGGAGGTAGAATTAGCCATGAAAGAAAACGAAGAAATCAAAAAGGCTAATGAAGAATATGAATATTTAACTGGAGATGCAGCAGAAAGAAGACTTGCTTTTTTAAGAGATAAAGCAATAAGAGATGAAAAAAGTATAAGACAAGGAGGAAGAGAAGAAGGACGAGAAGAAGGAAGAGAAGAAGGAAAAAAAGAAATGAAAATAAAGATTACCAAAAAATTGTTAAAAATGAAAACACCAATAGAGCAAATCATGGAAATAACTCAATTATCAAAAGAGGAAATAGAAGAATTAAGAAATAAATAACCTGTCCCTTAATTCCAAGGAATTTTAAGGAACGTTTTAAGTTTCGACTTTTTTTGCAAGTTTCCCTGCTAGGTGGCATTTGGTATAAAAAAGCATTACAGATTTTGGATAAGCTAAGCTTTCGCAGAAAATCTATTTGTATAAAATGAGCCTCTTTCACGTTCAAATACGAATTCCTATATTTAGAATAAATAATGAATGTGACTGAAATAAAATTAGAATCTCTTGTTTTATGTAGGAAGCCGAATTATTTATGAAAAATATAGGAATTCGTATTTGCCTTGAACATCCCTCATTTTATACAATAACATTTTCTAACTGCAAGCTTAGATACACAAAATCTTTCATTTATTTTTAATACCAAATGCCACCTAGCAGGGAAACTTGCAAAAAAAGTCGAAACTTAAATAAGGAACGTCCCTTGAACTAATCTGAAAAATGTAGTATAATACCAAAAGCAAATTCAAAAAAGAGGAGAATGGATATGTTTGAAAAATTACAAGCAGTGGAGGAAAGGTATGAGGAATTAACAAAATTAATTGCAGACCCAGAGGTAATAGCAAACCAAGCAGAATGGCAAAAATTAATGAAAGAGCATGCAAGCATAGAAGATATCGTATTAAAATTCAGAGAATATAAAAAAGTAAAAAAAGAAATGGAAGAAGCAGAAGAATTAATGCAAGACCCAGAAATGAAGGAATTAGCAGAAGCAGAATATTATGAAGCAAAAGAAAATCTGCCAAAGATAGAAGAAGAATTAAAAATTTTATTAATTCCGAAAGACCCAGATGATGATAAAAACATCATGTGTGAAATTAGGGCAGGAGCTGGAGGAGAAGAAGCAGCGCTATTTGCAGGGACATTATTTAGAATGTACACCATGTATGCAGAAAAAAAGAATTGGAAACTAGAAGTATTAAACGAAAATGAAACAGGACTAGGAGGATACAAAGAAATATCTTTCATGATTACAGGAAAAGGAGTTTACAGTAGATTAAAATTCGAAAGTGGAGTGCATAGAGTGCAAAGAGTTCCTGATACAGAAAGTAGTGGAAGAATCCACACATCAACTGCAACAGTTGCTGTATTACCAGTAGTAGAAGATGTAGAAATAGAAATCAATCCAGCTGATATTAAAATGGAAGTATTTAGAGCTTCTGGAGCAGGAGGACAACATATTAATAAAACGTCATCAGCTGTAAGACTTATTCATGAGCCAACAGGAATTGTTGTAGAATGTCAAACAGAAAGGTCACAATTCCAAAATAAAGATAATGCTATGAAAATGCTTAGAACGAAACTATATGAAATAGAAAAGGAGAAGCAAGACAGCGAAATAGCCAATAGTAGAAAAACACAAGTTGGTTCAGGAGATAGAAGTGAAAAAATTAGAACTTATAATTATCCACAAGGAAGAATTACAGACCATAGAATAGGAATGAGCATTTATCAAATGGAGAATTTCTTAAATGGTGATATTGATGAAATGATAGATAACTTAATTGCAGCAGATAGAGCAGAAAGATTGAAGGGCGAAGAATAATTAAAAAGTCAAGAAAGCTACCTCAAATGCAGTGGTAACGAATAAAAAATTTTTTCTTAGAAAATCAAAGGTTTTATTAATTATTTTTATCTCGTTTTTCGCAATCCAGTATTTTCAACACTTGTAGCGTTTGACTTTTTGCCTTAAAAGCACAGAAAGTCCCTATATTACTACGTTTT
>CAOKPI010000026.1 GCA_948470605.1 uncultured Clostridium sp. | reverse complement strand
ATTATGATGAGGATTATAATCCAAGATTCAGAAAACAAAGAAAAAAAGTATGTGTTTTATGTAGTGATAAAAACTTTGTGTTAGATTACAAAAATCCAGAACAATTGAAAAAATTTATCAATGATAAAGGAAAGATTTTACCAAGAAGAACAACTGGAGCATGTGCGAAACATCAAAGAGATATTACAACAGCAGTTAAAAGAGCTAGACATATTGCTGTATTACCATACACACAAAATTAAATTAAATTTATAAACAAAGAAAACCGTTGAAATAGCAACGGTTTTGTATTTTTCTATTTAAAAATTATTTACAACCCCAAAACCATATGATATAATCAAGGCAGAGACTAAAGAGGTGAAAATATTGAATCAAATATTAAGTGTAGATAATAGTAAAATAGGAAAAACAAAGAAAACGAAAAGAAGAAGCACAGGACCAATAGAAATTGAAAGTATATTAAAATTTTTTTCAATTACCCTATTAGTATTTGGCATATTTATGATTAGTTCAGGTTCTTATTCCATGTACAAAGAAGCAACAAAAGAGGTAGTAGGTAGCAAGCCAGTTATCTACGTTGAGCAAACAACAGAAACAGAGATATTATTAAAAGTATCACATGATAAAGAATTAACTAAAATAACTTATGATTGGAATGATGAAGGAGCAACTGAAATAGCAAGTAATGGGAAAAAAGAGATAGAAGCTAGAATTGAGATACCAACAGGAACGAATACACTAACTGTTTATGCAAGTGATATCAATGGAGAGGAAATTGATTATAAGAAGGCATACACAGTAGAAGGAGATATTAATATCAATATTGAACCAGAAGGAAATAATTTAAAAATAACAGCCAATGGAAAAAATCAGCTTCAATATATGACATACAGATGGGATGAAGAGGAAGAAACAAAAGTAGATATTAATAATAGCCAAATTGAACAAACGATAGAAATACCAAAAGGTCTACATACCTTAACAGTAATTGTAGTTGACCAGAATAACAAAACAGAAAAAAAAGAGCAAGAGGTAAAGGGAGTAACAAAACCAAAATTAGAAGTAACAACAGATGGTTTAGCGTTTTTCATCAAAGCTTCTGATGAACAAGGACTTACAAAGGTAGAATTTATTATTAATGAGACGCAAAAATTCAGATTAGACTTAAAAGCTGAATTATCACTAGAAGAGAGAAAACAATTTGAATATCAATATCCACTACAGGATGGAGAAAACAAATTAGAGATAACAGTGTATAATGAAAGCGATGTAACGGAAACATTTAAGGCACGATTTAATAAATAACAATTTTAAGGAATGAGAACAATGTACATGAATATGTTAGAACTATTAAAGTATTTTATTATATATTCATCTTTAGGATGGGTTATGGAATCAGTTTTTCGCTCTATTTGTGAAAGAAAATTAATTAATACGGGCTTTTTAAGAGGCCCGTTTTGCCCCATATATGGAATTGGCTGTGCAATTATGATTGTCTTTTTAAAGGGCTTTGAGAATAGACCCATAGTGTTATTTTTTATAGCTCTTAGTATATTAACAATTTGGGAATACTTGGTAGGAGTATTATTGGAAACAATGTTTCATACAAAATATTGGGATTATTCTAACCATAAGTTTAATTTTCAAGGACGTATATGTTTAACAAATTCAATTTATTGGGGAATATTAGGCGTTTTATTTGTAACCTATATTCATCCATTTATACAAGAAATAGTACAAAAAATTGATATTAATTTATTAAATTATATTATGGCTATTTTATTTATGGTTTTTGTGGTGGATACCATATCATCTATTATTCGTGTAAAAAATATAAAAACAACCTTAGAAAAAATAGAAAATATCAATAAAGAAATCAAAGAAAAATTAAAAGAAATTGGAAAGTTAAAAAAGGAAAAACAAGAAAAAATTACGACAACGGAAAATATTCAACAAATGGTGGAACAATTGAAGAAAAGAAGAAACAAAATCATTTTGCGTTTATATAAAAATGTATCTCGTCTGAAAAAAGCCTTCCCAGCTATTAATACCAATGAGATTACAGAAATTTTAAACCACAAAATTGAAATTAGAAAAAAAGAATAAAAAACAAACAAAAGGACTTGAAATAATCAAGTCTTTTTGTATATAATGAAGAAAAATAAATGGAGGAATAAGTTAGATGATGCAAGATGTATATATTATTGATGATGATGATTCATCAATTGTTATTTTTAGAGAGTTATTTAGAAATGACCCAGAATATAAATTTACAAGTGTAAAAACAGAACAAATAGATATTGCTTTAAAAAACATACCATCATTAATTGTTATTAACGAAGATGCTATCGACCGTGATGTTGTCGATTTGTGTAGAAAAATAAGAAAAGATGAGGATAATACCATAACACCAGTTATCGTTGTATCATCTAATGGAGATAGAGAACATAGATTAAAAATATTACATGAATCCATTGAATATTTTATTAAAAAACCAGTGGATGAACAATATTTGTATCATACAGTAAAGAATCTAAGTAGACTTCTTTCTACCAATAGGCGAATAAGTCCATTAACAGGATTACCAGGAAATGTACAAATACATGCTGAACTAAAAAAACGAATCCTAAAAAAAGAAGCTTTCTGCGTGTTATATCTGGATTTAGATAATTTTAAAGCATATAATGATATATATGGATTTTTAAAAGGAGACGAAATTATTGAATTTACGGCGCAAGTTATCATTCGAGGTATTCATGAAAGTGGAATGGATGATACTTTTATTGGACATATTGGACGGAGACGATTTTGTGGCATTGGTTCCTGGAAATTCCTGTGATAAATTATGCCAGAATATATTAGCTTATTTTGACCACAACGTGGGAAGATATTTTACAGATGATGATTTAGATAGGGGATATATTGAAGTGGCTAATAGAAAGGGAATTATAGAACAATTCCCGTTAACTTCTTTGTCAATAGGAGTTGTTATAGCTGATGTAGGAAGGTTTAGCAATATTTTGGAAATTGGAGAGGCAGGAGCTCAAGTGAAACATGCAGCTAAGTCAGTTATGGGAAGCAGTTATGCTGTTGATAGAAGAAAATAAAAAGTTAAATGTTTATGTTTGACTATTATGTAAAATTCTAGTATAATTAAAGTATAGCATTGTATGTGCTATACTTTAATTTTAAATTAACTCTATAGCTCTATAGGGCAATAGGGGAAAAAGGAAAGGAGAATATATTATGGAAAAGGAATTTTTTGGAGTTAAGGTAATGGGGGTCCGGATAGGACGAACCCAGAAGGTAATTTGTTCCACCATTTTAATGGTTGGAATGGTGTTGGGGATAATAAAACCAACACAGGAAGTTATGGCGAAAAATTATGATACAGGGATTGCGGTAGCGGTCCAAGAAGAAGTTCGGGCAGAGCTTGAGACAGCAATTCTGCAATTAGCAGATGTTGAATCAGGCAGTTTAGAACAAAATTCTTTTTTTGAAAAAGCACAAGCAGATATGGGGTGGATAATTGATGATACCCCAGACACAGAGAGAAAGTGCTCGGAAGAGACAGAGCCACAAGAAGAACAGGTAGCAGACTTCGAGGAAAGAAGCGAGGTTCTAATACAGCGAATAGAAGAGGCTAAGAACTATGGCATGGTAACATGCAATAGGCTTAATTTTAGAAAAGGGCCAGGAGTGAAATTTGGTATCAAAAAGGTACTAACTAAGGGAAGTGTGTATGAAATTTTATCATATACGAAATCAGGTTGGTACCATATGAAGGAACCATCCACTGGTATTACTGGTTATGTTAGTGGTCAGTACATGAAAGAAATCAGTGAAAAAACTGCTCTAAAAGAGCAGAAAAAACAAGAGCAGAAAATAAAAGCTGCTCAAAGAGCTGAGAAGGCTCGAAGAGAAGCAGAGAAGAAACTGGAGGAGGAGGCCTCAAAAAAATCCTTTGAGGGTGTAAAATTACAGTATTCGGAGCCATATAAAATTACATCCAATCCGCTTAATAGAAGAATGGATGTAAAAGAATACAGAGGGCATCGAGAAACCTATTATTCGCAAAAAGTTCTTCCAGGAGGTGGTTTAAATATACCTGGAAGGCATATCGCAAAAGATGGAACCGTCCGTGACAAAAATGGGTATATTTGTGTAGCGGCACACGGAAAATACCTAAAACAGGGACAAAAAGTCATGACCAGCTTAGGACCAGGTATAGTTCGTGACACAGGATGTTCATATCGTACAATTGACGTGTACGTCAATTGGTAAGTAACTGACAACAATTGTGCGTAGATAGGAAGGAAACAGATAGTTTTGGCTTCCATGTAACTGTAAACAACGCTATGCGTAGATAGGAAGGAAGCGGATAGTTTGGCTTCCATGTAACTGTAAACAACGTTATGCGTAGATAGGAAGGAAGCGGATAGTTTGGCTTCTATGTGACTGTAAACAACGTTATGCGTAGATAGGAAGGAAGCGGGATAGTTTGGCTTCCATGTAACTGTAAACAACGTTATGCGTGATAGGGAAGGAAGCAGATAGTTTGAGCTTCCATGCAACCGTAAACGGATCTGGAAGGGATCTCAATGTTACTTGTAAACCTTGCAACAGGGAAGCTACGAAAAAGTAGCAGAAAAGCAACATGTTTGTTGTTTTTTCAAAAAAGTCGAAATCGAAAGTTTGGAACATTGAAATCGAAAATAATCTATTTTTATTGGAATGCAGGAATATTGTTGTTATTGTAAGTTTTGAGGATGGAGTTTTGACGAATTTTTATATTTGACACAAGGAGGTGGATAATATAAGATAAAATCAGAATGACAGCTTTGAAATTTATGATGATAATAATAGGAATGTAATTCGTATGAAAATATCAAAATAAATTTTTTTAGAAATTATTTAAAGCCAAGTTTGGTTAATTGATTGTATATACTAGAGAGCGGAGCTCAAGGTATATACAGTAGTTAATTAGATGTAACTTTAGATAAATTCTAGAAGAATGAAATATTTATTTGTATTAGATTGTAATAGACAGACTGTCTAAATCTAATAACAATAAGTATTTCGCACTGCGATTTAGGAAAAAGCAATTGCTTTCGAATAAATACAGTATTTTGATATTGATTATGGATAAGAAAATAAAATAGATTAAGTAGATGGAAATGAACGAACACAAAGTAGAGAGTAGAACAGAATTTGAAAATTCCAGATAAACGAAAAGTTTATCTGTTACCATAAATAGACTTTCCTTAAGAAGACCAATCAGAGAGCGATATCTCAGAGAGGTCTTCTTTTTTAATCTATTTTGAAAATATCTCGCATTTTTAAATAGAATATGAATATAAATATAAAGAAAATATTTATATGTGAGGTTATTATATGTTAGTTCTCAGCAGAAAAAGAATATCAATCGTAGTGTTATGCGTATTTATCTCTGTATTAAGTTTTATTGTAGCAACTACAAAGAAAGAAGAAAAATCAATTCCAACAACAGCAACGCCGGTATCAGGCAGAACCATTGTAATCGATGCAGGGCATGGTATTCCAGACGAACGGAGCACAAAGTAGTTCTGGAACAACAGAAGCGGAAACAAATTTAAAAATTGCCTTAAAATTACAAAATTTATTAGAAACCAGTGGAAGTAATGTTATATTAACACGTTCTGATGAAAATGCCATTTATGATTTAGAGGCACAAACATTAAAACAAAAGAAGATTTCAGATATTCATAATAGAGTAAAAATAGGCAATGAATCAAGTGCCGACATCTTTGTTAGTATCCATTTAAACAAAATACCACAAAGCCAGTACTGGGGCTGGCAATGTTTTTATAAAAATGAAGACGAAAAAAGCACGAATTTGGCAAAACAAATTCAAGCTAACTTAAATGATGCCATTCAAAAAGACAATAAAAGAGTAGCGATGAAATTAGATACGGTGTATATTATGAAACATGTAGAGATTCCTATTTCTATTGTAGAGTGTGGGTTTTTGTCAAATCCAGAAGAAGAAAAACTGCTATTAGAAGATAATTATCAGAATAAGTTGGCTTGGGGAATTTATAATGGAATAACAGATTATTTTGCTATGGAATAAATGGAAATATTTTTTCTTGCTTTTGTAAAAACGGAATGTTATAATAAAAATGTATCAATAGTGAGGAGAAAAAGCGATGGAGATAATAGAAAAAATAAAAGCAAAAATCAAAAAAATATTTCAAAAAACACCTAAAAAGATAAGAAAAGGGATAGCAATAGGAACCCTAGCAGCAGCAACTGTTACTAGTGTAACAGCAAGTTCTAAGGCAGAAGAAGAAATACAAAAGGCTAATCAGGTAAAAGTAGAACAAGAAAACTTTAAAGACCAAATTAAGTATGATGTAGAAAAAGATGAAAAACAAGCAAGCGAGCCTAATAATGTAGAAAGAGCTAACCAATTAGAAACACCAGAAGAGGTAGACGAGTTTTTAAAAGATTTTTATATCGAACAATATGAGAAAAAAACAGGAGATACCACTCGAACAACAAAGGATATAGAATTTAAATATAAAACGAATCAAAACTATGTATATGTGAATCAAGAAACAGGGGAAATCATTACACATGGAGAGACACCAAATCAAGTAGAACAGAAATTGAAAGAGGATGGTATTTCTTATAAAATACAACATGATGTTGATATTTATAGAGTTATGGACAAAAATGGAAAAGAATTAGAAGGTATTACTTTACAAAGCAAAGATGGAAAAACAGTTCCTGTTAAAGTTATTTTAGGAGACCAATATGATAATAAGCAAGACATCTCTATTCTGGCTGAAATGAGAAGGGTCATTCCTTGTGGATTCCATTATAGAGATTCCCTAAAAAAAGGAAATAAAAATGATATAGCAGTAAGCAAAGCAAAATTCATAAAAGCGGTAGAAGACTTTGAAAGTACCCTACACGTAGGAGATGTTATTCAAAATCCAGAAGAAGGATTTGAACCTGGTGAATAAATAATGAAAAATGCATAAAATTTCCACTTCTTGCAAACAATATGTTTAAAACATATTTAGCAAGGAGTGGAAATTTTTGAAGATAAATAAAGTATTAAAAATAAATGGTACCTTACTAGACAAAAACCAATTAGAAAGTCACCTACAAAAAATAGCTTCTATTCATAATTTAAGTAATAAATCACAAAAAGACACCTATCCTGTCCCACACATGTTAGAAAACTTTAAAATTATTGAACAAGTATATCAACTATTAAATGAACATCTAAAATTAGGAATTAGCATTCACCCAGCAGGAGAGTGGCTTTTAGATAATTTATACATCATAGAAGAAACCGTAAAACAAATTCAAAAAGAATTAACGCTAAAAAAATATACGAATTTTGTAGGAATAGCAAATGGAACCTATCAAGGATTTGCTAGAATTTACGTATTGGCATCTGAAATTGTAGCTTATACGGATAACAAAATTGAAAGACAAGACTTAGAGGATTACTTAGTAAGTTATCAAACAAAAAAGACATTAAGTATGGAAGAAATATGGAATATAGGGATATTCCTTCAAATTGCTATCATCGAAAATATTAGAGAAATTTGTGAGAAAATATATAGTTGTCAAATTCAAAAATACA
Organism: uncultured Clostridium sp.; assembly: GCA_948470605.1. Lineage (GTDB taxonomy): Bacteria > Bacillota > Clostridia > TANB77 > CAG-508 > CAG-269. The sequence goes on along the minus strand of CAOKPI010000026.1, from coordinate 16,596 downwards.
AAGCAGAAAATATTGTAGAAAGATTAGTAGAAAATAAAACAAAACCAGAACAACAATTTAAAGCAATCGCAATAAAAAAGCTAAAAAAAGACGTATTTCAAGATATGAAATATCCTTTTATTGAATATATGTCCTATATTTTAAAGCGTTATGGAAAAAAGGGATATAGTTACTTAAAAGCATTAGAAGAAGCGGTAGAAATGTCAGAAAATAGTGTTTCAGAAGTCATCAAAAAAGAGCATTTTGATATTGCTGTTAGAAAAGTTTCCATTGGAAATAGTATCACTAGTATGAAAAAAATTCAAAGAATTAACTTTTTAGAAATATTTGAAAAAATCAACGGAGTAGAAGAAATCTTAAGACAAGACCCAAGTCATATCTATGAAAAAATGGATGATAAAACAAAGGAATATTATCGAAACAAAATTAAAGAAATAGCCAAAAAGACAAAAATTTCAGAAATCTATATTGCGAGAAAAGCATTAGAATTAGCCCAAAATTCGGATAAAGATAAGAAATCTTTTCATATTGGATATTATTTAATCGATAAAGGAATGAATAAATTATATGATGTATTACAATATAAAAACAGCAGACAAATGAAGCCAGAAGATAAAACGAAAGCTTATTTATTAGGAATTGGCACTTTTAGTATTTTAATATCACTTGGCATTAGCAGTCTCATTCAATTTAATATTTTAAGTTTTGTTTTATTTTTGATACCAGCTTCAGAAGTGGCAATACAGTTGATACAATATATTTTGAGTAAAGTTGTTAAACCTAATCCAATACCCAAATTAGATTTTTCTCATGGAATTGATGAACAACATAAAACGATGGTAATCATTCCAACTATTTTAAAATCCAAAGAAAAAGTACAAGAATTGATGAGAAAACTAGAAATATTTTATTTGGCGAATCAATCGGATAACATTTATTTTACTTTGCTTGGCGATTGTAGCCAGAGTGACAAACGACAGGAGGAGTTTGACACAGAGGTTATGCAAGAGGGAGAAAGACTAGTCGAGCTTTTCAATGAAAAATATAAACAAGACGAAAATAAAATGCCGATTTTTAGTTTTATTTATAGAAAACGTGTGTGGAATGAAAAAGAGGGTGCTTATCTTGGTTGGGAACGAAAAAGAGGAATGATGACACAATTTAATGATTATCTATTAGGAAAAATCAGAAATCCATTTAGAATCAACACTTTAGAAAAGCAACCAAAAGAAAAAATAAAATATATCATTACTTTGGACGCTGATACCGATTTAGTTTTGAATTCTGCCTTTGAATTAGTAGGAGCTATGGCACACATTTTAAATCAGCCAGTTTTAGACAAAGAAAAAAATATAGTAGTAGATGGCTATGGAATCATGCAGCCAAGAATTGGTGTAAATTTAACGGTTAGCTATCAAACTCTGTTTACTAAAATATTTGCAGGAGCAGGGGGAATCGATTCTTATACCAATGCTATATCAGATACGTATCAAGATAATTTTCAAGAAGGTATTTTTACAGGAAAGGGAATTTATGATTTAGAAATTTATAGTAAAGTATTAGAAGGTCAGATTCCAGAAAATACAGTATTAAGTCATGATTTATTAGAAGGAAATTATTTACGATGTGGTTTGGTGTCTGATATTATGCTAATGGATGGGTATCCAACAAAATATAATAGTTTTATGAATCGACTTTCTAGATGGATACGAGGAGATTGGCAGATTACAAGATGGTTAGGTGGGCAAAATCCTCTTTCTGTACTTTCGAAATATAAAATATTTGATAATTTAAGGAGAAGTGTTCTAGAAATAAGTATTATAATTGCTATCCTTTATTGTACGATATTAGGTATTTTAGAAGCAAAACCAATGTATTTAGGGATTGGCATGATGATGATAATAGCTGTTTTTCCTTATTTATTAGAATTATTGAATTATGGTGTATTTAGAAAAGAGGGAGAAGAAAAACAAAAAACATTTATCCCCAAAATTTCAGGGATAAAAGGAAGCTTATTACGAGCGATTATTACTTTGGGTTGTTTACCTTACAAAGCATATGTTTCAGCAAAAGCTATTGTAAAAACATTAGCAAGGGTTATGATTACCCATCAACATCTTTTGGAATGGACGACTTCAGAAGAAGCAGAAAAACAAGCAAAATCAGATTTGATTTCTTATTACAATCAAATGGCAATGAATGTACTAGCAGGTATTATTGCCATTGGTCTAGGATTACTAAAAGAGAATATAGCTGGCATTTTATTAGGTTTATGGTGGAGTTTTACACCAACTGTCATGTGGTATGTAAGTAAAGAGATAAAAAAGGAAAAAGCAGTTGAAAAATTAAGTAAAGACGAAAGAGAATATGTCTTAGAAATTGGAAAAAGAACTTGGGATTTCTTCGAAACTTATTTAATAGAAGAAAACAATTATCTGATACCAGATAATTACCAAGAAGACCGAAAAGAAAAAATAGTACCAAGAACCTCTTCTACCAATATAGGATTATCATTATTAGCTGTTATTTCAGCTTGTGATTTACAATATATTACGTTAGAGAAGGCATTGGATTTATTAGGTAAAATGATTGCTTCCATAGAAAGTTTAGACAAATGGAATGGACATCTTTATAATTGGTATCATATCCAAACAAAAGAACCTCTCAATCCAAAGTATGTATCAACGGTTGATAGTGGAAATTTTGTGGGGTATTTGTATGTGACAAAGGCTTTTTTAAGAGAAAAAGAGAAACATGCCTTGCTATCAGAGAATTCTGAGGCAATAGACAATCCAGAAAAACAATTAGAACAATTAAAAACTCTTAGAAATTCAATCGAGCAAATGATTAAAAATACAGATTTTCGTTTATTATACAATGAAGAACAACAAATTTTTTCCATTGGCTTTAATATAGAGGAAAATCGATTAACAGATTCTTATTATGACTTATTGGCTTCGGAAGCCAGACAAGCAAGTTTAGTAGCCATTGCGAAAAAAGATGTGCCAAGTAGACATTGGAATCATTTAAGCAGAACCCTAACCACATTAGGTAAATACAAAGGTCTTATTTCTTGGTCTGGAACAGCTTTTGAATATTTAATGCCTAATATTAATATTCCAAAATATGAAGGTAGCCTTTTAGATGAATCTTGTAAATTTTTAATTAAAACACAAATGGAGTATAGCCAAAAATTAAATATACCTTGGGGAATTTCAGAAGCAGCCTTTAATTTGAAAGATTTACAAGGAAATTATCAATATAAAGCTTTTGGTACACCTTGGCTAGGATTAAAAAGAGGATTGGCAGACGAGATGGTAGTATCTAGTTATGGAGGAATTTTGGCGATTAATGAAATGCCAAAAGAAGAAATTAAAAATCTAAAATGCTTAGAAAAAGAAGGAATGTATGATAAATTTGGATTTTATGAATCCATTGATTATACACCAGAAAGAGTAGAAAAAGGCAAAAATTCAGCTGTTGTAAAGACCTATATGGCACATCATCAAGGATTAATTTTGCTTAGTATCAATAATTTATTTTGTCACAATATTTTACAACAAAGATTTATGGAAAATCCTGAAATAGAGGCGGTTAGTATTTTATTACAAGAAACTATGCCAGAGACCTCCATTATAACCAAGGAGAAGAAGGAGAAAATTGAAAAATTGAAATATAAAGATTATGAAAATTATGTTCAAACCACTTATAAAAAGATAGATGAAAGGATAATTACAGGAAACTTTATTTCCAATGAAAATTATGTGATAGCAATGAATCAAAAAGGTCAGGGTATGAGTAAATATAAAAATATTTACATGAACCGTTTTAAAGCAACAGAGGATTATCCACAAGGTATTTTCTTTGCCATTAAAAATATTAAGACCAAGAAAATATGGACCTCTAATTATTCTTATCCTGGAAGCAAAGAGAGTCAATATCAAATTAGTTTTATGCCAGATAAAAACGAACAGGAAATTGTAAATGGAAATATCAAAACAAAGATAAAAACAACAGTGGCCTCCAACCAACCAGTTGAGTTAAGAAGAATGATACTAGAAAATGAAGGAAATGAAGAAGAAATTTTAGAGGTGACCTGTTATTTTGAACCAGTATTGTCAAACAAAGAACAAGATTACGCTCATCCAGTTTTCAATAATTTGTTTTTGATTCAAAAATTACACGAAGAAACCAATAGTATTATCATAGAAAGAAAAAATAGAGAAGCGAAGGAAACAAAATTATATTTAGGAGCTAACTTATCCACAAATAGTGAGACAATTGGGGATTTTGAATACGAAACAGATAAAGAAAAGTTTATCGGAAGAGGAAATCTAGGAATTCCCTATATGGCAGAAAATTCAATTCCATTATCTAAAAAAATTGGATTAGTAACAGAACCAATTGTGGCTTTAAAAAGGACCATAAAAGTGAAGCCGCAAGAAAAAGTAACAATAGATTTTATTTTAGCAGTGCATGAAGACAAAGAAAAGGTAATAGAAAATATTAAGAAATATCAGTCTACGGAAAATGTAAGAAAAGAATTTGAATTGTCAAAAGCTAGAGTAGAAGCAGAAAGTAGGTATTTAAGCAGAAAGGGAAGCGATATAGCAATTTATCAAAAAATGTTATCTTATCTTGTTTTTCATAATCCAATCAAAGCACAACTGTTAGAAGACAAAAATACACTAATAAACTATCATCAAAGTGATTTGTGGAAATATGGAATATCAGGAGATTTACCCATCATTTTATTAAAGGTGAGAAATGTAAATGATAGTTATGTCATAAAAGAAATGCTAAAAGCCTATGAATTTTTTAGGATGAAAAGTCTGGAGACAGAAATCGTCATTTTAGATGAAGAAAAACACAGCTATGAAAATTATGTAAAAGAAGAAATCGAAAGTAGTATTTTAAATCATCAAATGGGATATTTAAAAAATCAAAAGGGCGGAATTTTCACTTTAAATAAAGAAGAAATTGATAAAAAGGATATTGCTTTATTGGAATTTTTAGCAACTATTATCATTGATAGCGATAAGGGTGGATTAAAAAATAATATCAAAGAGTTAGAAGAAAGTTATTTAGAAAATGATAAAATCATTGGAGAAGAAATACAAAATCCACAAATGACAGAGGAAACGAATGACGATATAGATATTTTGGCAAATCATGAGGTTTTAAAATATTATAATGAATATGGCGGATTTTCAGAAGATGGAAAAGAATATCTTGTGAAAGTCAACAAAGGGAATAGATTACCTACGGTGTGGAGTCATATTATGGCAAATGAGAAATTTGGAACTCTTATAACAGAAAATATGGGTGGTTATACTTGGTATCAAAATTGTAGATTAAATCGTGTATCGAGTTGGCAAAATAATCCGTGTTATGATATTCCGTCTGAAATTATTTATCTAAAAGACCAAGAGACACAAAAAGCTTGGTCATTGGGATTAAATCCAATGCCAGATGATAGAAATTATAATATTGTTTATGGCTTTGGCTATTGTAAATATATTCATAAAAGTAATGGAATGGAACAAGAATTGGAGGTTTTTGTTCCAAAAGAAGATAGTTGTAAAATCGGAATTCTGAATTTAAAGAATACAACACCAAACCGAAAAAAATTAAAATTATATTATTATATCAAACCAGTAATTGGGGAAGATGAAATGAAAACCAATGGTTATATTCACTTAGATTTTGATGTGAATAGTAATTTAATACAAGCAAGAAATTTATACCGAGAAGATATGGAAAAAACAAGAGTTTATATTTCTTCTAGTGAAAAGATTAAATCTTATACAGGTGATAAAAATTTCTTCTTAGGAGAAGGTGGCATTCATGCACCACAAGCCCTAAAAAAAGTATCACTTAATAATCAAGATGCTTTAGGGAAAAAACCGTGTGTGGCTTTTGAAATTGAAATTGATTTGGAGAGTTTTGAAAGTAAGGAAATTTCTCTTATTTTAGGAGCAGAAGAGGATAGTATCGATTGCAAAAATATGGCGTACAAATATCAAAAGCTGGCAAATTGTAAGCAAGAATTGAATGAGGTAAAAAGTTATTGGAAAGAGTTTTTAGGAAGATTACAAGTCTATACTCCTTTAGAATCAACTAATATTTTACTAAATGGCTGGATAGGTTATCAAATTATCAATAGTAGATTATGGGGTAAAACAGGGTATTATCAATCAGGAGGAGCCTTTGGATTTCGAGACCAGTTACAAGATACGCTAGGACTAAAATATTTGGACCCAAAACTTTTGAAACAACAAATTTTGAAGCATAGTGAACATCAATTTATAGAGGGAGATGTGGAACATTGGTGGCATGACCAAAATCAAAGAGGAATTCGAACGAGATTTTCAGATGACTTATTGTGGTTAGCTTATCTAGTGATAGAATATATTAATTTTACAGGAGATAAAAGTATTTTAGAGATAAAAACACCTTATTTAGAGGGAGCTCCTTTAGAAGAGGGACAAGATGAACGATATGAAAAATATTTGCCAAGCAAAGAAGAAGGAAGCATTTATGAGCATTGTATTAAAACCATTAAAAGAAGCTTAAATTTTGGAGAAAATGGTCTTCCTAAAATTGGTTCAGGAGACTGGAATGATGGCTTTAGTACCGTAGGCAACAAAGGAAAAGGGGAAAGTGTTTGGTTAGGATTTTTCTTGAGTTGGATTTTAGAAAATTTTGTATCAATTTGTCGAGAAAAAGGAGATGAAACATTAGCTCAAAAATATGAGGAAATTAGAAATCAATTAAAAAAAGCATTGAATACGAATGGATGGGATGGAAGATGGTATAAGAGAGCTTTTATGGATGATGGTAATGTACTAGGTAGTATGGAGAATGAGGAGTGTAGAATCGATAGTATTGCCCAAAGCTGGAGTGTTATTTCAAAAGCAGGTGATAATGACAAAAAATATATTTCTATGGAAAGTTTAGAAAAGCATTTAATTGATAGAGAAAATGGAATTATTAAATTATTAGACCCTCCTTTTGAAAAAGGTAAGTTAGAGCCAGGATATATTAAGGCGTATTTACCAGGCGTAAGGGAAAATGGTGGTCAATACACACATAGCTCCGTTTGGGTCATTATTGCAGAAGCGATGCTAGGATTTGGTGATAAAGCTTTAGAATTATACCGTATGATTAATCCAATTGAACATGCCAGAACCAAAGAGGCTAGTAACAAATATAAGGTAGAACCTTATGTGATACCAGCCGACATTTATGGAACAGGAAACTTAGCAGGGCGAGGAGGTTGGACATGGTACACTGGTTCAGCAAGCTGGTACTACAAAGCAGGAATTGAAAATTTATTGGGACTTAAAATTGAAGAAGGGTATTTAAAAATAGAACCATGTATTCCAAAAGATTGGAAAGAGTATCAAATGAAATATCAATGGAGAGAAAGTATGTATAATATTATGGTTAAAAATCCATCTAGTAAAAATGGTTTTGAAACTGGTACTAGTAAAATATTTTTGAATGGCAATCAGGTGGATAATTTGATAAAATTAGATGGTAGTAGAAATGTTTATGAAATAGAAGTTGTTTTATAGAAAACTGTCATGATTTTGGGGACGGAGGAAAAAATCATGATAAATTTTAATAGGATACTTAAAATAGTCAAACAAAGACAAAGCATGATTTTTTCCTCCGTCCTCAAAATCATTGTTTTCTTTTTACAGCAAGTCATAAAAATTTCTAAATTCATAACCTTGTTCTTTTAAATAATCGATGGAATCTTTTAAAATAGAAGGCGTATCGTTGACATCAGATGTATCATGCATTAGAACAACTAAAGTACCTTTATTTTTAGCTGATTTTTTTAAATTTTTTAATAATTGACTATTGCTATATTTTTTAACAGAATCATTATTAAGACAATTCCAATCGATATAAGTATAGTTCATTTCAGAAAGAAGCTTAATGGCTTCTTTTTTCTTTGCTTTATAATGGGAAGACATATAACCATTTGGAAAACGAAAGATATGAGAGCAATAATTTTCAACACCAATTGCTTTTCCAATTTCCATGTCAGTATCTTTTATTTCAGAAATAAAACTATCAGAACTTTGATATAATCTTTTGTTATCATGATGATAACCATGATTAGCTAGATAATGTCCTTCTTCATAGGCTCTTTTTGCTAATTCGGGATTCTCTTTTACATGCTTACCAACAACAAAAAAGGTGGCTTTTATATCTTCTGCTTTTAGAATGTCTAATATTTTCCCAGTGGCTTTTAAGGTGGGTCCATCATCAAAGGTAAGATAGGCAATTTTTTCTTCTTTTTTTGTTAAACTAGCTACTTTTTCGTGTAAAGTTTCATCTATTACACTATTTGTGGTTAACTCGATGGCAAAGGAGAAAGGATTGCTTAAATAGAAAAATAAGGAAATAAAAAGTATGGTAAAAAGACAAATAAAAAATAAGATTTTCTTGTTTAAAATAAGAATTTTCATGTAATCACCTGTAATCTAAATATATGATGAGGGTAAGAAAAAAATGACGGAACTGAGGGGGACAGGAACGTCCCTCAGTCCCTGTCCCCCTCAGTCCCTGTCTCTCAGTCCAATTTTGAGACATGATTGGCTTCTTCTTGTGTAAGGTAACCATATTCTACCATTCTATTTAAAACATGCTTTTGACGTTTTTTTGCTAAGTCTGGATTAACCGTTGGACTATACACAGAAGGAGCATTTGGAACACCAGCTAACATACTGGCTTCTGATAAGGTCAAATCTTTTGGTGCTTTTTTATAATATCCCATGCTGGCATCATAGATACCATAATAGCCATCTCCAAAGTAGGAAGAATTGACATACAAAGCAAAAATCTCATTTTTACTATAATGTTTCTCTAAATCATAGGCAGCAAAAATTTCTCCTAGTTTTCGGATTAATGTTTTATCTTGATGAAACACAACATTCTTGGCAACTTGTTGTGTAATGGTACTACCACCTTCGTCAAATTCACCATCTCGAATATTGGTATAAAAGGCTCGAGCAATTCCAATTGGGTCAATGGCTCCATGCTCATAATATCTATGGTCTTCTGTAGCAATGACAGCATGGATATAATCTTTTGGTAATTGGTCAAAGGAAATGTAATGTTCTTGATTGGTTACTGCTTCTACACGAGCGATTAAGGGCTTTTCTTTTAAAGTGTTTGAGTAATAGCTAAAACCAATTATAAATGCAAAACTTGCTATTAATATAAATAGAATGAATAAGATGATTAATAATTTTTTAAATAATTTCATAGGTACCTCTCTTCTTTTTTTATTATATAACAAAAAGTTACACAAAGGAATAGAATTCATAAAAAATTAAGATATAAATGGTTCTTTACAAAGAAATTGGCATATGATAGAATACTAGACGATGAGATATCATGAAGAGGGTGAAAGAATGTTAAAATTTACAAAAATGCAGGGGTTAGGGAATGATTATGTGTATATGGATGCCATTCATCAAAAGATAGAAAATGAATCATCACTAGCTCAAATGGTTAGTGATAGGCATTTTGGCATTGGGTCAGATGGTCTTATTTTAATCTGTCAAAGTGAGGTAGCAGATTTTAAAATGAGAATGTTTAATTCCGATGGAAGCGAAGCAGAAATGTGTGGAAATGGCATACGTTGTGTTGGAAAATTCGTATATGACAAAGGATTAACGGATAAGACAACGGTAACAATTGAAACATTAGCTGGTATGAAAACTTTAAAATTGAATGTAACCAATAACAGAGTAGAAACCATTAAAGTAGATATGGGGGAACCTATTTTGGCGCCAGAAAAGATACCAGTTATGGCAATTGAAGAGCCAGTACAAAATTTAAAAGTAAAATCGTTAGATAAAGAATTTACTTTGACTTGTGTATCTATGGGAAATCCACATGCCATTACAGTAGTGGAAGATGTTTGTCATTTTAATATCGAAAAATATGGCAAAATTTTGGAAGTAGCTTCTGTATTTCCCAATAAGACAAATGTAGAATTTATAGAAATTCTAGATAAGAAACATATCAAGATGAGAGTTTGGGAAAGAGGGGCAGGAGAAACCCTAGCATGTGGAACTGGTGCTTGTGCTACACTAGTTGCTTGTAGCTTGAATGGATTAACCTCTCGACATGCTTATGTAGAATTACTTCGGAGGAGATTTAGAAATTGAATGGAATAAAGAGGATAATCATGTATATATGACAGGACCAGCCGTCACTGTATTTGAAGGAGAAATTTAAAATAGGGATTTTAAGGATGTCCCCAAATCCCGATAGGAGGAAATGATGAGTTTTATTAATGAGAATTTTTTAGAATTACAAGATAGTTATTTATTTTCAGATATAGCCAAAAAAGTGGCTAAATTCACAGAAGAAAACCCAGATAAAAAAATAATAAAATTAGGAATTGGTGATGTTACTAAACCAATTGTACCAGCTTGTTTAGAGGCAATGCACAAAGCAGTCGATGAGATAGGAACACCAGAAGGATTTAAAGGGTATGGACCAGAACAGGGTTACGAATTTTTAAGAAAAGCAATTGTAGAAAATGACTATCAAGCTAGAGGAGTAGAAATTGCAGAAGATGAGATTTTTGTATCAGATGGGGCAAAATGTGACTGTGGTAATATCGTAGATATTTTTGCACAAGACAATAAAGTTGCCATTACTGACCCAGTTTATCCAGTTTATTTGGATACCAATATTATGTCTGGAAGAAATATTACGTATTTACCAGTAACAGCAGAAAATAATTTTATACCAGAATTACCAAAAGAAAAAGTAGATATGATTTATCTATGTTTTCCGAATAATCCAACAGGAACCGTATTAAATAAGGAAGCGTTAAAAAAATGGGTTAATTATGCCAAAGAAAATCAATCTGTTATTTTATATGATGCTGCCTATGAGGCTTTTATTACAGAAGAAAATATACCACATACTATTTATGAAATAGAAGGAGCTAAAGAGGTTGCTATTGAATTTAAAAGTTTTTCTAAAACCGCAGGATTTACAGGCATTAGATGTGCTTATGTAGTAATTCCAAAAGAATTGAAAGGGTATACCAAAAAAGGAGAAGCCATTAGTCTAAATAAATTGTGGAATCGTAGAACTTGTACAAAATTTAATGGGGTGTCTTATGTGGTGCAAAGAGCAGCAGAGGCAACTTATTCAGAACAAGGAAAAAAACAAATTAAAGAAAATATTCAAGCTTATTTAGAAAATGCAAAAATTATTAAGAATGGCTTGGAGGAAGCAGGATTTACTGTTTATGGAGGTATTAATTCTCCTTACATTTGGTTAAAAGTACCACAAGGTATGACGTCTTGGGAGTTTTTTGATAAACTTTTGGAGGAAGCAAATATAGTGGGAACACCAGGAAGCGGATTTGGAACACATGGAGAAGGTTATTTTAGATTGACAGCTTTTGGTACAAAAGAAAACACAATAGAAGCAATGGAGAGAATTAAAAATTGGAGATAAAGACTTAATTAGAATTTATAAACAAAAGCGAACCAAATAAAATAAGTTTTCTTTGGTTCACTTTTACTTATAAAGGATATGTATAAATTAAATTCTATTATATTCGTTTAAGTGTGCATCTTCTTTAGATTTATATTCATTGTTTTTTGATTCTTGTACCATATTAGAATAAATTGCTAATAAGTTAATAATCCTTCCAGATTGTTTTTTAGTTTTTTCAGGGTTGTATCTTAGATTATTTAATTGTTCTGAAAGTTTTGGGTTGTTTAGTATTTCTTGCTTTAAGCTATGTTTATCTTGTAAAGATAAAGTAGTAGTAATATCTCTTAAAAATTTATCATTTTCATATATTTGAATTCCTTTATTTAAAACATCGTAACCGAATGTTTCCTGAATATAAAATAATTTCTCATTTATTTTGTTTTCAGCATCTGGTATAGTATCATGTGGATAGGATAAAAAAGTCTGTAAATCAACTATATTTTCATAGGCATCTATTTCACTAGTTATTGGTTTTCCTAATATTTGTTCTAATTCTTTTTGCTTAAGTATTTCTATAGAATTTTTTATTGTATCTTTAGGAATTTCATATTGTTTTAATGTATTAGGCTTTTTCATATTCTGTTCTGAGGTATTAGACCTTTCTACATTATTTTGAACAATAGGTAAAGATTTTGTTATATCTTTCTGCTAATAATTCATTAATAATACCTTGTTTGTCAACTGGAATACGGTCATCATGTTTTAATGCTTGTCTTACTCTTAATCTAAATCTAATTTTATCTATAAAGTTTAGCTTATCATAGCCTACCATAAAAACACTCCTTAATATATAATATATATATATTATAATATATTATATTAATATATCAATATAATTAATATAATTGTTATGAAAATGTAATATTTTAAGATTATATTGTTAATGTATAAATTAGAACAAAATTTTGCTAACACTATTGACTTTTAAAATTAATATTTATATAATTACAGGGATAATAAAAAAAGTAAAATGTGGTTGCCACCTATGTGTAAAAGGAGGTGGTGTGTATGGTAGAAAGAAGTCAATTAATGGAGGAATAAGAATGAAAGAACAATTTTTAGAATTATTAAAAACAGTAAAAAGAGAAGGAATAGAAGAACTAATCAGCTTTCTAGAAAAATCAGATTTCTTTGTAGCACCAGCTAGTACTAGATTTCATGGTGACCATGAAGGAGGATTAGTAGAACATAGTTTAAAAGTATATGAAATTTTAAAACATAAAGTAGAAAATTGTGTAATGCCAATTGACATACCAGAAGAATCTATTATCATTATTGGTCTGTTGCATGATATTTGTAAAACGAATTTTTATAAAGTAGATTATAGGAATGCGAAAAATGCATTAGGAGTATGGGAGAAAGTACCCTATTATACAGTAGATGACACCATACCATATGGACATGGCGAAAAATCAGTTATGATGATAACCGAATATATGAAACTAACGCCAGAAGAAAAATATTCTATTCGTTGGCATATGGGATATACAGAACCAAAAGAAAACTACAATGCAATTGGAAGTAGCTATAAGAAATATCCGATTGCTTTATTAACACACGAAGCAGATTTAGAAGCAACGTATTTATATGATGTATAAAAATTAATTAGGAAGGAAATGAGACCATGTTAGCATATATCAAAGGAACGATAGAAATGAAAATGACAGGGTATGTTGTAATTGACGTAGGAGGATTAGGGTACAAGGTATTTATGTCAGAGGTAGGAATTGAAAAACTAGGAAATATAGGAGAAATGGTAAAAGTACACACTTATTATAAAGTAAGAGAAGATGACATTAGTATTTTTGGTTTCAATACATTAGAAGAACTAAAAATGTTTGAATTGCTAATCAGTGTAAGCGGTGTAGGTGCTAAAACAGCACTAACCATGTTAGCTGTGTGTGAACCCTCTGAATTTGCACTAGCTGTTATTTCAGAAGATGTCAAGACATTGACCCAGATACCAGGAATTGGAGCGAAATCAGCACAAAGAATCATTTTAGAACTAAAAGATAAAATAACAAAAGAACAACAAATTGAGAAAATAAATGCACAAGTGAATGGCAATACAAAGAAGAAATCAGAGGCAGAAGACAAACTACAAGTAGCAATTGAAAATAATAACAAAGTAGCAGAAGCTATAGCAGCTCTTCAAGTATTAGGATACAATAAAAAAGAAATTGAAAAAGCATTTGCTAAATTAGACAAAAATGAATTATCAACAGAAGAATTAATCAAAAAAGGATTAAATCTTTTAGGCTTGTAATTGTCGGTATTACTTATCTGTAAGCTCGCTTCATGCTCGCACAGATAAGGGCATCCCAAAAATCATGAAAGGAGACCAACTATGAACAGTAATGAACCACTTGCTTATCGAATGAGACCAAAAACGCTTGAAGAATATGTAGGACAAGAACATGTCATAGGAAAAGACAAGATATTATATCGAACGATAAAAGCAGATAGGTTATCTAGCATTATTTTATTTGGACCTCCTGGATGTGGAAAAACATCATTAGCAAGAGTTATCAGCGAAACTACAAAATATAAATTTTATAAAATGAATGCGGTAACTTCAGGAGTAGCAGACATCAAAAAAGTAGTAGAAGAAACTAAAAATTTCATGTTAAATCCTACTGGAAAAAGTATTTTATTTATTGATGAGATTCATAGATTTAACAAATTACAACAAGATGCTTTGCTTCCTTTTGTAGAAAATGGAACGGTTATTTTAATTGGAGCAACCACAGAGAATCCATACTTTGAAGTAAATAAGGCGTTAATTTCAAGGTCAATGGTCATTAAATTAGAACCATTAACTGAACAACATATTCATCAAGTATTAAAAAATGCACTAGAAAGAAAAGATGGATTAGGAGAATATAACATTAAAATAGAAGATGAAACCTTACAGAAAATAGCAGCGATTAGCAATGGAGATGTAAGAACAGCTTTAAATGGATTGGAAGTGGCAACTTTAACAACACCAATACGGAGAAGATGGTTATATTCATTTAACAGATGAAGTCATTAAAAACAGTATTCAGAATAGAAAAGCTATTTTTGATAAAAATGGAGAGGAACATTATGATAATATCAGTGCTTTTATCAAATCGATGAGAGGTTCTGACCCAGATGCTACGATATTTTATTTAGCAAGAGCATTGAATGGAGGAGAAGACCCATTATTTTTAGCGAGGAGAATTGTAATATGTGCTTCAGAAGATGTGGGAATGGCAAATCCAAATGCTTTAGTTGTAGCCAATTCAGCCATGCAAGCGATTCATATGATAGGCATGCCAGAGGCAAGAATTTTATTATCAGAAGCAGCTGTATATGTAGCAACGTCTAAAAAGTCAAATGCTACTTATTTGGGAATTAATCAAGCATTAGAAGATGTGGCAACAAAAGATACAGGTGAAATTCCAATGCATATTCGAAATGCACCAATCGAAAAGATGAAGGAATTAGGATATAGTGAAGGATATTTATATCCACATGATTTTCCAGGACATGAAGTAGAACAACAATACTTGCCAGATAAGATGTTAGGAACGAAATACTATAATCCAGACTAAAAAATGAGACAAGTTAGACCTGTCCCTTTTGCTCATTTTTAGAATAAAATAAAAAAAAATGGAAAACCTACTAAAAAGTAGGTTTTTATTATGATAAAAAAAGTGATAATTGGATTGTTGGCGGGAATTATAAGTGGTCTATTTTCAACAGGTGGAGGTATGATATTAGTACCAGCTTTTATTCATCTATTAGAGGTTGATGATACAAAAGCAAGAGGGACTTCTGTTTTTTGTATTTTACCAATGGTAATAACGAGTAGTTTTTTCTATTATAAAGGAAATTTTATTGATTGGAAAATAGCCTTTTTATGTGCCATAGGAGGTGCTATAGGAGGTTATATAGGTGCAAAATTATTAAAAAAATTGCCAGAGAAAGTATTAAAAGTAGCGTTTACTATTTTTTTAATTTATGTGTCATATAAAATGATAACTTGATTTTGGAGGAAAAATGTCAGAAATATTGATAGGATTGGTATCAGGAATTGTAAGTGGAACAGGAATGGGAGGAGGAACCATTTTAATCTTTCTCCTTTCTTTTTTGATGGGAGTAGAACAACATGTCGCACAAGCAACTAATTTGATTTTTTTTATTCCCACTTCTATTGTAGCAATTATCGTAAATTTAAAAAATAAAAATATTGATACTCAGTTGGCTATTTTTATATCTGTATTTGGCATTTTGGGTGCTATTATAGGTGCTAATATATCCATTCATACAGATGTACAAATTTTAAAGAAATGTTTTGGTGGTTTTCTAGCAATTGTAGCAATTCATGAAATATATTCCATTTTTAAATTATATAAAAAACAGTATAAAAATGACAAAAAAGAGAGAAACTAAAAATATAAAAATATTTTAATAGCAACTGTTGGAGGTGAATAAAATGAAATTTGTTAAAGGTGTTATGATTGGTGGATTGATTACAACTGGATTAATGATGATGTATGCAGAATCTGATGTGATGAATAAGAAAAAACTAATGAAAAAAGGAAAACAATTTGCCAAGAAAATGGGTATGATGTAGAAAGTAAAGATTGCCAAAAGGGTTTTCCCTTTTGGCAATTTTTCGAAATTTGGTAGAATTTAATTACTTACATTCATGTTTTTCGCAACATTCTTCTTCGTGTTCATGTTTTTCACATTTATCACATTTGTCACAGTCATCAATAAAACAATCACATTTATCACATTTGTCGCCTTTTAAGCATTTTCCTTCATGATGACATTTAGCACAAATTTTGATTTTTTTAGTATCGTTTACCCAGATTTGAAGAGCGTATTCTTTACCAGGACAAAGAGGTCCAAATACAAATTCTCCTTCTTTATCTGTGAAAGTGTGACCAATTGGTCTTCTTTCTTCTTTACCATGTTCGCAAACAACTTCCACTAATTTAACAACAGCATTGCATACTGGTTCTTTAAAACAATTTTTTACAACTCCATAAATAACGTCACGATTGTCTTCTG
>CAOKPI010000025.1 GCA_948470605.1 uncultured Clostridium sp. | reverse complement strand
TTGAGTGGTGGTGTGAGAGGGGAAAAACACATTAAGTGTTATCTTCTACTCGATTTATTTTTTTCAACATTTATGGTTGCTATTTCTTCCAAATCTTTTGGATTCATATCACTAGAACCTCTAATTTCAAAGTCCACTACACTTTCATCTGAAATCTCTGACCACATATAAGTTGTTTCATATTTAGTTGTATAACCTCCTCCAGCATATTCATATGACAATTCTGCACGATAGAAGGTCTTTCCATTTATTTCTATCTTTTCTTTATCAGACAGTGTAACATTTTTATAATTTGAATCTTCTTTCTGGTAATATTCCTTCTTTTCTTGTAAATCTTTATAATATTCATCTTTATTGCCATAAGAGGTTGATACTTTGATAGATATATTTCCTTTTTCTATTGATTTATAGTTGTCTGATACATAAGTTGATTGATATCCTGCTGGTAGCTTAAATGTTATTTTTGTTTTGCCATCATAGGATATAATCTCATTTTCTTTTGTTTCTTTCTTTTTTTCTTCTTGTTTTTCTGTGTTGTTGTCCGCTTCTTCCTCTATTATCTCATCTTTTTTGTCATCTTTGTTAGAATCTGTCATGGTATTTCCTATTAGATTAGAATTTTTGCTTCCTGCAAAATCTTCTATTAATTCATATAATTTTGATTTTTGTAAATTGGTCATTAATTTTTCTTGGTCAGATTCTGTTAATTCTTCTGATTTTACAGCATTATCCACATCTACTTTGTCAATGTCTTCATTGAATTTTTGACTATATTCTATGTTTAAATTTAATTTTCCAAAGTCTTCTACCTCAATTGTAAAATGAATGTTTCCTTCTTGTTTATTTTTCTCCTCTACTTTTACATTCCCTTTACAAACTGTTTTGTTTTTGTCTAAAATTTCAAAGTCATAGGTTTCTTTTTCTGTTTTGGTACATGCCATTGTGATTGTCTCATCGGTTACCTCTGTATAAAATGTAACTGTAAATTTTTCTACATTTTGCATAAATCCATTGGTATAAATGGCTATTTCTACTGTAGATTTATCATCTTCATCCAATTCGTCCATTAATTCTTCTAAATTTTCTAATGCTTCTGTCATTTCGTCTTTGTCTTCAAAACAGTTAATAAAGTCTTCATTTTCTCTCAAGTTTTTAAATACTTTTGTCAATTCCTCTTTTACTTGTTTCTCATTCATTTTGATTGTATTTTTAGTTGTAGCTACTTTTTTACCAGCAATGGTAATATCTTCTTTTTCAGCTGTACAGTATTCTTTTTTGATAACATCTGTTAGTTCTTTCTTTAGAATACTCATCGCTTTTTGTAAAGATTGTTTTTGCTCGCTTCCCATTTTTTGCTTTTCTAAAATTTCCTTAAAATAGGTATAGAATTCCTCGTCCATATCTTCTATTTCAATATACTTATCTAAGAAACTTTTTAATTGCATATAAGTTTTTTCTTCTTGTACGTTTGAATACATTTGAATATCTACTAAATCTTCTTTGTCATAATCTGCTTTCAAATCCATTACAAATTGTTGATTCTCATTATCGGTTTGCACATTCATTCCTATGTTGATTTTGTTGATTAAATCTGTTACTTTTTTGTCTATTTTGTCAGTTTCTAAATTTGCGTCTAATTTTAAAGATGCCTTTGATGTCTTATAATTCATGTTGTTCATTTCATTGGTATAGGAATCAATTGTGCTTCCTATTAATCTTTTATATATTTCCTCTGGCTTTGTGTAAATAGTAAAATAATAAGCAAGCCCTGCTACAATTGCCATAATTAATATAATAGCAAAGATGAATGGTCCTGTTTTCTTTTTTCCCTTCTTTTCTGGATTTACTCCTCCTGAACTTATGTTAAAGTTGACTGTTTGCCCTTTTGAAATTGGATTTTCATTTTGGTTTGGTTGATTTTCTTCTCCCATTTTTATTCCCCTTTCCTTTTATCTATTATTGATATATCATAATATTTATTATTTTTCAATAGTTTTTATGATTTAAACTAATTTTTTGTCCCCACTAGTTCCGGGAGTAAATGGGGAGAATTATGAAAATGTCCCCATTTACTCCCGGAACTAGTGGGGACATTTCTTAAGCTACCTCTACATCAATTTTTAAAATTTCTCCGTTGATATTGGTTTCTGTATAAGTATTTCTATCTTGATTATAAATTACCTCAACCGCTAATGTGTCATGTTTGATTAATGCTTCGTTCTTTTTAATAATCTCCTCTAACATGCTATTTTCTGCTACATAAAGATGAATATGGTCTAATACTTCAAAGCCTTTATCTTTTCTCATGTTTTGTACTTTGGATAGAATTTCTCTTACATAGCCTTCTTCTTTTAGGTCTGGAGAAATGTGAGTATCTAATACGACTCCTATTTCGCCTTCTCCGCTAAAGGCAAAACCTTCTTTTCCTTGCATGGTGACTAATAAATTTTCAGCATTTAAAGCAATTTGTATGTCATCGATTTCAATGTATTCTACACCACCATTTTTTACCGTATTGGCTAAATCCATTTGATTTTTGTTGGCAATTTCTTGTTTGATTTTTGGAATTAGTTTACCATATTCTTTTCCTAATACTGGCAAGTTTGGCTTGATTTCAAAATTGACATAGTTTGACATTTCGGCTCCTAAGTCAATTTCTTTTACATTTAATTCTTCTTTTACAATATCTGCATAATAGGCTGGTAACGTGTCAATGGAAATTAGCATTTTAGAAAGTGGTTGTCTATTTTTGATATTAGCAATGTTTCTTGCTCCACGTCCTAATTTTACAATTTTATAGGCTAAATCCATTTCCGTTTCTAGGTTTTTATCAATCTCTGCCTCACTTACCTCTGGCCATAAGCATAAATGCACGCTTTCTGGTGCTTGTGGATTTAATCCTACCACTAGATTTTGATAGATTTCGTCTGCGATAAATGGTACAAATGGTGCTACTACTTTTACTAAAGTTGTTAATACATAATATAAAGTACAGTAAGCTCCAATTTTTTCGTCATTTAATTCTTGTGCCCAAAATCTTTCTCGATTTCTACGTACATACCAGTTAGAAAGTTCATCCGTAAAGGCTTCTATTTGCAAGGCTGCTGCTGTAATGTCATAATGTTCTAATTTATCATCTACCTCTTTTATTAACGTATTTAATTTTGAAAGAATCCATTTGTCCATGATATTGGTTGGCTTAAAGTCTTGGTATTGCAATGGATTGAATTGGTCAATTTCGGCATATAGCACATAGAAAGAATACACATTCCATAAAGTGCTTAGGAATCCTCTCTGGGTTTCTTGTACATTATTTAGTCCCAATCTAGTTGGAAGCCAAGGGGCACTTACAGTATAAAAATGCCATCTGGTTGCATCTGCTCCTACGGTATCTAGTAGTTCCATTGGGTCTACACCATTTCCTTTGGATTTTGACATTTTTTGTCCTTTTTCATCTAATACATGACCTAATACGATACAGTTTTCAAATGGGGTTCTGCCAAATAGAGCCGTTCCAATTGCTGTTAACGTATAGAACCAACCTCTGGTTTGGTCAACCGCTTCTGATATAAATCCAGCTGGGAAATTGTTGTCAAACATTTCCTTGTTTTCAAATGGATAATGCCATTGGGCAAAAGGCATGGAACCAGAGTCAAACCAACAGTCGATTACCTCTTTTGCTCTGTGCATTTTTTTGCCACATTTTGGACATTTTAAATCTACGTTATCAATATATGGTTTGTGTAATTCAATATCTTCTGGTACGTCAATTCCTTTTTTCTTCAATTCTTCAATGGAACCAATGCACTCTTGATGACGGCAATTTTCGTCTTCACAAGTCCATACTGGTAACGGTGTTCCCCAGTATCTATCTCTTGAAATTCCCCAGTCAATTACATTTTCTAAGAATTTTCCAAATCTTCCTGTTCGGATGGTGTCTGGATACCAATTTACTTGATTGTTATTAGCAACTAATTCATCTTTTAATTTGCTCATCGCCACAAACCAACTTTCTTTTGGATAATAAAGAAGCGGTGTGTCACATCTCCAACAATGAGGATAAGAGTGTAAATGTTTTTCTTTGCTGAATAATTTGTTTTCTTCTTTTAACCATTTGCAAATATCTTCGTTACAATCTCTTACAAATCTACCAGCCCATGGCTCTACCTCTCTTACAAATTTTCCTGCTTTATCTACTAAATTAATAAAAGTAATGCCATTTTGTTTGGATACGAAACTGTCATCTTCTCCATAAGCTGGTGCAATATGAACAATTCCCGTACCATCATCTAGATTAACATAGTCCCCATGAATCACTTCAAAGGCTTTTCCTTCTATTTCGCCAAAAGGCATTAGTCTTTCATATTTGGTACCAAGTAATTCTTCTCCTTTAAAGGTTTTCATGATTTCATAAGGGGTATCCTTTAAAACAGTTTCTAGTAAGTCTTTTGCTAAAATGTAGGTTTCGTATTGTGGTTCTTCCTCTGTTCCTATATTAGCTTTTACCTCTACATATTCGTAAGATTTGTTGACACAAAGTGCCAAGTTAGAAGGTAATGTCCATGGAGTTGTTGTCCATGCTAAAATATATTTATCCTCGTTTACTACTTTGAATTTGGCAATACAAGTTAAATCTTTGACATCTTTATACCCTTGTGCTACCTCATGGGAAGATAAAGCTGTTCCACATCTTGGGCAATATGGCATAACTTTGTGACCTTCATATAAAAGTCCTTTTTCCCACATTTGTTTTAATGCCCACCAAACAGACTCAATGTATTCATTGTGATAGGTAACATATGGGTTTTCCATGTCTACCCAAAAACCTACTTTGTTTGTCATTTCTTCCCACATAGAAACATAGGTAAACACACTTTCCTTACATTCTTTCACAAACTTTTCTACGCCATATTCTTCAATCTGTTCTTTCCCTGAAATACCTAGTTTTTTTTCAATTTCAAGTTCTACTGGAAGACCATGCGTATCCCAACCAGCTTTACGAATTACTTTATAGCCTTTCATCACTTTATATCTTGGGATAATGTCTTTCATTACCCTTGTTTCAATATGTCCTACATGTGGCTTTCCATTCGCTGTTGGTGGTCCATCATAAAAGGTAAAATGTCTTTTTCCTTCATTCATGGCAAAATTCTTTTTGATGATGTCTTTCTCCTTCCATGTTTTGGCTACTTCCTTTTCCATTCCTACAAAGCCATTTTTTAATTCTACTTTTTTGTACATTTTTCTATTCCTCCTCTTTGGGACATGGGGACGTAGATAATGTCCCCACATCCCATGATTTTTATTTGTTTACACTTTCGATTTCTTGTAATTCAAATCTGTATTTTTGTTTTACGTTTGGATATTTTTCATGGTCTACTTCTGATAAAAACATATCTAATGGTCTAACACATAAAGAACCGTTTCCATATAAATGTCTATATACTACCATTTTTTCTTTGGTTTCACTATGATAGGCAATGTCTTCTACTAAATAGTAGTCTCCTTTGAAATGTTTGTAAATTCCTTTGATTTTTAGTTCTCTCATTTTTGTTCACCGTCCTTTCTTTTTATGTTATATTCTGGTTGAAAAAAATTTTCTTGCTCTTTTGGGCTAATGTATATTTTTTGATTTTTATCATCTATATAAAAATACTTATTTTCGTAAAAGTCAAATTGAATTTCCTTTTTATCTTTTGTTTTTTCTTCTAAATTGACCTGTAAAATCTCTATTATATTATGATTGATATTAAAAATCGTAGCATAGGCTAAATATTTTTCCCATAAATAGATTTCTAAAATTTCTCTTTTATCAATTAAGGAATAGTCTTGTAAATATTTTTTTAACCCCTTTAGTCTTTCTTTTTCTTCTTTTGCTTTTGGCGTATATATATCAATGTTTTTGAATTTTTTATGCAAATAGATACCTATGATAGTAAATAAGCATAAAACAAGTAAGGAACCGTAATAAATCACCTACTCCAATTCTTACTATAAAAAATAAAATCATTAAAAAAATCATTGTCATCATTGTATTGAAATATTTTTCTTTTAATTCTAATTTTCGTTTATCGATATATTCATCTTCTATTGTTTCCTCTATTATCAAGTCTTTTAATTGTTTTTTATGGTTGTAAAAAATTCGATTATTGTTTCTAGTGATTTCCTCTAATTTCAATTGGTTATCTTTTTCTATATCACTTTCTTTTAAACATTGGAATATCAATTTCTCTGTTTTCTTTAATGGTTCTTTTGCAGTTTGTATTTGTATGATTACTTTTCCTTTTTCATCTTTATTGAATTGGATGTATTGTTTCAGGTGTAATTGTAAGATTGTACTTGTGATGATTCGATTCATTACATTTTTATCCAAAATTTTTTCATCACATAGGAGCGATACTTCACCCATTGAAATTTCTGAATTTATTTCATCTCTGACATATTCTGTTTCCATTGTTTCTCCTTTTCTAACATTTTATATGTTTCCATCAAAAAAACTCCTCGTCCTAAATTAAATTAGGACGAAAAGTTCTTTCCCTTCCGCGGTACCACCTATTTTAGCAAATTTATATGAAAATTATACAATCCACTCTCTTAATTTTCCTTTAACGCAGGTGATACGGCTAAACTTAGTCTTTTCTATTTCAGTTTAACAACAAACTAAGGTGATAATAAATAACTTTTACTTACCAAAATCACAGCTTTCTTTGGCTCTCTTTAAGATATTACATTATTTATCTTGTCCTTGTTATCGTTTTTTATCTTTTCTATTGGTATTTATTATACCACATCTCTTTGTTTTTGCAAGACTTTTTTCTCGTTTTATTATTCAAATTTATTATGTAGTTTTTATGAAACATTTTCTCTTCTTAAAAAAATATATATGTTAGTAAGAAATACAAAGGATACCATAAAATTATAGTAATGATAGGTAGTTTGTAAAATAGTTTCTTTATTTCCAAATTAATTTTTTTAATAAATTTTACCACTATCGCAATTATAATTGTTGTCAAAATATGCAAAAACTCTGCTATAGCTGATGGAGCCAAAACTAGAAGAATATTACCATATTCCATTGTCTCTCTATACCATTCCATAAAGTTATTTATATTTAATTCTGCTATTATCATAAATACTAACATTGAAATTATATATATTATTAGTATCATAACTTTTTTTCTACTCATTAGTATCATTCCATTCATCTATAGTAAATTTTATTGTCACATTATATTCATGCATTACTCCTGAAGCTACTGATATCATTGCTAAATTATTAGCTGTACTTCCAAATAAACCTTTTTAGAAATATATTTTTAGTAAAAATAATCTTAAGAGCAAGCCTACCCATTTATCAATATTTTGCGTAGACTTGCTTTATCTTTTACTATATAATGAATTTTTTGTTACATAATTTTTTCTTTTTATCCTAACCTTTTTCGTATTTATTTTTTATCTATTATTTCATTTATTACTTCTTCTCAATATACATTTATTGTTCCATCTATTATTACTTTTCTTTACTATTTATACAGCTGTGAATTCCCCCATGTCAAACTGCTCTTTCCATTCTTCTAGTTTATTGATTCTTGCATTATAAAAATCAAGTCTTCCTTGATGAGCACAAACTAATTTTTTAAATTCAGCATGCTCCATGTCATTTACTTTTTGTGAAACAAAAACCTTTTCAAATTTTGCATCAAAATATTCTCTCATTTCAGTAAATTGATTGCTAATGCTTTTTTCCATGGTGTCCAATATATCAATTAAGTCTAATCTGTCTTTCCTACGGCCTTCCTCTAAAGCAATTAATCTTTTTTCATTTGCTTCCCATTTCTTGTCATTTTCATCCCATCTTTTGTTGTTTGCTATCCAAAGTTTTTGATTTTCATTCCATCTTTTGTTATTTTCTTCCCATCTTTTGCTGTTTTCTTCCCATTTCTTATTATTCTCTTCCCAACGTTTTTCATTCTGCTCCCATCTCTTATCATTTGCTATCCATCTTTTGTCATTCTCTTCCCATCTTCTATCGTTTTCTTCCCAACGTTTATCATTTGCTTCCCATCTTTTGTTATTCTCTTCTCTAAACTCTCTTAGCTCAGTCAATATCACATTTGCCATCGCATCTTCCATACTATCACCACCTTTCCCTTTTCATTTAAATATAAGATATGTTTTTTGATTAATGCGTAAATTTTTACTCTGTTCATATCTTGGTCAATATTTAATCATAAGTTCCATATAATGTCAATAGAAAAAGCAAAAAAATTTAAAATTTCTTGCTTTGTGTTCTCTATTCAACCAATCCACTATAATAAGCATGATACAACTTATTATAATAGCCATTTGGTCGATTCACTAGTTCTGCATGATTTCCCTCTTCGATAATTTCCCCCTGACTTAGAACAATAATTTTGTCCACATTCACGATGGTAGACAAACGATGAGCAATAAAAATTGACGTTTTTTCCTTTGAAATTTTATCCACAGACTTTTGAACCAATTCTTCTGTTTTGGTATCAATATTAGCTGTTGCCTCATCTAAGATAAAAATAGAAGGATTATGAGCAAAAATTCTAGCAAAAGCCAACAACTGTTTCTGTCCAGAAGAATAAGAACTTCCTCTTTCGTTTGAAATCTCTTCAATTCCATTTGGTAAACTATTGACAAATTCTTCTGCTGAAGCCAATTCAATTGTTTTGATGATGTATTCGTCTGAAAAGTTTTTATTTAGCTGAATATTATCCTTGATACTTCTAGCAAAAACAAATGGGTCTTGCAAGATAACACCAATTTTTTCTCTTAAAGAACGCAAATTAATATCTTTGATATTGATACCATCTAACAATATTTCACCTTTTTGTATTTCATAAAATCGATTGATTAAATTAGTAATAGTTGTTTTCCCCGAACCTGTTTTTCCTACAAAAGCAACACTTTGTCCTGGTTCAATGGTAAAGCTGATATTTTTTAATATCCAATTTTCTCCTTCATAGGCAAACCAAACATTTTTGAATTCAATCTTACCTTCGACTTTCTCTAATACTTTTCCCTCTTCAAAGTTTTCTAAATATTCTCTCTGTTCTAATATATCATAAATTTTATCAATCGAAACCACAGCTTCTTGAATGGTTTCAAAATTTTCAACTAATCGATTAATTGGGTCAAATATCTGCTTCATATAAGTAACAAATACATAAACTAAACCAACATCAATAGACATTCCTACCCAACGATTGATGCATGCCCATACAATAATAGACACTCCTAAATTTTCTAAAACGGTCATAATTCCTGGCAAAATAGCTGATGTAATACCTATTGGTTTTCTCGTTTTCCAAAAATCATCACATAATTCTTCACATTCTTTTTGTTTTTCATATTGTCGATTAAATATTTTAATCAATTTTACGCCATAAATAGATTCCGCTAAAAATACATTTACTTTGGTCTTGGCAATTTTCGCCATTTCTTTAATTTTTTTACTAATCTTTGTTACAACAACAGATGATACGATAACCAAAGGAATCACAATAAAGGATAAAAGAGCTAGTTGATAATTTAACGATAACATCATAAGGATGAGAACTACAATAATCAAAATATCTTTGATAAAAGTCGTAATAACATCTTTGAATACAGCAGTAATATCTTCTACATCGCTTGTCATTCTAATAAAAAGCGTTCCAGCTGATGTTTTATCATGAAATGGAATATTGGCATATTGTGCATATTTGTATAACTTGTTTCTAATCGAATAAATAACATTTTCTCCCATCATACTAGTAGCTGTCATAACAATAAAATTTAAAATATTTCCTAATATCACAATCGCAACATAAATAGCCCCAATCATACCAATTGTCATAATCCCTTTTTGATATAAATTGGCACTTAAATAATCATCAATCACTATTTTAATTAAATATGGCTTTACGACTTCACCAATATTGATTAAAATAGCTAAAATGGATATGATTGCTATGGATTTCGCTTGTGGTCTTAACATTTTATATATTCTTTGTAAGGTTTTATTTTTCATCTGTTTTTCCTTTCTTTGATACTTTAGTAGTAGGAATGGCGATTTTGAGACAGATTCAAACTCGCTATCCCTTCTTCGCTTCATCTATCTATAAGAAACTAGGTTCTGCCTTGGTAGATTGTTGTTCATAAAATTCTTGATAAATACCTTGTTTTTGTATTAATTCTTCATGTACCCCTTGTTCTACAATGGCTCCATTGTCTAGTACAATAATCTTATCACTTTGTTTTACATCTGATATTTTGTTAGAAATGATGATACAAGTTTTTTCTTTGGTTAATTCTTTAATATTTTCTAACAAAGCTCCGAGATGTTCGATTATCTAAAGCTGAAAAGGTATCATCAAAAATAATAATGCTACTATTTTTCAAAAATGCTCTTGATATAACGACTCTTTGTTTTTGCCCTCCTGATAAATCAGAGCCTCTCTCTCCTACTTCCGTTTGGATTCCCTCTGGCATTTGTTTGATTTCATCATAAATTACTGCTTTTCTGGTACTGTCTTTAATTTCCTTTTCTTCGTAATCTTCTTTAAATAAACTGATATTATCCTTCAAGGTAGATGAAAATAAGAAATTTTCTTGTGTGATATAACAAATATTTTCTCTTAGTGTTTCAACATTGATTTCATTAATATCTTTGCCATCAATCATAATTTTTCCATTTGGAATACTATATAACTTAGTCAATAAATTCATTAAGGTTGTTTTTCCACTTCCAATGGTTCCTATAATTCCTAAGGTTTCTCCTCTTTTAATTTCAATGTTGATATTTTTTAATGCATTATCCAACATTTCTGGATAGTGGAAAGTTAAATTTTTAATGGCAATATTTCCTTCTAATTTTTGTTCTACTTTGGTTTTTTCTACTGTTATTTTTTCTTTCTCCAAGTGGAATACCGCATCTAATCTTTGATAAGAAATCTGTGCTCTTTTATAATACGAAATTAGACCTGGCATCCAAGCAACTGGATTCACAAATAATGCGATATAGCCGTTAAATGCTACTAGCTCTCCTATGGTAATGGTTCCTTCTAAAACTAAATGAGAACCATAAATAAAGGCGATGGCATAGCAAAATCCAAAACAAATATCCATACATGTGGTTATTAAATTAGAAAATACATCTACTGCATTATCACTTTGTCTCACTTTTCGATTTTTAAGAATAAAATTTTTTAATTGGCTCCCTTCACATGAATATGCTTTTGTAGTTCTAATACTATCTGTGCTTTCTTGTATGTATTCTGACATCTCGGTAAATCTTTCTTGTGCCTTTTTAAAATTGATTTCAACATATTTTTTGATTTTTATAACGATACAAGAAGTTATGATAATGGGGCATAACGTGGCAAGTGTTAAATATAAATTGACTCCATGTATCATTTGAAAAGTAGCAATGATAAAGGTATATATGATTCTGGAAGCATAGGATAAAATTTTATATAAAAATTTTCTTAATTCATCTATATCTTTTACAAAATAGGACATAATCTCCCCATTTTTGATATTTTGGATTTCTTTTATCTTCAGCTTCAAAAATCTCTCAAATAATTTTAACATAACATCTCTTTGAAATCCTCTATTGATATATACTGTATAATATCTCCAAACAAGTCTCATTAGTAGCAAAACAATACATATCCCTAATAGGTAATATGTATTGCTTAAAATAACCTGTTTATTCGCTTCTATATCATATAAATGGTCAATCATGTTTCCAATAATTTTAGCAGGACATGTTAATAAATAGATATTAATTCCAATTAATATCAACATAAGCGCTATCTTCCATTTATATCCTTTTAATGAATCTATTATTACTTTTTTCATAAATAACATCCTTTTCCTTTGTTTCTACTTTATCTGTTACTCTTTTTCTATTTTATTGTAAATCGTATCTTCGTTAAATCCAAAACTAGCATTTACATTTGTTTTTATTTGTTGGTTTTCCAATTGGTGATTTAAATTCATAAGATTAATTTTATCTTGAAAATTATATTCATCAAAATCAAATCTCATAATCCTTCACAACCCCTTTATAATAATTTACTACAATATATCACATTTTTAAACAAAACACAAGACTTTTGAGACCTTTAAGTTTCGACTTTTTTGCAAGTTTCCCTGCTAGGTGGCATTTGCTATAAAAAATAAATGAAAGATTTTGTGTATCTAAGCTTGCAGTTAGAAAATCTTATTGTATAAAATGAGGGATGTTCAAGGCAAATACGAATTCCTATATTTTTCATAAATAATTCGGCTTCCTACATAAAACAAGAAATTCTAAGATTATTTTTTGGCAGCTCCCATCAATAGATGAACTCTTTCCAAAAAACAATCTAAGAATTTCTAATTTTATTTCAGTCACATTCATTATTTATTCTAAATATAGGAATTCGTATTTGAACGTGAAAGAGGCTCATTTTATACAAATAGATTTTCTGCGAAAGCTTAGCTTATCCAAAATCTGTAATGCTTTTTTATAGCAAATGCCACCTAGCAGGGAAACTTGCAAAAAAGTCGAAACTTAAATTTTGAAACCTGTTCCTTTTGTCTCATTTTATTAATCTCTGTGTCTCTTTTGCAATCATCAATTCCTCATTGGTTGGAATGACATATATTTTCACTTTGGAATCTGGTTTAGAAACTAGTTTTTCCTCGCTTCTAATGTTATTGGCATCTACATCAATTTCTACTCCCATAAATTTTAATTGCTCACAAATGCCTTTTCTTATATTAATTTGATTTTCTCCAATGCCACCTGTGAATATAATAAAATCAATTCCATTCATGGCTATGGCATATTTCGCAATGTAACTTGCTATGGCATATTTGAAACTATCTAATGCAATTTGAGCTCTTTCATTTCCTTCGTTTCCTGCTGTTTCAATCTCTCTAAAGTCTGGTACTAAACCAGAAATTGCTTGCACGCCTGCTTGTTTATTTAAGATATTTTCCATTTCATCTGCTGATAGATTTTCTTTTTTCATTAAATATAACAAGATAGATGGGTCTAAATCTCCACTTCTTGTGACCATAGGGATTCCGCCTAGTGGTGTTAATCCCATACTAGTATCTACAGATTTTCCTCCTTGAACCGCACAAATACTAGCTCCTTGCCCTAAATGACAAGTTACTATTTTCATGTCTTCGATTGGCTTATTTTCTATTTCTGCTAATCTTTGGGAAACAAACATATGAGATGTTCCATGAAATCCATATTTTCTTACTCCATATTTTTTGTAATATTCATAAGGAATGGGATACAAATATCTTTGTTTTGGAATCGATTGATGGAAAGCGGTATCAAATACTCCTACCATTGGTTTATTAGGCATTACATTTTGACATGCCTCAATTCCTAAAATACAGGCTGGGTTGTGCAATGGTGCTAAATCGGTGCATTTTTTCAATACATCAATCACAGAATCATCTATTACAACTGACTCAGCAATCTTTTCTCCTCCATGTACCAAACGATGACCAATCGCATTGATTTCATCTAAACTGTCAATTACTTTATATTCTGGATTGGTTAATTGTTGCAAAGCAAATTCAATGGCTTCAGTATGATTATAAGCTGGATTTTCAATTTGTTTTTTCTGGCCCTTTGCTTTATGGGTAATAAAGGCCTCTTTTTCTCCTATTCTTTCATATTTTCCAGAGGCTAAAACCTCTTCTGTTTCCATGTTGATTAATTGGTATTTTAAAGATGAACTACCACAATTTAATACTAATACTTTCATTTTTTATTCTTCCTTTCTTTTTGGGGACATGGGGACGTAGATAATGTCCCTCCATACCCAATTTTTTCAACTTAATGTATTATTTATTATTTTTGCAACACCGCGTAAGCAACCAAACGAGCCTTTAGGCGAGTGCAATTGGAGCAACCAGCCATATTAAAAATCTGAAGGTTGCGACACACAAGGTGTAAAAAAATAATAAATAATACATTAAGTTGATAGCATTTTTTATCATAGGGACATTATCTACGTCCCCATGTCCACTAACTTCAACGTTTCTCTTGCTATCATCAATTCTTCATTGGTTGGAATCGTATAGATTTTCACTTTTGAATCAGAAACTGAAAGCTCTGCCTCTTCTCCCTTGATTTTATTTTTTTCATCGTCTATCTTAACACCAAGAAATCCCAATTGTTCACAGATAGCTTTTCTGGAAATTGGTCCTTTTTCGCCTACTCCTGCTGTAAAAGTCAAGACATCAATTCCTTCCATCGCAACGGCACATTTAGCTATATAGGATGCGGTTAAATAGTGAAATACTTCTAATGCTAAAACGGCTTTTTCTCCTCCTGACAAAGCTTCTATTTCAATATCTCTAAAATCTACAGATATTCCAGATATTCCATAAACGCCAGATTCTTTATTTAGAATGTTTTCCATTTCATCTGGAGATAGCTGTTCCTTTTTCATGAGATATAACAAAATGGATGGGTCTAAATCGCCACTTCGACTTCCCATAGGAATACCTCCTAATGGTGTTAATCCCATGCTAGTTTCTACTGACTTTCCTCCTTTAATAGCACACACACTACACCCTTGTCCTAAATGACAATTTACGATTTTTAACTCTTTCACATCTTTCCCCATAATTTCAGCCACTCTATGAGATACATACTGATGAGATGTTCCATGAAATCCATATTTTCTTATACCGTATTTTTTATAGTATTCATAAGGAATTGGATAGATATATCTTTCTTTCGGAATGGTCTGATGGAAAGCAGTATCAAATACAGCTATCATTTTCATGTTTGGTGCAATTTTTTTACAGGCTTCAATTCCTAGAATACATGCTGGATTATGAATAGGAGCTAAATCGGCACATTGTTTGATTTCCTGTATTACCTCTTGTGTAATAACAACCGAATTGCTAAATTTCTCTCCTCCATGTACAACTCTATGTCCGATTCCACCTAATTCCTCTAAATTTTTAATAACACCATAATGCTTGTTTGTTAATCGCTCTAAAACAAATGCTATTGCCTGTTCATGATTTTTAGCGGGATGTTCAAATTTGTGTTTGATTCCTTTTACTTTATGCGTTAAAAAGGAATTTGGTTGACCAATTCTTTCAAAATATCCTTTGACTAACATTTCTTCTGTTTCCATATCAATCACTTGATATTTTAAAGAAGAACTTCCTGAATTTAAAACTAAAATTTTCACAAAATCTCCTCCAAAATGATTAATTTTTGTATTATTAACGCAGTAAGACGAAGCTTTTTACTTTTCATTTGATTGTAAAATTAATGAAAAATGTTATATTGCTAGGCAATCATATAAAAAATTTTTGAGATAATACGAGTTGTATATCGAAGAAATTTTTTATATGATTAACGATGCAAGATGATGTTTTTCATCAATTTTTCTGGGCTTGCACAGCAGTAATGGCAATAACCCCAGCCACATCTTTACTACTACAACCACGAGACAAATCATTCACTGGTTTCGCAATACCTTGACAAAGAGGGCCATAGGCTTCTGCCTTTCCCAATCTTTGAACTAATTTATAACCAATATTGCCTGTATCCAAATTAGGAAACACAAGAACATTTGCCTCTCCCTTTAGAGGACTATTCGGAGCCTTCATCTCTGCCACTTCTGGGACAATGGCAGCATCTAGTTGCAATTCGCCATCTACTAACATCTTATTATCTTTTTCTCTCACCAATTCCGTCGCCTTTATTACTTTTTCTGTCAATTCAGACTTAGCACTTCCATAAGTCGAATACGAAAGCATAGCAACCTTAGGTTGTCTTTGCACCAATTGTTGAAAACTCTTACTAGAAGAAATCGCAATTTCTGACAAACTTTCCGCATCTGGATTTTCATTCAATCCACTATCAGCAAAAATAAAAGTTCCTTTTTCGCCATATTCACAATCTGGCACCACCATAACAAAAAAAGCAGAAACTAATTTCGTGTCTGGTGCTGTTTTTAGTATTTGCAAAGCTGGTCTTAAGGTATCTGATGTAGAATGGGCAGCTCCGGAAACAAGCCCATCTGCCTTTGTTTTTTCATCTTTTACCATAAGCATACCATAATAAACTGGGTCTTTCACCAATTCTTTTGCCTTTTCTATTGTCATACCTTTATGTTTTCTCAATTCGTATAATAAATTGCTATATTCTTCATATTTCTCGGAAACTATTGGGTCAACAATTTTGGCGCCTTTAATATCAATATTTTTTTCCTTCGCTTTTTTTTCTATTTTTTCTTGATTTCCTACTAATACAATATTAGCATACTGTTCTTTTAACACTTGTTCTGTCGCCTCTAAAATTCTAATATCTTCGGCTTCTGGAAGAACAATTGTCTTAATTTCTTTTTTGGCTCTTTGTTTTATTTCTTCTATAAATGACATTTTATTTCTCCTTTTTCTTTTTTTACGCAATTCTATTATATATGCAATTTCAAAAAAGTACAAGCATTATTTTTGAATTATTATATACAATTTTTTACATTTCTTATTAGTGCAATATACTTTTTCTGGATATCTACCACTAATTGTATTTATGCAAAAATCTAGAACATGTGAAGATATGTTTTCGCTTTCTTGTTGTGCCATAGCACTTAATACTGTTAGCATTATTTCTCCAGATATTTCTAAAGTAAATAGCAATTCCTTTTTCTTTTAACAACATAAATACCAACATATTTCCAATCACTATTTGCTTTTATTTTTTCTTCATATCTATAACTTGTACTTTCAAAATTAACCTCTCTTTCTCAAGTTTAGAGAATCTTTATGTGCTTATTATACATCAAAAATTAATATTTTCAAATACCTATATGAGTTAAATTATATTCTTGCAAGATATTCTGTTTTAATTCTAAATATCTCTTTTCTTTTATTAGTCCTGCACCCAATGTTTTGTTTTGTTCTATTTAGATAATCAATACTCTGAATCAAATCTCTTTCATCTTCTGGATTTAATTTCATTCTTTTGCAATAATTACTATAACATTTTATCATCTTATCATCAGATTTTTTTTACTTGATTTTCATAAAAGTCTATTGGGTTATCACTTGTATTTTATCTCTTTTTATTAGGTCTTCAAAAGCTATAAATGAAATCGGAGATACTAAACTAACAAAGAAATTAGTATCTCTATCTAATTGGTATTTCCAGTTTTTAAAAATATCATATTGATCCATAACAGAAAAATTCCAATTATCATTGTTTGCATATCTTCCTTTACATTGTTGGCTCTCTCTTGTTCCATCTTTATTCTCAATCCAAAGATCTGTACCTTTTTCATCATCACCTAAAGCTTCTAATGTAACACTTCTTATATCTTCTTCTATTACTCTTAATATTTGTAATATAAAGTATCTTATTTCAAATCTATTTCCCGCTTTATCAGTTCTTCCTCCTGCTTCAAATGACATATTCTCCTTGTATGATATATTTATAACTTAAATAACCATACGCTCCTTTCTTTAAATTTATATAAATATTTAATATAATCTAAGTGTGGTAACTGTGGACTTTTTATATTTCCTATGGCTTTGACTATTTAAAGGAGTGTATTGCCACAGTTTCGTTTTTAATTATTTATTGGTTGGATAAGTCTTGAACTTTTATGTCTAGCAAGGATATAAGGACGAATACTAGTGGTTGTTGTCACAGTTGTTAAATATATTTGAAAGGTGGTACTTTTTTATGTTTTATGTTGGAATTGATATTGCTAAAAATACTCACTGGGCTTCTATTATGTCCTCTGATGGCCAAATTGTTAAGGAACCCTTTTCATTCTCTAATGATAACAGTGGTTTTCAAAAATTTGTTTCTAATTTAGAACCTTTAGACAAAACAAAGATACTAATTGGTTTAGAATCTACTGCTCATTACGGCGAAAATATCATTTCTTATCTATTTAATCTGGACTACAAAATTGGACTCATTAATCCAATTCAAACTTCTAATTTGCGTAAATCCAATATTAGAAAAACTAAGAATGATAAAGTTGATACTTTCATAATTATCAAAGCATTAACTTTGGGTAATTATTCTCTCATCACTTCTAGAGACATCAACAATTTAAAACTCAAAGGCTTATGCCGTTCACGTCGTAACTTAGTTACTATGAGAAGTAAAGCTAAAATTCAATTAGTATCTTATTTAGATCAGATTTTTCCTGAACTTGCACAGTTCTTTAAAGGAAATCCTCATCTAAATGTATCTTATCAATTATTGAAAGAATATTCAAGTCCTAAGCAAATTTCATCTTTACATTTAACTAAACTTACTAATATTCTTCACGATAATTCTCATGGTAGATATGGCAAACAAGATGCTATTCGTTTACGTGAATTGGCTAAATCCTCTGTTGGCATTGATAATCCTAGCTTATCTTTACAAATTAAACAAGCTATTTTACAAATTGAACTTTATACTGAGCAAATTGCTGAAGTCGAAGCACTTTACAAATCTATACTTGATGAGATTAATTCACCTATTTTAACTATTCCTGGTATGTCTTACAATCAAGCTGCCGTTATTGTTGGTTATATTGGTGATATTAACCGTTTTCAACATTCTTGCCAGCTACTTGCTTATGCTGGTTTAGATCCTTCTGTTATACAGTCTGGCAACTTTCAAGCAAGGTCTACTAGAATGTCTAAACGTAGTTCTGGGATGCTTAGATATTCTCTTGTTTATGCTGCACACAATGTTGTTTTAAACAACAAAACATTTAAAGAATATTATGACCTTAAACGTTCACAAGGAAAATCTCACTATTGTGCTTTAGGACATGTTGCCCATAAATTAGTTCGTGTCATATTTAAAATGTTGAAAGATAATATTGCTTTTAACCTAGATTAACAAATATTTAATTTTCAATGTGTTTACGTTTTTTGAATTATTTTAAAACGTTTATTAAGGTTACCATTTTTTATTTTTTTCATAAAAACTATTGACTTTTCATAGTTGGTCTCCTTTTAGATTGTGTATATTTTAAAACATTTGTTTTGTAATGTCAAGTGATTTTTAACCATCTCTTAAAAATTCTTTTTTAAATTTATTAATTCCACTAGACAATTTTTAACATTTTGTGTTATGATAGGAAAGAACAAAAGAAATTAGCCGAATTGGTTTTAACGGAGGGAAAATAAATGAATCAAACAAAAAAAATAATTTTTATTATCGTATTAACTATTTTATTAGGATTTCATTACTGTTATGCTGTTGATTTAGACATGACAGATGATTTAACCAATAATGTAGACTTAACAACCAATAATTCTGCTACCAATACCACAGATACAGATACAGATTCTGAAACAGATGCAGAAACCAATACAGATAATAGTACGAACTCAAGTACCACTAATTCAAATACAAATTCCGCATCAACTAATACTAGTAGTCCTGCGCCGAGTCTTAATAGTACAAACACATCAGCTACTGTTAGTACTGTAAATTCAAATTCTAATTCTGGTCTACAATTATCCAATATTTTAAATATATTATTAATTGTAATTGGAATATTACTAATATTATTATCAATTGCTATCTTAATTCGATTAAAAAAATAAATTGTCAAAAACTCTCATTTTTGAGAGTTTTTTTGATATTTCTGTATGTATAATTTTCTCAAATTTTTTCAATACTATTCATAGTATTTAATTTTCATATTGATATATGGAAACTAATAAGCTTATTGAAATTTTATATAGGAGGATAATTTTATGTACAAAAAATTATTAATTAGTATTATTCTTTTTGTCATTGCTATTTTCTCTTTCTCTGCATGTTTTGCCAATAATGGTTTACAAGATGCTGCAAATGGTGTTAGAGATGTAGTTGGTGGTGCTGAAAAGGCAGTAGAAGATGCTGCTAGAGACGTTTCAAATGCTTCTAAAGATGCTACTGGTAAAATGGAAGAAGGAGCTAACAATGTAGGAAACGCTGTTATGAACCATAACGATAATAATAGAGATACTAGAATAGGTAACACCGACAATAATTACACAGCAACTCGAACAGCTGCAACTGATACTACTTTCATGGGAATGACTGCTACTGCTTGGACTTGGCTTATCCTTGGTATTGCTGCTATTGCCATTGTTGCTTTAGTTTGGTATTATTCTATGCAACTTCGTTCTTCTGATTATAATGGAAGAGATTAATTGCTAAAAGTTGTTAAAAGTATTTGTACTTTTAACAACTTTTCTCTTTTGTTCTCTCCACATATATGTTATAATAAATAAAATTTAAAATTGAGGTATAAAGGAATGAATACAAAATTAATCGCTAAAAACCCAACCGCTTATCATAACTATCAAATAGAAGATAAAATCGAAACTGGAATTGTATTATCTGGTACAGAAATCAAATCCATACGTGCTGGAAAAGTAAATTTAAAGGATTGCTATGCCTATCTTAAAAATGGTGAAATCTTTGTTTGTGGTATGCATATTAGTCCTTATGAACATGGAAATATTTTTAACAAAAATCCTTTACGTGATAGAAAATTATTATTACATAAAAAAGAAATTGCCAAACTTATCGGTCTAACCAAACAAAAAGGTTATAGTCTAGTACCTATTAGTATTTATTTTAAAGGAAGCTTCGTTAAAATTGAATTAGGAATTGGCAAAGGAAAAAAACTATACGATAAGCGTCAAGATTTAGCCAAAAAAGATGCACAAAAACAAATGGCTATTCATTTAAAAACTAAACAATGAGCATGATTTTGGGGACGGAGGAAAAAATCATCATAAAATTCTAATATGCTAATTTCAAAATTAATTTATATTATTTTGCGACATCGCGTAAGCGACCAGCTACTGCATACTGCCACTGTAACAAGCAAAGCTTTAACAGTGGACAGCAAAACGAGCGAAAGCGAGTGCAATTGGAGCAACCATCTATATTTTAATTAGGAAGGTTGCGACACACAAAATGTAAAAAATAATATAAATTAATTTTGAAAAAATAGCAATTATGATGATTTTTTCCTCCGTCCCTAAAATCATCTTTCTAAATTTTATTACTTGAACCGAAAACATCTATCATTTTATGTTTTACTGTCTCTTTTATTAATTCTCTAGCAGGTTTTAAATATTTTCTAGGGTCAAAAGCATTTGGTTCTTCTACAAAAACTTTTCTAATTCCTGCCGTCATAGCCAAACGTAAATCGGTATCTACATTTATTTTAGATACGCCAGAAACACTTGCTTGATGCAATATTTCATCTGGTACCCCTTTTGCTCCTGGTATATCTCCTCCATATTGATTACACATTTCTACTAATGCTGGAATAACAGTAGAAGCACCATGTAATACAATTGGTGTATTTGGTATTCTTTCTTTAATTTCTTTTAAAATGTCAAATCTTAGTTTTGCTTCCCCTTTAAATTTATACGCACCATGACTGGTTCCAATGGCAATGGCTAAAGAATCACAACCTGTTCTTTCTACAAATTCTTGTGCTTGTGCTGGGTCTGTATACATGGCATCAGAAGCATCCACATTGACATCATCTTCTATTCCTGCTAATTTTCCAAGTTCCGCTTCTACTACTACCCCTTTGCTATGAGCATAGTCTACTACTTTTTTCGTTAATGCTACATTTTCTTCAAAATCATATTTT
This sequence comes from uncultured Clostridium sp., assembly GCA_948470605.1. Lineage (GTDB taxonomy): Bacteria > Bacillota > Clostridia > TANB77 > CAG-508 > CAG-269. Next base: position 4,702 of record CAOKPI010000025.1, on the reverse strand, counting down.
GAACCATCAATCATAACAGATGTGAATCCGTTATCAATACACATTTTAGCAGTCTCAAAATCTGGTCCATGGTCTAAATGAATAGCAATAGGAATTTCTGGATGTTCTTCTACTGCTGCCTCTATCATTTTCATTAAATAATTTACTCTTGCATATTTGATAGCGCTAGCAGAAGCTTGTAAAATAACTGGTGATTTGCTCTCTGCTGCTGCATCTACAATAGCCTGTATAATTTCCATATTATTGACATTGAATGCACCTATTGCAAACCCTTCCTTCATTGATTTTTCAAACATTTCCTTAGTTGATACTAACATATTTATCTCCTCCTTTTTTGTTATTGTATTTCTATTTTTTGAATCTGTCAAGTGACTTTAATTTTTAATTTTAAAATGATAGTTTAACAATTAAAATAGAGATAAGATACTATTCCATCTTATCTCTGTTTTTCTTACTTATTCTTCGTCAAATTTGTAACTTGCACACATTGATTCATCTGCTGTCTCTGTATTAACATCTTCCATGGGTGCTACATGAATCGCCTCTAATGTACATTTTGCCTTTTCTTGATTATTGTATTTACAACTGGTAACTGTACAATTTATTTTTTGATTTACTTCCATTTGGTACCTCCCAACTTTTGTATATTTGTGTTTTTATATTCTTAGTATGTTCAATTTTTACAAAATTATTTTAAAATTTTAATTTAACATTCTTTTTTTGTTTCTTCCAACTTTTTGCAATCTTCTTTTTGATTCAGGCATTTTTTTGGTGGCTCTTTAAAACTTAAATACCAAGTAATTCCATTTCTGTTTTTTCTATTTCTTGATTTCTTTCTTGTAAAGCTTCAAAAGTCTTTGGTGGAGGAACAATAACTGGCTGACCTGGCATCCAGTTAGCTGCTGTAGAACCTTTGCTACAATCAGCCATCTGTAAGGCTTGCACGGTTCGAATGATTTCTGGAATGAAACGCCCTACATTTAATGGATAAATTAAAATCGTTCTTACGATTCCTTTGTCATCGATAATGAAGACATTTCTTACCGTTTCTGTATTGCTAATATCGTTGGCAATCATTCCATATTTTCGAGCGATTTGACCGTTTCGGTCTGCAATGATTGGGAAAGATACTTTAATTCCTGTTTTACAATAAATATCATATACCCATGCTAAATGGGATGCATTGCTAATTTTACCAACTTAATTTTTTTATTATTGATTTTTTAAAGTTTATTTTAATAATCGTAAATTATGCACTTTGTATGATACATAGGTCATTTAATTGTTCATTTATGATATTAAGTTTTGAAAAATTAAAATAAATATAAATATTTTTATACTCATCTAATTCTACTCTGTCTATTAACTCATATAATATTTTCTTACTTGGCTTTTCCATTTTCAAAAATGTATTAATAACACTTTCTATTTCTTCATCATTTTCATGATTTTTTTGTTTATCTTTTAAGGTATTAATTTTGTTTTCTACATTCCTTTTTTCTTTTTTTAGTCTTTCTCTTTCTTCGATAAAATCTTTGGAATACCTAAAATAATCATTATTTGTTATCATACCATTTACACTATCTAAATACATCTTATCGATTTTCTTCGATACGTTTTCTATTCTACTTTCTATCTCTTTTAAGTGAAATGTTTCTTTTTCAATCAAAGTTTCATAGTTATTTTTGCATTTTTCATAAATATGTTTTAATTCATTCTTATCTGCATATGTTCTGCAGATCTGTTTAATAATATTCAAAACTTTTTCTTCAAATTTGTTATAATTATAATTGCAAGTCTTACACTTTCGGTCTTTTCCTCTTGCTAAACTACAATCGATATATCCTATTTTAGTATTTTTTCCTCGATAACATATCCTAGATTTTCTGCCACAATTATGACAAAATAGCAAACCTTTAAATAGAAAGTCATGTTTTGTTGTTGATAAAGTTTTTTTGCTTTTCATTATCTCTTGTACTTTAGCAAACAATTCTTTTGAAATAATAGCATCATGCGTATTTTCCACTCTAATATATTCTTCTGGTGTTTTCTTCCTTTTCTTTTTGATTTTATAGGAAATAGAAACACACTTATTTTGAACGGTATTTCCAATATAAGCTTCATTTATGAGTATTGCCCTTATACTTTTCGGACTCCAAGTTTCTCTTTGATGACTCATATTCATATACTGACTTGGTGTTTTTATATTTTCCTGTTCTAATATGGTTGCTATTTTTTGAAATCCATTTCCTTCTGAATATAATTCAAAAATTTGCTCCACTATGTAAGAAACGTTGGTATCAATTTCTAGTTTGTTTTTTGTGTTTGGCTTTTTTGATAGCCATAAGGTGCATAGCTTCCTAAATATTCGCCTTTTAGTTCTTTTTCTTTTAGAACACCTTTAATTTTTTTCGATATATCCTTTGCATACATATCATTTATAATTGCTTTAAATGGTGTTACATCATTATTGGTTGTATCAAAATAGGTATCTATCCCATCTAATATAGACACATAGCGAATATCGTTTTCTGGAAAATAATTTTCTATGTAATAACCTGTTTTTATATAATCTCTACCAAGTCTTGATAAATCTTTCGTAATAACCATATTGATTCTTTTTTCTTCTATATCTGAAATCATTCTTTTAAATTCTGGTCTTTCAAAGGTTGTTCCAGAAATCCCATCATCTACATATTCATCTATTAGAATATATTCATTTTCTTTGATGTATCTTTGTAATATATTTCTTTGATTTGATACACTTTCGCTTTCTAATTTATCTCCATCTTCACGAGATAAACGTATATAAATTCCTACTTTAAAAGTTTTATTCATATTTATTCCGATTGCTAAAAACCATATTTCATCATCTCCAATCTTCTGTTCCTAGCAATCACCTGCTTAGGAAACATTTTAATACTTTTGCCTATTCTTTTCAAGTTCTTCTTTTGTTTTTATCCATTCTTTTATATATATTTCAAATGCTTTTCCCATTTTCTCAGTTATATTTTCTTTTTCTGAATTAAATATACAATATACTTTCTCTTTATCTTTTTGTTCTTTCATATTCCACCTTCTTTGAAATTGTCTTGTTATAGATATATTAAAAATTGCACAAAAAAATAACAAGTTTTTATTTTACTTGTTATTTCACAAAGTCTTTGCCAAATATAATCGGCTTACCCTATTTTTAGGTATCGCTATATAAGTTATATTTTATAGTAAGCAATTTTTAATATATTTATAGTATACTATATTCTTTTAGAAATCATTTCGGTGAAAACATTGCTATCTTTTATTTCCCAACTTGTTAAAAATCTTATATCACTGTCTAATGTTAATGTTGCAATCTTCATAATTTCTTGTACTCTTTGTTGGTATTTTTCCTTTCTACATACATTGTGATAATAAAACCCCAGTTCTTTTATTAATTTAATACCTTTTATATCTAATTTTATATAATATCGATTTACTCGTTTTATGTATTGTTCTTTTTCTAAAACTTTTAATCTTTTTAAATAATACTCCTTTGACTTGTAAATTTTTTTACTATCTGTTGCTAGCATCATTTTGTACTTACACAAAAATTCTAGCAATAAAATGTCTTTTTCTGCTAATCTTCTTTTCATACTATCCACTTTCTATTTTTTCTTTTGTACCCTTTACCTGTTTCTTACCATTTAAACTCTCTACAACTATTTTTTCTTTTTTTTAGTTTTTTCAAATGTTTGACTATTGTTAAAATATCCTATTCTTTGCCGTCAAAAATTTCATTGTTCGGATACTTTTTGCAATTATTTTTTCTGTATTTTGTATCCGATTATTAGCTTTTACTTAACAAAAAACACTTTAGATTTTATTCTAAAGTGTTTTGTATTTATTAATTATTTTTATTATTATAAAATTTTCTTATTAATATATTCTTCTACAAATTTTATGAGTTCTTTTGCCGTTTCAATTTGAAGTAGTGTATTATCTGGGTTTACTATAAATTCATCATCATAATCACTATCTTCTCGCACTTGACTTGCTCTTGCAATTCTTCTTCCCATTTTTCTTGGAAATATTTCTGTATTGATATAATTTTTATTAAAATAAGCTATCACATCTTTATGCCTCTTAAAATCTATTGGTTCTAATGCTAATACACTTCTAATTGAATGAAAAATTGCATAGTAAGCTCTATTATTAGCTGATTTATATAATTTTTCATTATATAATACTTCACATGCTTTGACATCTTCTTTTGCCTGCTCTAATCTATGCAAAACTAATTCTTTTGACACTTTACACTCCATATAATACAACTCCTTCTTTTTGAACATTCATATAAAAGGGTAATGCTTCTAACCAATAATTAAATTTATCAATATTCTTTATTAATGGAGAGATCAATACATCATTTTCTAATTCAATATCATAAGCAAAATCCCATATTTTCTCACTATATTCTACTATTTCTTCATCTGTTAAGTCTGTTAATATCATGATATCAATATCTGAACTTGTATTAAAATCTCCTCTTGCATAGGAACCATAAAGTATGATTTTTTTTGCTCTATCTCCAAACATCTTATTTGCTTCCTTTAAAAATTCTTCAATAGATTTCTTTATTTTAGGTGGAAATTTCTTCTTCATATCCTTCACGTATAATCCAATTATAAAAATATTATATAGATGATTGGATTATTTCTCCTTT
>CAOKPI010000024.1 GCA_948470605.1 uncultured Clostridium sp. | reverse complement strand
ATATATTTATATTTCATATTTTGGTATTAATTTACCTTACATGAATCTTACATTTCTGTAAGATATGAGAATAGCACTTGAATCCAAGTGCTATTCTCTCTGAATTTTCTGTTATCTTCTTCTGCCTAGCTCCAACTGTATAGCCTTGTTATTCTGCAAGAGCCAAAATGTTGTTACTGCTTTCGTAGGTTATATTCTTAAAATTCTTTATTTTGATATATTTTGTTTGATATTAGATATGAAATACCTAATAATATTGCAGAAATTATTGGAATTGCTATAAGTGAATAACTATCTAATCTATTTATCATATTTATAATAGGTGTCGTATCTACGAATTGGGCAATTAAAGCTCCTATTCCTGCTATTCCAAATACTACTGCAAATAATATTATTCTTCCATTTGTAGCTCCAAATTTGAAAACTATTGGATAAAGTAAAGAAATTATAATAATACTTGATAACATCGTTCCCATTAGTGATGAAATAATTTCATCTAAATTTATGCTATTTGTTTTTGTGTAACTGATTCCTATTCCTATAGTCAAAGATACTATTGCTAAAATAATCGTTAAAATTATTGAAGCTATATATTTGGCTCTAACTACATTTTTTCTCCCATTTGGCAGGGTTACTGCATAAGAGTTCCAATTGTTAAAATCATCATAACTGAATGTTGATATAAATAACATTATTCCAATTAGTGGAATTATAAATGTAACATCAAATGTGCCTTGAAATGCCAACATTATATATATTACAAATATAATTATCATTGATTTTAAATTTGCTTTTATAAGTAAAAAATCCTTTTTTATTAAACCTAACATATCTTTTCCCCCTTAATTACTAATACCATTAAATCTTCGAGTGTAATTTTATCTATTACACAACTATGATATTTTTTACTTGCCTGTTTTTTATCATTAACTAATATCTCATAAGCATATTTTGTTTTCTTATATGCGATAATATCTTTTTTATCAATATTTGAAAAATAATCAATATCACATTTTAAAATTCCATAGTTATCAATTATTTCATCTCTTGACTTTTGTAATACCTTTTTTCCTTTATCAATAAATATAATTTCATCTGCTATATGTTCTAAGTCGCTTGTTATATGTGTTGATAAAAGTATAGAATGTTCCTCATCTTCTATAAATTTTTGGAATATCTCTAATACTTCAGATCGAACAACTGGATCTAATCCACTTGTTGGCTCATCTAATATTAGTAGTTTTGGTTTATGAGAAATAGCTGCTACTATTTCTAACTTTTTTCTCATTCCTTTTGACATTGATTTTAAGGGTTTGTTGTCTGGTAAATCAAACTCTTTTAAATAAGAAAAATACAATTCGCTATCCCAGTTTTTATATACATCTTTCATAGTATTATTTATATCTTTTGCATTTAATAATTCTGGAAAAAACATATTATCTAAAACTATACCTATATCTTCTTTTATCTCTTTTTCTTCTTTTTTATAGTCTTTTCCAAATATTTTTATTTCTCCATTATCAATTTTTATAATATTTAACATTGCTTTTATTAATGTTGTTTTTCCTGCTCCATTTTCTCCAATAAGACCTACAATAACTCCTTTTGGTATTGCTAGGTCTATTTTTCCAAGTTCAAATTTGTCATCATATTTCTTTTTTAATTTTTTAATTTCAATAATATTTTCCATTTACTTATCCTCCCCATAAATCATTTTAAACATTTCGATTACATCGTTTTCATCTATCTCGAATCTATTGGAAATAGCAACTATCTTTTCTATATAATTTTCTATATCCTTTTGTGCTTGTTCTTTTGCAAGTTCTGTATTTTTAGGTGCTACAAAAGTTCCTTTTCCTTGTATAGATTTTAAATATCCTTCTTTTTCTAATTCATCATAGGCTTTTTTTATAGTCATAGCACTTATTTTTATATCTTGTGCTAACACTCTGATTGATGGTAATAGCTCATCTTCATTCAGTTCTCCTTCTAGTATTTGATTTATAATAGATTTCTTTATTTGTTCATATATTGGAACAGAACTGCTATTACTAATAATCATCTTCATATTATCGCCTCCTCGTTATACAGTATATAACACTATATAACACTTGTCAATATTTTTGTTAAATTTTTTATTTATGGGTACAAAAAAAGCAGATATTCTCTGCTTTTCATGCCACTATAAAATTATAATCATATCTTATTGAAAATTATAGTCTTTTCTTTAATTGATATTTTGTAGGCTTCATATCCATATTCTTTAGCTTCTTTCTTGTATGTTAAAAATGAATGGTCTATATCAAATCCTAAAATACTTTTAATTTCTTCATAAGATAGTTTATAATTATCTTTATTATTCTTTTTTAAATAATTCCATAATGGCTCATATTTACTCATTATTTTATCCCACCTTCAACTTGTACTTTCTCTCTAACTCATTCTATTAACTTTTTAAATGAATTAGCATTTAATATAGTATTTGATACAAATTCACCCTTGTAAAAGTTAGCCCAATTATTAAATATACAAGGTACATTTTTTGCTTTTTCTAGTGAATCTATTTTTATAAAATTAATTTTAATGTTATTCTCTTTTGCATATTCAGTTAGTTCATTTACTTCATATTCTACATAAGGACATTCATTGCTATAGTAAATAGTGAAATCTTGATTATCTATTTTCATAGTTCTTGCTATTTCATTGAATTTAGGTGTTTCACTATCTTCAAATTGTAGTGCTAATAATTCATAATCTGCTATACTATCTACTACTTTAAAACCATAATGTTCAAAAAATTTCTTTTCGCCTAAAAATGGTTTCTTCTTTTTAGAAACTAAAGTACATATACCACTTTTGCCTTTTTCTTTTGAATCGTTTATTGCATATTCTAGTAATTCTTTTCCAATTCCTTTTCCTTTAAAACTTCCTGCTACCCATAAGCAATAGATATATTCATAATTTTTACCGCTAATAGGTATCCAAGCTGTTTCTACTGGCTCATATTCAATAAATATTTTTCCTCTTGCATTTAGTTTTCTAAATACATGCCCATCTTTTAACTTACTTTTAATCCATTCTTTTTTATTATTTACTCCTACTTGATGTTTTGGATCACCAATCGCACAACAGATATGTTCTTTTTCTATATTTTCTAATGTTAAATTAATATATTCATTCATATTTTTCCTCTTTTCTATATAAAGGTCAATTGCTCTTCTTGTTTAATTTCTTTTTTATATGCCTTTACTATATCATTCATTTTATAAAGTAGTCCATACTTTTCACATTCTTCTTTAAATATTTTGTTTAAGTTTTTATTCAATGGATAACAAAAATAGTTATTTCCATAAGTCTTAATATACTTTTCTTTTATCTTAGGAAAAGTTTTATCTAATTGCTCATAGAAGTATTCTCTTTGGTTTTCTCTTAATGTAACTCCTCCCATTGAAAATACAAATTTTGCTCCATTTTCATAAGATAATCTTATTACATTTCTAATATTATCCTCCAAATCTGTTATAAATGGAATGATTGGTGTTAATAGTGTTCCAACAAATAATCCTTCTTTTGATAGTTGATTCATTGCTTTTAGTCTTTCTGAAGAAACACATACTCCTGGTTCTACTTTTTGTGATAATTTATCATCTGCTGATGTAATTGTAAATTTAAGTATTACATCTGCTTTTTTGTTTATTTCTTTAAATATGTCTATATCTCTAATTATTAAATTACTTTTTGTTTCTATTGATACTCCAAAATTATAGTATGAAATCAGTTCTAATGATTGTCTTGTTATTTCATATTGTTTTTCAAAGGGATTATAAGTATCTGACATTGCACCTATTCCTATTACACCTTTTTTTCTTTTTGATTTTAGTTCTCGATTTAATATTTCTATTTCATCCTTTTTTGCTCTTACTCTATCAAAATCTTCTACTTGATAACAATTACTTCTACTATCACAATAAATACATTTATGACAGCAACCTTTGTATAGATTCATATTATAATCAATTCCAAACCATTCTTCTCCATGTGTCGCTTTTTGAAGTATTGTCTTTGCTTCTATAAATTCCATAATCATTCCTTTTTTCTTATTGGGTGTCTTATGACTGTTTTTAATTTACTTACATCACATCTTCTTGGATCACTTAAATATATTTCATGATGAAATCTGTTTTTTGTAATATCTAGTTCGTATCCATTTTGTATTATATATTCGTGCATTAAATTTATTGTAGATGGTTCATCATCATAACTTCCAATGTGCATACATTGAACACAGATTCCTTCATCATAACTTAAAAATTCCACTTTTGAAAAGTCTGTTTTTTTCTTGTTTGTTGCTTCCTTTATAGCCCAGTTAAAATCTTCTTTTGTTACAAAGTCTGGTAATCTAATAATAGATATAAAGTTCATTTGATCTTTATTATTATGGTCAATACTATCTTTCATTCCATCTTGCCACCAAAATCCTTCAAGTGGTGGAACTACATATTCAAAATAACCATCTATTTTATGTGTTCCTTTATAGCTCATTTTTATAGTAAAAGCAATCGCATATAAAAGTCCTATTGTCTGTTTATACTCTCCATTTTCATCATTAGGATTTCCTTTGCCTCTAACTGCAATATAATTCATTCTAGGAATTTTTATAATGCTAGGCTTATTCTTTGGCATATAAAATTCCTTATATTCTTTTTTATAATCAAAAGCCATTTTATATTTTCCTTTCTACTTATCTAGTGCAATATAAATATGAATTTCTTGTTTTAGCATATCTTCAGAATTGTTTTGATATTCTTCAAAATCACAAGTATATTCTCTTTTTAAATCCATGTTCCATATTTCTTGCCAAGCCTGTCCTACTGAATTTTGCACATCTCCTGTTATAACAAACTTAGCATATTTTCCTTTTGGAATAATAATACTTTTTATTTCTTCACCTATTTGTACTTCTTTACTTACTTCTGCCCCTGCAATAAATGTATAAGGTTTTGTATAATCACCCTCATATTCTGTATATAATCCTATTGTTTTACCATTTACCTTATTTGGAATCTTCTCATAAATTCCATTTGCAAATAATTTTTGCCAAGTTGTTCCTATATCTTGCATAGCCTTTCCATCTTGATTCGTTGTTTTTATTCTAATTCCTGTAATAACCTTTTCTTCTAATTCTACAATTTCATATTTCATAATATATCTACCTCCTAATTAGAAGTATATATCATATAACTTGACAACTGTGTGTCATATTATAAATAATTTTTTAAAGTTTTTTGTAGTTTATCTTTTATTATATTTTTTGCATAACCAGGACTTAAAACTTTTGCATGCTCTCCAAAAGATAAAATATAGCCATATACCCATTCATTCTCTGGATATTTCACTTTTATCATAAAGTTTCCATCTTGTTTTTTCGTTATTTCCTTACTTTCAAATTCATCATATACTCTATAAGTCATAGCTTTATTTATTTCTAGTTCGAGTTCTATTGTTTTGAAGTTATATTGTTCATTTTCTTCTTTGGGTAATTCTCTTTCAAAATGTTCTTGTAACATTTTAACTTCTTTTATTCTAGCAATCTTGAATATTCTGTAATCTTCTTTATTTCTACAATAACTTATTAAATACCACGATTTATCTTTAAACCATATCTGTAATGGTTCAACGATTCTTTTACTTTCTTCTCCATTAGAATTATAATAAGTAAATTGTACTAGCTGCTTATTTAGAATGGCAGATTTAATAATGTCAAATCGTTCTTCTTGTATATTACCCCAATTAGAGAAATCAATCTTGATCCAATCATTTATTTTTTTATTAAATAATATACTTAATTTTTCCAAAATATCTTTTTCATCTTGTCCTTTTACTTTTTTCATTCCTTGTAAGGCAAATAAAATTTGATTTTGCTCTTCTTCAGAAAGAATAGTTTTATTTAGTACATACTCATCTAAAAGTCCTATTCCTCCATCTTTTCCTTTACTTGCATAAATTGGTATGTTTGCTGTGCTTAATGTTTCAATATCTCTATATATTGTTCTTGTAGATACCTCAAACCTGTCAGCTAATTCTTTAGCTGTAGTTTTTTTCTTCTGCAATAATATATATACTATTTCAAATAATCTATTATTTACTTGCATATTTTCCTCCTGTCAATATTATAGCATATAAATATGACATCTGTCTGTCATATTTCAAAAAAGAAGAACCACAAGAAGAAATGTATTGATGTTGCCATCAGCACACCCAACCATATCTGTCTCCAATGCCATCCAGGGATAAATGGACCAGCAATACAAAACATCAATATGAATAATGCAGCAATCGAAAAATAAATCATATTTATCTGCTTTTTAGAGATATTTCCCTGAGAAAGTTTTTCTCTGACTCTTTTGTTTACATTGACTCCAAAGAAGCAAGCATAATAGCCTATCAAAAACACAAACGGATTAACAAAAAACTTACCTCCACAAATGATAGATATTATTAATACAATTCCAATAAGAATCAACCATAAACCACATTGTTTTTTGTGATTAAACTCCAATATTTCTTTCTTTAAATTAAACATAATTCAATTCTCCATTCCAAACAATAAATTACTAGTTATCTTTCTAATTAATATCTTAATTCATTAAAAAATCTAATATATTCATTCCTGCATCTGTTTCTGTTTTATACATTTCTGTATAACCACACTTCGTGCAACTTACTGTAATAAACTTTTTATTTTGAACATCAAATATTTTTGCAAAGTTTCCTCCAGTTGCTTGAAATTGATCTTTTTCAAATTCTGTGTTTCCACATTTCATACATTTCCAACTATAGTCAATAATATCTGTGCATTTATTAAAGTTTATTCCTTTATTTTTTATCTTTCTTCCATCATATTGAGGAAGTTTCCCCTTTATCATAAAAAATATAATTCTATCATATTTATCTATTAATTTTTCTTTAGAATTTTTGAATACTTCAAATGTTCTATTAATTTTTTCAATACTATTATCAGAAGTTACTTGTACTGATATTCTTCTTTCATTATCGGCTAAGTCTATTGCTGGATAATTAGGATAAATATCATTTGTATTTATAAAATTATATCCATATACCAACTCTAATAATTTTGCCACTATGTTATAATAACCATTTATGTTATCGTTTTCTATATTCGTCTTAATTATAGATAAATATTGTGATATTTTTTCTTGATTAATTATTGTTTCCATTGCATTCTCTCCATAAATTCATATATTTGTCCATTTACAATTTATTTACTATTTTCACTGATTGTTTCCACACTTACTGGTGTATAATCTACCACATCACAAGAAACACATATATGATTTTTCTTTTCAAATTTTTCATCAAGTGGCTTATCATGTATATGACCAAAGACATTAATTTGATTTTCTCCCACATCTTCAGTTGGTGCATGTGTTAATAGCAAATTACCTAAAACAATTTTCTTCTTATATACTTCTGAAAATCCTACTTCTTTCCATGTATTCGTTCCAATTTTAAAATCATGATTTCCTTTAAGTAATATCTTTGTTCCATTTAATCTTTCTACCAAACTTTTAACTTCTTGTACGAGTCCAAATCCTACATCTCCCAAATGATATACTGTATCATCTTTTTTAACAACCGAATTCCATTTTTGGATTATATATTCATTCATTTCATAAGTATTCTTAAATAGTCTATTGCAGTATTTAATTATATTTTCATGATTAAAATGTGTATCAGCTATAAAATATATCATGAATTCTCCTTTTCTTCTATTTAAACAGTTACAGCTTCTATATCTAAACTTGAAATAAATTCTTTTAGTTCTCTTATTATTTCTTCAAACTTAATATCTTTTGCATATTTATTCTTTTTAGCATATCCCTTCCATAGATTTACAATTCTATCATATGAAACTATACCATCTAAAATTTGTTCATAATCTTTTAAATAACTAAATGATTCTCTTTTATCAAATGTATTTTTTATTGATAACTTTAAAATATTAATATCAATATTATCTTTAAATTTACTTAGAAACATATGTATATCATAATAATCCTTCATTCTACTGTTGTATTGTCCTCTTCTTAAAATGGTTTCAATTTTTTCTGCTATTATTGTTTCTGTATTATATGTATAAATTAATATCTTTTTATCTTCAAATAATGATGGATAACTATACTCTAACTCTTTTGGCATAACTTTATCTCCTGTAGAAATATCAATATCTAAATTAATTTTAAGATTTTCTAATTTTCCAATTAAGTGATATTTGTTTCCGCCATATTCATCATCTTCTCTTATATCAGTTATATCAATCAATTCAAATTTCACACCGTCTTTTAAATTAATATTTAGTATTTCATTCAAAACATTTATCATTTTCTCTTTAGAAATATTCAATCCCTTAATTGTTGTATCCATATCTCTTGTAGTTCTATTGTCAATTCCAAATAATGCAGACAATAACAAACCACCTTTTAGTATAAAATTCTCTTGATATTTTGAAACTGAAATTCTTTCTAATATTCTTTCAAACATAAATCTTTGTAATAGTTCATAATGATTTAATTTATATTTTCGTTCTAGCTCTTTTGACTTTTCCTTTAGTTCTTTATATTTTATCACTTAATTAATACCTCCATTATAGTGGTTAATTTTTCATATACATTAAAAATTTTGGCATATTCATCTAATAGCTTTAGGTTTTTATCTTTTGAGTTAAAATAATTTTTCAAAATCTTATTATATAATTCTATATCATATTCATCTTGATTTTTTAGCATATCACATATACATCTCTCTGCATTATATACTTTTATAGGATTACTATATGGGCTTGTAGTAGTAATTTTTCCTATGTTTAATTTTTCTTTTGATACATAATGAATCTTTACTTTTTCCCTAATACTTTTATGAAAATATGTTGTTACATCAATTTCATATGGTGCTCTTTCACTCAAATTTAGTAAATGAAATGCCGTATTATATGAATAAATAACATTATTATAACGTTTTTGTAAAATATAATACTCATCTTCAATTAGCTCATTATGAATATATAAGCCTCTTGCTATTTTTCTAATTAATCCTTTTTCTATTAATTCAGGAATATATCTTCTTGGTATTCCATTTTGTTCAAATTCACTTGATGTAATATATCCATTATTACTTTTTAAAACTTTTTCTATTTGTTCAACTTTCATATTAACCCCCATTACAAACGTACTACAATTTTATCATTGTGTTGTACGTTTGTAAATATTATTTCTGAAATTTGTTAAATTAAAATCTTTAATTACATATTCGTTTTATTTCGTCCACAACTTTTTTCCGACATTTAATTAATTATTTATTTTTTTAAAGAAAATAACCATATTTCATAGAGTATAACTCTCAATAAAATATGGTTTACTTTTTCATTTATTTCCCTACCTTAATATCTCCGCAATCACATTGTATTTTCAAGGTAACATTGGAATCTCGATTACTACCATTTATATTAGCTTTTCCTAAGTCTACCTGTGCATCTATATAAATATCATTAATTTCACTGATTTCTACATTTCCTAAATCAGCTTTTATATTAGAATCTTCTTGAATGGAAAGTTTCGAAATGTCTACGTTTCCAGCATTAACAGCTATATCACATTGATTTTTTATTTCTTGTATTTCTACCTCTCCCATATCACATTTTATCTTGGCATTTTTAATTTTATTCGCTTCTACATTTCCTGCATCACAATCAATATCTAATAATGTTACATTTTCTAAATTGCTAATCTCGCAATTTCCTAAATCATTTGTAATTTTAATTTCATTGGTATAACTAGAAGGTATGTATACAATAATGTCCTTTTTGACATTTCCAAAACTAAAAAATGTAATTCTTTTTTGGGTTGTACCATCAATTGCTAATTTATCATGATTGAAATCAACTTTTATATCTTCTTCCGTTTCTCCATAAGCAATTACTTGAATTTTATCATTCATTGCTTCCTTAACAATAACATTTCCCATATCTTGTTTTATTTCTATGTTTTTTACATCTTCTAGTGGGAAATCTTTATCATAAATGACCTTACTATTTCTCTCTCCGATATTGATTAAACTAATTTTTCCACCACATAAATAGGTAACTAAAAACATAACCAAACAGAATATGATACTAGTCAATAAAATGATGGCAAAAATAATTGGCGTTTTCTTACTCATCTTCTTCCTCCCCCTTTAGCATAAATATTAGTTTAACAACTTGACATATTAGACCATCAATAATAAAGATAATCCATGTAATATGCCATGCCATCGTTACAAAGCTTACAATAAAATAAATGGCTACACAAATAGAACCAATGATTGCATTGATTTGCTTGACCACTCTTTCCTGTTTTCTTTCTTCTTTTGTCTTTTCAAATTTTGGCATTGACATATAATTTCTAATAATTCTAGCTGTTGCCCAACCAACTAATAATAAAAATACAGAAGTTGCTACTACAGGATTGACATGTTGGACTGGAATGGCTATCATAAGAAATGCGATAGCTGCAATATAAATGAAAATAGAACTACTGACTACTTTTGCCGATTTCTCTTTTACCTCTTGTTTAGTTAATACTTTTTCTTCGTTATTTTCTGTTTTTTCCTGCTTTTCTTGAATTTCTTCTGGTTTTTTACCTGTTAATAATTCTTCTACCCCTATTTCGAATAGCTCACATAAAGGAACTATTTTGTCAAAATCTGGTGTACTTTGATTAGTTTCCCATTTAGAAACAGTTTGTCTTGTTACTTTTAATTTTTCTGCTACTTCATCTTGTGTTAAATTTTTGGATTTTCTTAGTTCAAATAATCTTTCTCCTAAGTCCATTTTATTTCCCCCTCTCTATCCCTAAAATTATACTTGTTTTTTTCGTTGCTTTCTATCAATTTGGGTTGGAACTTTGTCAACTGATTTTAACATCGTAGTATTTCCAAGGGTCTTAAGGCTTTGTTTGTATCATTTTGGGAAATTATTTTTATGTTTTATTGAAACCTTTCATTGATAATTAACTGATAAATTATCCTAACGCTACATCTAAAACCATCATAATGGAAAAACCAATTGCTACTCCTATTGTACCAATATTAGAATGTTCTCCTGATTGTAACTCTGGTATTAATTCCTCAACCACTACATAAATCATTGCTCCTGCCGCAAACGACAACAAATAAGGTAATATTGGAACTATTACACTGGTAAGTAATATGGTAAGAATTGCCCCTATTGGTTCTACGATTCCTGAAAGTGTACCATATAAAAATGCTTTTGTTTTTGATATCCCTTGACTTTTAAGTGGCATGGATATAATGGCTCCCTCTGGAAAATTCTGAATTGCAATCCCAATAGCCAATGCTATGGTGCCTGCTATTGTTATTCCTGTGTTTCCAATCGTGACTCCTGCAAAGGTTACACCAACAGCCATTCCTTCTGGTATATTATGCAATGTTACCGCTAACATCATCATGGTTGTTTTCTTTAGTTTTGATTTGACTCCTTCTGGTTTATCATTTTTTAAATGTAAATGAGGAATTAAACTATCTAAAGCTAACAAAAATACTACTCCCAATAAAAATCCTATGACAGCTGGAATCCATCCTATTTTCCCTTGCTCTTCTGCCATTTCTATTGATGGCATCATCAAAGACCAGATAGAAGCTGCTATCATAACTCCTGCAGCAAATCCTAACAGCAATTTTTCTATTCTATGATTCATTTTATTTCTCATAAAAAATACCATGGCTGAACCAAGCATTGTTCCTAAAAATGGAATAAATAATCCTATCCCTATTAATAACATGTTTTCCTCCTCTAGCCTCTAAAATTATCCTTTAATAAATTTAAAACTAATTTTCTATATTCATCTAAATCAACTACTTTAGTCGCCACTTTTTTGACAAAAGTCTCATCATGTTCCACAAAAACAAGAGTCATCCCGAGCCTTTAAAATCGCCTCTTCTATTTGGACTCTCGTCAAAATATCAATATAATTAAGTGGTTCATCCCAGATATAAATATGAGCCATCTCTGAAATACTCTTTGCCAACAAAACCTTCTTTTTTTGTCCCTCACTCATATATTTCAAATCCTTCTCAAATTCCTCACTAGAAACTCCCATTTTAGACAACATAGCCCTAAAAACACTCTCATCTATTTGATTTTGGCTTGTGAATTCTCTAAGACTACCCTTCAAACTTTCTGCACTTTGTGATACATAAGATATTTTTAAGTCATTTGCTACTTTTAAAGTTCCCCCATATGGTATCTTATTCCCCAAAATCA
Organism: uncultured Clostridium sp.; assembly: GCA_948470605.1. GTDB lineage: Bacteria > Bacillota > Clostridia > TANB77 > CAG-508 > CAG-269. Next base: position 14,745 of record CAOKPI010000024.1, on the reverse strand, counting down.
ACTTTAATATACTTGATTTTCCTATTCCGTTTTTTCCAGTAATAGCAACTCTATCTCCCTTTTTTATTTCGAATGAAACAGGTAGAAATACCGCTTTGTCACTGTACTTTATTTGTAAGTCTTTCGCTATTATGTATGAATTTTTTTTACTTTCCAATGGAATGATTTTCAAACTATCATTTTTATCCATATTTTTTAGTAAGTTAGACTTTTGTTCTATCGACTTTTCCATTCTTTTTTCCATTACTTTGGATTTCTTCATCATTTTAGCAGATTGATGACCTACATAGCCTCTATCAATACTGGAACCAGAATTTTTTGTATTATATTTAGATTTTTCAATTTTATCCGACCAATTAGCTGTATTTTTTGAAGCTATTTCTAACTTTTTAATATCCTTCCTTAATTTTTCATTTTGCATTAATTCAAAATGTTCTTGTGCTTGTTTATTTTCATACCACGAAGAAAAATTACCTTTTTGAATTTCAATATTCGCATTATTAATAGAAATAATATGATTCACCACCTGATCTAAAAAATTCCTATCATGAGATACTACAATAAATCCCTTCTTTTTCTTTAAATATCCTATTAATTGACTTCTTGTCTCACTATCCAAATGATTGGTAGGTTCATCAATCAATAAAAAATTATTCCCCTTTAAAAATAAGCTAATCAAAAGAATTTTCATTTGCTCGCCACCACTTAATGTACGAAAACTCCTATAAAGAATTTCAGCATCCGTATTTAGCAAATTCAATTCCCTGATGATTTTCCAATCTTCTACATTAGGTGCCATCTCATTTACCAATTCAATTGCCATTTTTTCTTTCTCTTGAATGGTAAAAGGAAAATAATCAATATCTACCTTTTTACTTATAGTTCCTTTGTATGTATAATCGCCTAATAGCAATTTCAAAAACGTAGTTTTCCCCTTGCCATTTCTACCAATAAGTCCTAGTTTCCAATCCGTATCTATCTGAAAAGATACATTCTCAAATACATTTTTCGAACTTCCTTCATATCCAAAGGTTACATCTTTCACATGAATTAAAGACATCTTTCCTCCTTTTATGTGCATTTTGGGAAGGCATCACCTATTTCTCTTTCTTTTTTCTTGGTTTTGGAATTGGTGTTACCTTCTCTAATTCTGTTACAACAGTTTTGCAAAATTCAATATTATCAATATCTAATATGTAATGTTCTTTCGCTCCCTTGTATGGGCAACCTGTTTCTGCTTCTGTCATCATTGATTCTATGCAATCTAACTTTTTCACAAATGGTATATTGTCACAAACGATAATAACTGGCTTATCATTGACATATACCATAAATTCTCCAAACATCTTCTTGTATCTTACCTCTCCAATACCATCAATTTGTTCACATACATATTCTATATATTCATTTGTTGTTGCCATTTTCATCTCCTCCTTTTATTGCTCTCATCATATCATAAAATCGCAAATAACACAATGTGTCCCAGAGGTATCTTCTGGGACAGGCACCATGATACCCCTTTTGGCTACTTTTGGGACAGGTTTGGTTCTGTTCCAAACTCGCCAACAGTCACACCAAATCAAATAAAAAGCAGGAAAATTTCTTATTCTTTCCTACTTTTTGCTTTCGATGGTTTGAATGACTCCATCAGCAATTGCTTTGGCATATTCTTTTTTATGAGAATCTAATAATTGGTTATCCCTTTCATCGGTTATAAATCCTAATTCAATTAAACAACTAGTCATATTGGTATTTTTTAAGACATAATAATCTGAATTTTCTCCATTTATCGTGCCATATTTAACTCCTCTATTTTTTTGAATTTCCGTATTTTGTAGTTTTTCTAAGATAGTGTTGGCAAGGTTAGTATCTTCTTCTCTTTTGTTACTATTACACCATATTTCGATTCCATTTCCTGTTTTGGCACTATTTCTATGGATAGACACAAAAAAATCTGCCTTTTTGTTGTTAGCTATTTTACATCTTTCTTCTAAACTGACTGATTTATCTTTCTTTCGTGTCATGATTACTTTTACATTTTGCTTTTTTAAATATTTTTTTACTAATTTTGCTATTTCGAAAGTATCGTCTTTTTCATATCTTTTATCCAAAATTGCCCCTACATCGTCTCCTCCATGACCTGCATCGATACATACTACTATTTTATGATTGCTTTTTATGATTAAAATTACGATAACCAGTATTACTAATAATGCCACTATTAATAAAATTTTCACAGATTTCTTCATACTATTTTATCCTTATCTTGATTGGTTTTGGAAACTTGATATTCTTTTAAAAGTCCTTTATATATTTCTTGCAATCCTTCTATTTTCTTAAAATCCTCTGGTTTTACCGCCTCTGGTAATTTTATATCTATTTTCGCCTGTTCTAATACATATTTCACGAAGTCAGCACAATAAAATGATTTCTCCTTTTTTATTCTTTTATGAAATCCGACTGCAAATAATCCCAATATATTAAAAGTATATTCTTTTTTCTTTTGTTCTATCTGTTTTATCTTATTTTTTATGTTTTCATATTGCTCATCTGTTATTGCCAAAGAAAAAATTTTCGTTCTTGTTCGATAAAATCTTTTAAAAGTCCCTTTGTCTATGTATTCATGCACAAATCCACCCCAAAAAGGATTGTATGGATTTAATCTTCCAAAACTATACATTTCTTTTAATTCAATGTCTAGTGCAATGGAGGCATGGGAAAATTCATCTTTGGTATATTTTTTTATAATTTGTGATAATATAGTACCTGTATGTGTCAATACAATATATATTTTTCTCATACTTTTACTCCCTTCCTACCATCATTTTATTATCTTAATTGCCTTTTTTGCTATTTTATCTTTATCCAATTTATTAAAAATGAATATAACAATTGCTATCAATGCAAATATTGCTATATATAAAAAAACTCCTCTTTCCCAATTTCCATCTACAAGATTTTCTCCTGCTAAGGTTGAGGTAATAACAGATGGAAATCTAGCAAAAGTTGATATTAGAATAAACCTGATTGGTTTGATTGGTAATAGTCCTGCTATATAAACTAAAAAATCCTTTGGCGTTCCTGGTATTAAAAATAATATCAACATAATCATTTCTATTTTTTTAGGATTTTGAAATAATTTACTATTTTCGATTTTTGCTATTTTCTTCTCATCACAAAAATCACACACAAATTTTCTTCCAAATTTTCTAACTGACAAATATATTATGGTTGATATCATACATGCTGATACCATAATAAATACGGTTCCCCATACGCTACCATAGCACATACCTGCTAAGATTTCGATTGGCTCTCCTGGTACAATAATTAAAAATATTTGTGCCACTTGAAGCCCAAATAAGGATAGCAATCCCCATATTCCCGAGTTTTCTACTTTTTTCTTTAAATGCTACTTGTCCTTCTAAGGTGGCTAAATTTTTCATGACGGGAAATAAATATATCATTAATCCTACTAATATTGCTAATACTACTATTGTTAAAATAATCTTAAATATTTTTACTTTGTTTTTTCTGCTCATAAAATCCCTTTCTTTTTTATATGGTATCTATTTTTATGCTATCATAAAGAAAATCAATTATCAATATAAGACTTGCAAACTTAATAAAATTTTAATATATTCCTTAACGATTCATCATATCTTTTATGACTTCTCCCGCTATGATTAGTCCAGCAACGGATGGCACAAATGATATACTTGCTGGTGTATTGGCATTTGCTTCGTCTCGTTTGATTGGTTCCTCTTTAGAATACACTACTTTCAGATTTTTAATGCCTCTTGCCTTTAATTCTTTTCTCATCACTTTTGCCAAAGGACATACACTCGTTTCATAAATATCTGCCACTTCAAATTGAGTCGCATCTAATTTATTTCCTGTTCCCATACAAGATATCATTGGTATATTTTGTTGCTTCGCTCTCATAACTAATTCAATTTTGGCAGTTACCGTATCTACTGCATCTACTAGGCAATCAATCGTACCATCTAAAATCCCATTGCTGTTTGGCATGAAAAATTCTTGATGTATCTCTACTTTGGCATTTGGATTAATCTCTAAAATTCTTTCTTTGGCTACCTCTACTTTTGCTCTTCCTATTGTTTTTCTAGTTGCTATGATTTGTCGATTCAAATTAGTTATATCCACTATATCTTTGTCCACTAATATAAATTTTCCTATTCCTGCTCTTGCTAATGCTTCTACGACATAAGAGCCGACTCCTCCTATGCCAAATATAGCTACTTTCGCCTTTTGTAGTTTTTCGATTCCCTCTTTTCCAATTAACGCTTCTGTTCTTGTAAATTGATTTAACATTATTTTTCACCTTATTTCTTGGGACATGGGGACGTACATAATGTCCCTTATACTTAAAATTACTAACTGAATGTATAATCTATTATTTATAATTGGGACATTATGTACGTCCCCATGTCCCATTCCATTTTTTGAGTATTTTATCACAAATTTCAACATTTCTCAAGCATCGTGATATTCAAATGCTTGCACAGCTAAGGACATCAGCAAAAATCATGTCTTATATACATGTTTTTCTATTTTTGGTACATACTAATTAAGTAATAAAAGAACTGGTAATTTTTTACCAAGAATGGGAGTGTTTTATGGAAAATCAAAACCTAAATATTTTAGATGAAGTCAATAAAGGTGCTACAATGGGAATGGATGCTATTTCGTATGTAGCTGAAAAAGTTACTGACAGTGATTTCAAAAACGTTTTGAAGACAGAATATTGCAAATACAAAAAAATTTCTCAAAGAGTCAATGATTTGTATTCTGATTATAGTATGAAAGAACCTCATGAGACAAATGCTATGAATAAAATGATGACTTGGTATGGCATACAAATGAAAACTATGACAGATAGCACTACTTCTAAGTTATCAGAATTATTAATGCAAGGTACCAATATGGGAATCATTGAAGGTAGACGATTAATCAATCAAAATGATGATGTGGCTCCAGATGTAGAAAATATCTTGCATGATTTTGTGGTTATGCAAGAAGATAGTGTAGAGACTTTAAAAAAGTATTTGTAATCTAGATTGATTTAAGGTATTTTACACCTTTTCATGTTCTTAGGGAAAATGAAAAAATTATGATGAGTGGCGAGTTTGGGACAGACCCAAATTCGCCATACTTTTATTCCATTCCACTTACTTCAAATCCCACATTTGCTATTATTTCTTTTATTTTGCTATCCTCTATTTCTTTTTGTAATGTAATGACTGCTTTTTTCTCCTCTAAACTGACCTCTACTTTGGTAACACCATCTAACTGACTCAAAGCCTTTTCTACTGTCATTTTGCAATGATTACATTGCATTCCCTCTATATTAATTGTTTTTACCATTTCATTCATGAAACGTTCCTCCTTTTCATCCTTTTTATTATTTCTATGATTTAATTTGAATTTTCTTAGTCTTAAAGCATTGGTAACAACACAAACTGAACTTAAACTCATCGCTGCTGCCCCTATCATAGGATTTAATTTTAATCCAAAAATCGGATAAAAAGCCCCACATGCAATTGGTATTCCGATTGTGTTATAGAAAAATGCCCAAAACAAATTCATTTTTATATTTCTAATAACAGCTTTACTCAAAGCAATTGCTGTTACGCTATCTAGTAAATTGTCTTTCATTAAAACAATATCAGCTGATTCTATGGCTATGTCAGTTCCAGAGCCAATTGCCATCCCAACATCTGCTTTCATCAATGCTGGGCTATCATTCATGCCATCTCCTACAAAGGCTACTTTTTTTCCTTGTTTTTGTAGCTTATCTATCTCTTTCTGTTTATCTTGTGGTAGAACTTCTGAAACTACTTTATCTATGCCAAGTTCATTGCCAATTGTTTCTGCTACCATTATATTGTCTCCTGTCAGCATAACAACCTCTAATTTTTTCTCTTTTAATTCTTCAATGGCTTGATAACTAGTAGGTTTTATGGTATCTGCTACTGCCACCATACCAATTACCTCATTTTCATTGGCAAAATACAAAACGGTTTTTCCTTGTTTTAGTAATTGCTCACTTTGTGAAATTACTTTATTGATATCTATGTTATTTTCCTTCATAAATGCTAAATTTCCGCCAATATAGTTTTCTCCTTCTATATTTCCTTTTACTCCTCTACCAGAAACAGCGACAAACTCTTTTATTTCGGATAATTCAATTGATTGTTCTTTTGCTTTTTGCAAAATGGCTTCTGCTAAGGGATGTTCTGAATTTTTCTCCAAACTTCCTGCTATTTTCAACAATTCTTGTTCTTTTAATGTCGTTATGATGTCAGTAACTTTTGGCTTTCCTTCTGTGATGGTTCCTGTTTTATCTAAAACAACAGTATCTACTAAATGCAATAATTCTAAGCTTTCCGCTGACTTAATCAAAATACCATTTTCGGCTCCTTTTCCTGTTCCTACCATAATAGCTACTGGTGTTGCTAAACCTAAGGCACATGGACACGATATTACCAAAACAGCAATCCCCATTGTGAAAGCAAATTCAAAGCTTTGTCCGGTCATTACCCAAATGATAACGGTAAAAACTGCAATTGCAATGACGGTTGGTACAAAGATAGAGCTTACTTTGTCTGCTATTTTTGCTATTGGTGCTTTGGAATTACTGGCTTCTTCTACTAATTTTATAATTTGTGAAAGTGTAGTATTGTCTCCTACTTTGGTGGCTTTCATTTTGAAATATCCAGTTTTATTGATGGTTCCAGAAACCACGCTGTCTCCTTCTGTTTTTTCTACTGGTATGCTTTCTCCTGTTATACTAGCTTGGTCAACTGATGAAATTCCTTCTATCACAATGCCATCTACTGGAATGCTTCCTCCTGGTCGAATGACTAGAATGTCCCCTACTACAATTTCTTCTAAATCTATTTCAATTTCTTTATTGTCTCTAATAACGGTTGCTGTTTTAGGTGCTAAATCCATTAATTTACGAATGGCATCACTTGTTTTTCCTTTTGATTTTGTTTCTAAATATTTTCCTAGGGTTATTAAGGTAAGAATGGTTCCTGCTGATTCAAAATAGAGGTCCATTCTGTATCTTTCTACTAATTCCATTTGGTCATGTCCCAATCCATATCCAATCATATAAATGGCAAAGATTCCATACACGGTTGCCGCTCCACTACCAATGGCTATCAAGGAGTCCATGTTAGGGCTTCCTTTGAATAGTCTATTGAACCCAACAATAAAATAATTCCTATTGACATATAAAATGGGAAGCAATAATAAAAATTGTGTTAGTCCAAAATTGATGGCATTTTCCACTCCATGAAATACCTTAGTTATCATGGATGGCACTGGTATTCCAAACCATTGTTCGAACATATGATACATGGCAATATACATGAGTGGCACCAAAAAACAAATTGAAATGATGAGTCTTTTTTTCATGTTTATAATAAGTTCTGTTTTATGGTCTGCTTTTTCTTGTTTTTTCTTGGGTTGTTTTGGCATTTCACAGGTTGCTCCATAACCAGCATGGATGACTGCTTCTATGATTGTTTTGTCGTCTAGGATTGTTTCGTCATAATTGACAGTCATGTTGTTGGATAATAGGTTGACATTGACATTTTGTATGCCTTCTAGCTTGCTGACTGCTTTTTCTACATGTGAGGAACAACTGCTACATGTCATTCCTTGTATAGCAAATTTTGCTTTTTTCATGGTGATTTTTCTCCTTTTTTATTTTACCTTTCATAGTCATTTAAAATCAGTCATTTATATGAAATATTTCTCTAATTTTATCAAAAATCTTTTTTCTTCATTATAATCCTCCATTTCTGTTGGTGCTAATTTTGATATCATTTCTTTTATTCCTACATCCTTTTTAAAAAAGCTCTGTAATCCCACATATAACTGTTTTGTATTTTCTGCATTCTCATTATAATTTCTCACGTATTTCCTCCTTTTGTGATTTTAAATAAGTTCATATCTATTGTTTCCTTTTTATCTTATTCCAACAGATACGTCGTTGGAGCATTTTAGGAGGTTATTTGCGAAAAAATTGCCTATTTTTGATAGGGTTCCTCCCACATTTTGCTCAAAAAATAATTGACTTATCAACTGTTAAAATTAGTATAGCATATATTTGAAAAAATGTATATAATAAATATAAAAACACCTAGAATCTTTAAGTAGACTCTAGGCTATTATTGAATGACTTAGAGCTTCGAAAGTTTTCTAAGTACCACTCATAATTATTATATTATAAAGTTATATTTTTTATACATTAAATCCCATTATTCTTAATATATCATTTATATCAACTGAATGTAAGCTTTCTTTTCTTTTATAGTTTTTATCTATATTCTTAAAACTAATGTAATACTTGTTACGATAACAGAATAGTCTATCTGAGTGTGCAGATATATTTCTTATCATTGTTAAGTTTACAAGTATTTGTTTTAGTAATTTCTAAAGTAATTTTTAAAAATATAGCTTTTATGTTTTTGTCAAACTCATATAGAGCAAATATTTCTTCAAAAGTAACATTAGGTTTATAACTATTATTTCCATCTTTAAAAACACTTTTATATCCATTAATAATAGAATAATATGAATATTTTTCTAAATTTCTTAATGCCTGTGCTTTGTCTTCTATAATTACGTTTTTAGATATTAAATATTCAATTAATTGTTTATTGGTCTTTATTCTTTCAATATTACCTCCAAATTATATAAAAAATGACTCAAGGCTTTGAAAGTTTCTTGCGTACCACTCAATATATTTATACCATATTTGATAGTAAAAATCAAGTGTTTTGTTATAAATTAGATAACCTATTCTAATTTCTCACTTATCTTTTTGTGATTTTCTTGGTGTTACATTAAAATTGCATTAATTTTATGCATTTTCATTTTTACTGTAATTACGCTAAAATTACGCTAATTGATAAAATATAAAATATTGTGAATTGATACACCCCTTTATTTTCAATGGAGCGGACGTCGTAGTTATCTACAACTTTTCTCTCATAACGATTGATACAAATCTCAATCAATTTATTAAAGTATATCATATTTTTGATAAATTACAATAGATTTGTAACAATATTTATGAAGGAATTTAAAGTTATCCTTGCAAGCTAATATAGCTTGATACAACAAATATCTCCTAGGTATGATAAAATTTAATCATTTCTAGAAGATATTTTATATTCAGCTATTTTTAAAAAGATTCTTTATTTTTTCCAGAATTTTAACTAATATTCCTTTTTGTTTATATTCTGTTAATTCCATATGCTGTATATTATCCTTAATGCCATTCATAGCTTTCTTGAATAAATCATCTGGGTTATATTTTTCACTTAAATACTTTTGATGGTTTTCTTCGTTTTTAATAAACTTATCTTTCCATCTATTTCTTTCATCTTCTGAAGTACACCAATAATTTAATTTAAGTATCGCTAATAACGTTCTAGTTTTTTTAGTAATATTTTGATTAGCTAGTTTTTTTGAGTTATCATATTTAAAGATATGTTTTTCATCTCTTTCTTGAAAAAAAACTCTCTTAACTTTGTTGGGATTTTATCAACATATATTTTAGGCATATATCTTAATATCTCTTCAATTTCTGCATAAGCAATTCTTGTATCACTTTTCATATATATTTATCTCCTAGGTTCTTCTTTATCATTTGTTCTCTTGTTCAAAATTCCATCTTTAATTTCATTTATTCCTGCATTTATATCACCTATTGTTTCGTTTTCTATCGTTTCATCAATCTCTGAATCCCATAGGTTATCATAAAATGTAGCATAATCATATTCATCATCTACATCTTCTGCTGTATAATCTTCGGTAGACACTGAAGATGGCAATTTAACATTTTTTAAAATATCATATGCTGATTTGCTTTGTTCTTGAAATTCCCTTTGCATTTGTTCATCTTCTAACTTATCTCTTTCAATCAAATCTGATAATTCCGAACTATTCTTAAAGCTCACATCTTCTCTTGTTTTATAATTCATAATTCTATCAATATTAACACAATCGCTATCAAATATCGCTAAAGAATCTACTTCAAAATTTTTAGCAACTTCCACACCTTTTGGTGCTTCTCTTGATGTTTCACTTTGTAAAAATTCTAAGCCACTAAACATAGCTACATAACCTTTTATGAAAGTATCAACATCAGAAGAATCTAGTATTTTCTCTAAGCTTTCCAATTCTATATCGTTTGTTATACTACAAATAACATGTTCTACCTTATGCCCTTGTTTTTTTGAAACAACATCGGCAACCATTTTTCTTATTTTTTCATCTGATTTGATATTATTTTCTTTAACTTGACAAATAATATCAATTAATTCTTCTTCATATTCAGTTGGAGAAATACTCTCAGTTTCACTTTTAGTAGAATAATAAATTGCGTAGCGATAATTCGTAAACCCATTTGCAAAAGACCCCTTACTACTTGGTGTCGCATCCCAGTCACATAAATATTCTCCATCATCTCTACTTAACGAACACCAAATTATGTTATTTCCTTCAACTTTATAAGTTCCAGATGTTGATCTGCATTCTGAAGAATCTCCTGTAATTCTAGAATTATAAAGATTGGGAGTAAGTGAAACATAGTTACCTTTTAACATTATATTAAGCCTCCTTTTCTAAAAAATGACTAAAGTTCCATTTATTAAAGTATATCATAATTTTTATAAATACAATAGTGGAATTTTAATATTTTTTAAAATAATCTATTTAGGACTAATGCTATTAAATAGATATAAAGCAACTTTATTTCTATCAGTCTGTTCTATCTCCATAAGTTTTGCCATAGCAAAATTTATAATAAAATATTTGCTTTGTCCAAAATTTATTAAGGTAGTTCGATATTCCTCGTCAATTTTTCTTAAGTGTGTATCAAATTTATTATACATTTCTTTTTTATCATAGTCTAAAGTAAGCCATTGACTATCATTCATACATATTGCAAGCCTTAATTTGTCCTTTATATTCATTTCTTTTATCATATCAATTAAATACTCTAATTTGTTTTGTTGTTTCATTTCTTCCATATCAAATTACCTCCATATTAAAATCTAGTATCATTTTTCTTTTTATCCTTTAAATTAGCTATTTCATCTGTTGTTTTTACTTTTCTTCTAACATTATTTGCTATTTCATTGTCGTTGTCATCAAAAATGCCATTTTTGTATAAATCATCACTAACATATTTATACTGCTCATCTTTGTCAAATCCAATTTTATTTTGAAAATGTTTCATTAAACTACGCCAAAATCCTTTAAATTTCTGTAATTCTTGTTTTATCTTTTCTTTTTCAGCTTGTAACTTGCTAATAATCTTATCTTTAGTAGAGAGTTCATTTTTTAAAGTGCCGATTTCACTATCTTTAAGTTCTATTTCATATTTAAGTGAACAATTTTCTTTTTCTATTTCAAAAGCAGAATGTTCAAAATCTTTAATCGCCATATTCAAGTCATTTACATTTCTAACTGTTTGGGTTATATCTTTTACATCTTTTGTATAATTTTTGATTTTCTGGACATCCTTGTTTGAAATAACCATATTATTTTTATTCATCAAAGTAGGTTTTAGATTATCTAATAATTCGGTTATATCTTTACTAGAATTATCCAGTTTTTTAGTTTGTGTATTTGCTTTTTCAAGTTTTTGTTCTTTTTTAGCTAATTGTTTCTTGATTTCTCTATAATTACCCATATCTTTAACATTTATATCTTGATTTCTTCCTTTTTGCTTTTCTTTTAGCTTAAAATTCATATCATAGAACTTATTAAAAGACTTTATACAAGCATTTCTCATTTTATCTTGTATTTGTGGTAATGTGGTTTTAGTAAATAACTTTGATTTTACTACTTGCTTTTTCATTCCTCTTTTACAATCATAAGAAACTGGAACACCTACAATATGCAAATGAGGAGATGTTTCATCAAAATGTATTGTAGCATTTGCTATTTTAAAATCTGGTACAATTTTAATTAAGTCCTTTACTTGCTCATTATATACATCAATCATTTTAAATCTATATCTTTCATCTTTATCGTTCCAAAAGTCCATATCTCCAAGTTCTATTATAATTTCACAAGCTATATCATTTTGTGATTCACATACTTTTTTGAAGTAATCTCCAATTTTTCTATCTTCACGAGTTTGTTTGTTGTTATATTCTAGTCTTGCTTGTTCAAATTCGTCTAAATATACTTGTTTAACATCATTGACAATATCACTTGTCCCATATATATTTCTAATTAGTTCTGTTTGATTATCATAATCTCTTAAGTTATGCTTATTAACATCTGATAAATCTTTTGCATTTTGAATTGCATTATTAGATAGAGAAGTAGTACCAGATACATTTTCTTTTGCAACTTTCTTTGCTAATTTACTTTTGTTTTTATCACTACCCAAGTGAAAAGAATATGCTAATTCTTGCTCCATAAAAGCACCTCCTTTGAAATTTCTTCGTAGCACAGGACTTCGTCTTGACGGAAGTCCTAACCCCCTATATGTTATGACATACTATCATAACATGGGGGCTCTGCGAGGCAATAAATTTTATCTCACAGAGCTAAAATTTATCAAATTAACTCGATACAAAATTTATATTTGCTAATTGCAAATCCAAATTTGTTCTCGTTAATTTGTTGTTGCAAAACATAGTAGATATATTTATATAGTTGCAACAATTATTCTGTATCTTCTTCGCAGAATTTTACTGGCTTAACACCTACTGAAATAGGAGTAGACTCTTTTGTATAAATTACACTATCATTGCTTTCATCTGGTATATAATCAAATGCTGTATCAATTTCTTGCATTTGGAATTTATTTTCTTCACGAATATAAATAATTCCAAATTCATAAGTTTTCATTTTATTGTCTGGATCTAGTTTATAGTAATCTTTTAAAGGGAACACTCTGACAATAGCACTATTATCTTCAGCAAAGTTGAAATAAAATACTTGTTTATCTACATAGTATGTTGCCTCTGCATAACCAACATCATAATATTGCCTTAATCTCATAATTACTTCTCCAAATTCTTCTTCAGCTAGATAATTACTAAATCTAACATTGCCAAGTACATTACCAAATATTGCAGGTTTTGTAGTATCTATATAACCTTTATCAAATAATTCTTGACAAGGATTACAAATTGATTCTCTAAAATTTATTTGTTTTACAACTACTTCGTTACCAAATAAAGTTAATTCAATATCATCAACATATTTCATTATTAAGTCCGCTTGTTCTTGTCTAGTATAATCTTTCCAAATTTTAGTTTTTTCTTGATATTCTTTATCAAGTTTAATTTTGTTAATAAAATCAATATCTCGTTTTAGTAAAATATCTTTTGGTGTAAATCTTAATTCTTCTGCACAATTAGTAGTATTTAATTTATTCTCTAATTCTTTTATTGCTTTTTCAACAATATTTGTTTCTTCTTTATATACATCTAAATTAAATGCACCACCAATATAAGCTTTTCTAATTCTTTCAAGTTTATTTTTCTGCTCATTTATCTCTTTTTCCAATTGTTCTTTAGGCTCATCGAATTTTTGCTTTATCATAGGTAAGAAGAATTGATTTACAACAGAGTCATATTCTACTAGATCACTAATAAATTGATTGAAATAATCATTTATAACTTTTTCTTTAAATTCAATCTTACAATCATTACAATAATAGTAAAAATAGGCATTGCCATTTTTCTTTGTAGTAGCTTTGCCACCTAAAACTCTTCCACATTTAGGACATTTTAACTTTTGTAAGTATAAATATGTTAGTGTCCTTTTATAACTTCTTGAATTTTTCTTTTTCTGCACTTGACAATCTGCCCACATTTCTTTTGAGATAATAGGCTCAACAACATCTTCATAATAAGTAGGATGTTTAGTTTTCTTACCATGAACAAAATCGCCTTTATATATTTCATTTTCTAAAATACCCATAATTGTTGAATCTCTCCAATTATCTTTTCCTAATACTTTTTCTTCTTTGAACAGATTGCTTATTTTCTGATAAGAATAGCCATTATAGTATAAATCAAATATTCTAATGACAATATCTTTAGTTGAGTAATCAATTACTAATTTCTTATCTTCGTGCTTATATCCTAATGGAGCAACATGAGGAATACGTCCTTGTTTTATTGCTCCTGCCATACCTACTTTTGTTCTTTCACTTGTTCTTTCGATTTCATTTTGACTAACACTCATCAATAATCTTGAAATCATTTTACCATTTGCACTTGTTGTGTTTATTTCATCATTTACACAATCTAAATAAGCATTGTTTTCATCTAAAAAAGTCATTAAGTTTTCCCAATCATAGATGCTTCTTGTTATTCTATCCAGTTTTAGAGCAACAATAGTATTTATCTTTTTAGCTTTTATATCGTTTTTTAATCTCTCAAACTCTGGTCTATGGTTACCAGTTTTTGCACTTATTCCTGCATCTTCGTAATAGTCTATTATCTCATAGCCTTTAAATTTACAAAAAGACTCTAATCTTTCTCTTTGTTCTGGAAGACTAAAGCCGTTCTCTAGCTTGATCCTCTGTTGAAACTCTCATATACAATCCACATTTTTTCTTTTCTTCATTCAATTTTCACTCCTCCTTATAAAACAAAAAGAGACATCAAAGTACCCGAGTACTACTGACATCTCTTAAATCCATTTATCATAAACTAAAATATAATAATG